>NZ_JBGGGT010000002.1:3020000-3335000 GCF_041276405.1 Microvirga sp. TS319 | reverse complement strand
GAGGCCCTGTCGCCTTTCGGTTCCGCAAGGCGTCGCCGGAGCCGGCCGACGGCCTCTCCCAGGTTGAGGGCGGCGAGCAGGCTCCAGCCCGGACGGGTGCCGAGATGGGCGCTCTTCTCGATGTGCAGGCTCAGGCGCAGGACCGGTCTGCGGAGGGCGGCCGCCGTATCGCTTCCTTGGAGAATGCGCATGATATCCGCCCCGATGGCGCGCGCGGCCCGAAGGGCGCGCCGTTCGCCCGCCGGGGGCAGCAGCATGAAGCCCGACGTCACGACGCTGACGCTCAGAAGCAGCGCCGCTGCCTCGTTGAAGATCACGACCCGGTCCGTCACCGCCGGAAGCACGGCCTGGCTCGCCAGCATGAAGCACATGTTGGCGTCGAGCGCGGGACCTGCGGTCTTTCGGCTCGCTCTGGCGAGCCCACCGACCAGCATGAAGGGGGCGACCGAAAGAACGAGTTGCGGCACGGTCGCGATGGAGGGCTGGATCGTCAGGCGGTAGAGCAGGGCGGCGGCCACGCCGAGCACGACGCCTCTGAGCATGACCGGCGCGATGGCCTTCGGGTCCGGCAGCGATCCGAGCACCATCGAGAAGATGCAGATGCCGAGCGCGGCAAGCTCGCCCATGGACCAGCCGGATGCGTAGCCCAGCGCACCCGCCCCGAAGGTCGCCGCGCCCGTGAACAGTCCGGTTTCCAATGCGATCCGGCCATCCCGGTGCGGCGCGAGATAGGTCGCCTTGCGGCGGAAAGACCGGGCGTCCGCGCGGCCCGGCTCCGCATCGAAGGCGCGATCGGCCAGGACGACCCGGTCGAGGGCGTCCAGCACGGAAGCATCCGCCCGTCCGATGCCGGCGAGCTGCGCCTTTCGGTCCTGCCGGTCCTCGGGCGAAGTGGCGAGCAGACGCGCTGCGAGGTTGCGCGCATCGGCCTCGTCGAGCACGCCTGGGGGAAGACCCTTTCGATTGAGACGCATGCTGAGTGTCCTCCCGGCTGCCATGAGAGCCAAGGCGGCGACGATCAGCGCGTCCACATGGTGCAGCCTGCGGTAACCCTCGATCGATCCCGCGGCCACGAGGCTCGCATTGGCCTGCAGATCGGCCATCTCCTGCAAGATCGCGCCTTCACGCGCATCAGCCTCGTCGACCGGGAAGGACAGTGCGAGGGCGATGGCATCGTGCGCGAGGCGGCGAACGCGCGCGTAGAAGTCGCGCCGGGAGGCGCTCGGTGTCCAGAAGCCGGTGACGAGCGTCACTACGACGACGCCGATCAGCGTGCATTCCACCCGCGCCATCGCGACGGTCGCGGCATGGTCCGGATGCAGAATGGACGGCAGCACGACGACCGCCGCCGTCATGCCGGACATGAGCGCGCCATAACCGTGCACGCCGCGCAGGAGATGCACGAGCGATGCGTTCGCGGCCACCCAGAGCCCGAGAACGGCAAGAGACGCATAGGGCGTGAGCCCGAGCCACAGAATGCCGAAACCGGCCGCGGCGCCCAGCAATGTTCCGCCGATACGGAAGACTCCGCGCTCGATCATGAGACCCTTGGCCGATTGCGACACTACCCAGATCGGCATCGCGGCCCAGTAGGCGTTTCCCACATGCAGGAGAGACGCGATGGCGTAGGCCAGCCATGCGGCAAGCGCCAAACGCAGCCCATGCGCGAGAGCAGCGCGATCCAGGCCGAGGCGCTGTCCGAGTGAAGAGATCATGAAGTGAACTTTATCGGTATAAGCAATGTGCTTCGTTTCCGAGCATATCCGTCGCGCTCGTTCAAGCTCTGTACGGGAACAAAGGCCGTCACGTACGTCGTGCTCAGGATTGCGGGAGGTTCAAGTGACGTCCGGCATCATTCGTTCGAGCTCGGGGCTGACCAAGTTCAACGCTATAACCTGAGAATTTTCTGCCACTGATCTGCCATATCACGGGAATACTGAAGGTTTGCTTTTGCTTCTCACGAATTGAACAGCGTGCGAGTCTCACAATGCAGATAGGCAATCTTTCCCGACCGTCCACCCGGTCACGCGGCATCTTCGCCTTTCAAATGGCGCGGGTCTTCATCGTCGTGACCCTCGCGGCGACCGGTGCTTACGCCTTCTCCATGTCGGTGGAAAATCGCGGTCCGCAGACGGAAGCCGCCGCATCCCTCGGCCCGCAGCTCGAAACCGTGAGCGCATCGCTGTCGACCGGCCAGCCGGACGAGACGGCCCCGGTGCAGGTCGCGAACCCGGAGCCCACTTTGCCTCAAGCCGCGATCGACAACGCGAGTGCGTCGACGCCCGCACAGGAAATTCTCCCGCAGCCGAGCGCGTCGGCCTCCCTGTTTACCGACCAATCCATTTCTGCGCCTGCGGCTTCGGGCCTTGAGCCGGCGCCGCCCCAAGCGGTGCAGGCCAGTGCGCCCGCACCGGCGGTTTCCGATACGGACATGACGGGCGCCGTAACCGTGGCGAGCGCCCCGGCCGAGCCCGAGCCTACGAGCGACCTCGTCGATCTCAATGCCGCATCCTTCGAAGAACTGAACTCCTTGCGCAATGCGGGCCCCCTCGGGCGCGCCATCATCAAGGGGCGCCCCTACGCCTCGGTGGAGGATCTGGTCACGCGCAAGATCGTTCGGCGCTCGGTCTACGAGAAGATCAAGGATCAGGTGGCGGTGCGGTAAGCCTCTTGGTCCGACACGTCCCTGTCATCCCGGGCGCCGCAGGCACGGATGGCGAGGTGAGGGGCGGATGGCGACCCATGGCCGTCCCCGGACTTGATCCGGGGATCCCCGGCCATCCACGTCTTGAAAAACACGCAGGATCAGTGCCGTTCGTGAAGGCACTCCGCATGGTCGGCCAGCACCTCGATGATCCGGCATTCCGAAATCTTCCGGTGATCGTGCGCGACCATGGCCTCCAGTTCGTCCCGCAAGGCCGTGAGGCGCGCGATCTTGTCTTTCACCTCCTTCAGGTGGACCTTGGTGATCTCGTGGACGTCGCCGCAGGAGCGGTCCGGCGTGCCGGTCAGGTCCAGGAGCTGCCGGATGGCCTCGACCTCGAACCCGAGTTCCCGGGCATGGCGGATGAAGTTGAGCCTGCGGACAGCCTCGGTCTCGTAGCGCCGCTGCTGGCCCTCCGTCCGGAGCGGCTCGGCCAGCAGGCCGATCTGCTCGTAATAGCGGATGGTCGGCACCTTCACTCCTGTCTGCCGCGACAGCTCGCCGATCGTCAGGGACATCGAAGAAACCTCTTGAACCTCTAGCCGCTAGAGGATGTAGCCTCCGGCCGAATCAAAGTGAAGAGGTTTGTGATGTGTGAGGCATGCTATCTGCCCGACGGCCATGAGGAGAAGCCGGAGACCGTGCCATCGCAGGGGCAACGCACCCGCTATCGGGTCTCGGGGATGGACTGCGCGTCGTGCGCGGCCAAGATCGACACGGCCTTGCGGCGCGCTCCGGGCGTGGCAGACGTCAACGTCTCGATTCCGGCCGGCACCGTGACGGTCGACCACGATGATACGGTCGTGCCAGCGGCACTCGCCAAGAGGATCACGACGCTCGGATACAAGGTGACGGGACAAGGGCCGGCGGATGCAAGAGCATTCGCGAAGGCCGGTCATGATCATGGACACGAGCACGGCCCTGGTTGCGGCCATGATCACGATCACGAGGGTCACGATCATCATCATGGTCACGACCACAAGCGCGGGCACGACGAACAGGCTTCCGCCGGCCTGCACGGACATCTGCACGATCATGGCCCGAGCGAGGGCCCGTGGTGGAAGAGCCGGCGCGGTCTCCTGACCATCGCCTGTGGCGCGGCTCTCGTGGCCGCCTATGTCATCGGCCAGCTCCTGCCGCAGACCGGGCATTGGGCCTTCCTGGCCGCCATGGCCGTGGGCCTCGTGCCCGTCGCCCGGCGGGCTCTGGTGGCGGCCCGCTTCGGCACCCCGTTCTCCATCGAGATGCTGATGACCATCGCGGCCGTCGGCGCCGTGATCATTGGCGCGACCGAGGAAGCCGCCATGGTGGTCTTTCTGTTTCTGGTCGGCGAGCTTTTGGAGGGCGTCGCGGCGGGGCGCGCCCGCGCCAGCATCCAGGGGCTGACCAAGCTGGTGCCCAAGACCGCGCTGATCGAGCGCGACGGCAGGACCGAGGAGGTTCAGGCCGAAACCCTCGCGGTCGGCTCCGTCATCCTGGTTCGTCCCGGCGATCGGGTTCCCGCCGATGGCGAGATCGTCTCGGGCGAGAGTTCCGTCGACGAGGCGCCAGTGACCGGCGAGAGCGTGCCCAAGCGCAAGCGCGATGGCGAGACCGTCTTTGCCGGCACGATCAACGGCGACAGGGCGTTGCGCGTGCGCGTCACGGCGGCCGCGCGGGACAACACCATCGCGCGCATCGTGCGTCTGGTGGAGGAGGCGCAGGAGAGCAAGGCTCCGACCGAGCGCTTTATCGATCGCTTCTCACGCTATTACACACCCGCCGTCCTCATGGTCGGTGCGCTCGTCGCCATCGTGCCGCCGCTGCTCTTTGGAGCCGCCTGGGGCGAGTGGGTCTACAAGGGCCTGGCGATCCTGCTGATCGGCTGCCCCTGCGCGCTGGTGATCTCGACGCCTGCGGCCATCGCGGCCGGATTGGCGGCGGGCGCCCGGCGCGGCCTTCTGATGAAGGGCGGCGCAGTGCTGGAGACGCTTGGCACGATCACCATGGCGGCTTTGGACAAGACCGGCACGCTGACGGAAGGCAAGCCGAAGGTGACGGACATCGTCCCGGTCGCCCGCTCGGAGCGCGAGGTCCTGTCCCTGGCGGCCGCCCTGGAGACCGGATCGAGCCATCCGCTTGCAGCCGCGATCCTGGCAAAGGCGGCGGAGGCCGGCGTTCCGGTTCCTCCGGCCGCAAATGCCGGCGCGGTCGGTGGCAAGGGTGTCACCGGCAGCGTCGGCGGGGTCGCGCTCTTTCTCGGCTCGCCCAAGGCCGCGGCCGAGACGGTGGCGCTCACGGCCGAGCAGACGGCGCTGATCACCGGCCTGAACGACGAGGGCAAGTCCGTCTCGGTGCTGCTGGCGGGCGATCAGGTCGCCGGGGTGATCGCCATGCGCGACGAGCCGCGTCCGGATGCGAAGGAAGGCCTCGAAGCCCTGAAGCGGGCCGGTGTCGATACGCTCATGGTGACGGGAGACAACCGGCGGACGGCCACGGCCATCGCGGCCGGGCTCGGCATCGAGCCCCGGGCCGATCTGCTGCCGCAGGACAAACAGGCTATCGTCCGGGAGCTTCAGGCCAACGGTCACGTGGTGGCCAAGATCGGCGACGGCATCAACGACGCTCCGGGTCTGGCCGCAGCGGATGTCGGCATCGCCATGGGCGGCGGAACGGACGTAGCCCTGGAGACCGCCGACGCGGCGGTCCTGCATGGGCGCGTGCTCGACATTGCCCGCATGGTGCGCCTGTCGCGGGACACGATGGGCAATATCCGCCAGAACATCACCATCGCGCTCGGCCTCAAGGCGGTGTTCCTGGTCACCACCATTCTCGGCATCACCGGCCTGTGGCCCGCAATCCTGGCCGATACGGGCGCGACGGTGCTGGTCACCGCCAACGCCATGCGCCTGCTCGCCGCCGGAGGGCGGACGTGAGCATCCGACGCGGGCAGTGGGTTTCCTCTGTTGAGATTTCCCCGATGCTCCCTTCTGGGAAAGAGCGCATCGTACTTGCGAAAACCCGATCCACTTTTCCGCATTGAAACGGAGAGGGGCTGAAGCCCCTCTCCGCATCCCGTTCAGGCGGCGGCGTTCGCAGAGAAAATCCGCATGACGTCATGCAGATTGCGTCGAGCGGAAACCGAAATAGCCGCTGAGAACGGCCGCCGCCGCGCAGATCGAAGCGACGGCGCCAAATCCCGCGAGGGTTGCCTGCGCATACAGTTTCGTGACTGATGCCGAAGCGGACGCGTCGATCGGATCCGGGGGAGGAGCCCCGAACGTCGTCTGGGCCAAGATCTCCGCAACGGCCGGATCGGCCGACATGGCGATGTACCGAAAGCCGAGCATCGCGACGGCGCCCAGGCTGGCAACGGCGATCAGCCCGGCGACGCGAGAGATGGCGTTGTTGATGCCGGAGGCCACGCCCATCCGGTCGGCGGGAACGGAATTCATCACCGTCGTCGAAAGGGGCGCGACCGTAATGCCCATTCCAAGCCCCATCAAAGTCATGACGGGAACGATGGCGAACCAGTACCGTCCGTCGATAGCGGCAAGCACGAGGAAGCCGAAACTCATCCCCGTAACGACAGGGCCCAGGGTCAGAAGAATCCGGACGCCGAACCGATCGGCAAGGGTTCCTCCCAGCCGCGAGAGCAGCGCCATCACAAGAGTGAAGGGCAGGAAGACCGAGCCGGCTTTGGTCGCCGAGTAGCCGTGGACCTCGATGAGCGTAGACGGAAGAAAGAAGAGTGCTCCGGCGAGTGCGAAGTACAACAGGAGCGTCAGAGCGTTGACGCCGGAGAATGCTCTGATCCTGAACAGTTCGAGCGGCATCATCGGCGCTTTGGCGCGCATTTCATGCATCAAGAACATGCCGAGAAGGACGGCGCCGACGACAAGGAAGAGAAGATCGAGCCCATATGTGCCGTTCGTTGCGCTGAGAGAGGTCAAGCCGAACGCCAATGTGCCGAGGCCCGCGACCGCGAGGCCGCTCCCAAGCCAGTCCATGCCGACCGGTTGCGAGGGGGGCACGTCCGGCACATGCTTCCAGCACATCCAAAGTGCCAGACACGCAACCGGAATGTTGATCCAGAAAATCGACTGCCATGGGGCAATGTCGATGAGCCAGCCACCGAGAATGGGGCCAAGCGCCGCTGCGATGCCCGATGCCGCGGCCCAGGTTCCGATGGCCGTTCCGCGCTCCTCTGAGGGAAAATTGACGCTGATCAGTGCCAATGAACCGGGGATCATCAAGGCCCCGCCAATCCCCTGAAAGGTTCTGGCCGCAATCAAAACGTCTGCGGATCGGGAGAGGCCGCACCAGAGAGACGCAAGTCCGAACAGGCCGATGCCGATCATGAAGATACGTTTCAGGCCATAAGTATCCCCGGCTGCCCCGCCCAGCAGGAGGAAGGCCGAAAGCGTGAGCCCGTAGGCATTGGTGATCCACTGGATCTGCGAAAGCGAGGCGGCGAGGTTCTCGCGCATCTGCGGCATGGCGACCGTGACGACGGTCCCATCGATGAAAGCGAGGCTGGACGCCAGAATAGCCGTCCATACGACGAAGGATTTGACGGAATCCGAGCGGGATGGGCGGCGTTCATCTTGGGCTGTCATCGCGGGCGTTCCAAGGACCTCACGGAAACATCGGCTTGGAAGCCTTCATAGCATTTTTCAGCAGGGTTTCGTCATGCCGGCCCTGACGACACCTCGGATTCCACGAGGGCATCCTCAAGCCGGGGCTCCTCCAAATACCAGGGCACGTTGATCACCACGACCTGCGCACCGCCGTACTGGAGCAGCCTCGAGCGCAGACGCCGCGCCCGATGGGTATGGAGCAGGTACTGCCACCAGCTCCGCTTTACGAGCTCCGGAATGAGGATTGCCACCATGCGCTCCGGATGCTCCGCCTCGATCTGGCGGACCAGCTTGAGCAGGGGCCCGTGCATGCGCCGATACTGTGCCTGCAGCAGGAGCAGGCGAGGCGGTTTCAGGCCGGCTCTGCGGGCCGGCTCTTCCACAAATCGGGTCCACTGCTGCTGCAGCGTCTTCTCCTTGTCTTCGCTCTCGGGGCCCGAAAGAGCGACCATGTGAACGGCCACCACGTCGGGCGAGAGGCGAATGGCAAAGTGGAGGGCCTTATCGGTCAGTCGGCTCCACTCCTCGGTGACGACCAGCACAATCGGCGGAGCCGTTTCGCTCAGGTCCAATGGCGCGTCCTCGCGGATCCGCGCATTCACTCCGTCGTAATAGCGCCGGAAAGAGCGTAGCAGCAGAATCACGCATGGAATCACGAGAAGCGTGATCCAGGCTCCCTCGGTGAACTTTGCAGTGATGATGACGACAAGCGCAAGGCCGGTCACCAGCGCTCCTAGCCCGTTGATCGCCAGCCGCCATTCGTGCTTGGCCGAGGGATTCTTGCGCCGCTCGCGGCGCCAGTGCACGACCATGCCGGCCTGAGACAGAGTGAAGGTGAGAAAGGCCCCGATGGCGAAGAGCGGGATCAGACGCTCGGTAATGCCGCCGAACGCGATCAGCAGGCCGCCCGCGGTGACGGCCAAGTAAAGAATGCCGACGGAGAAGACGAGACGCCGGCCGACCACCGCGAACGGGCGGGGCAGGAAGTCGTCTTCGGCGATGGTGCGGCACAGCCGTGGAAAGTCCGTGAAGCTCGTATTGGCCGAGAGAGCCAGGACGCAGAGAAGGCTGCCGATGGCCACGGAGTAGAAGATCCCACGGCCGACCACCGACTGCGCCAGTTGCGACAGCACGCTCTGGTAACCTTTCTGGGTTTGGTCCATGGCACCGATGCCATAGGAGCTGGCCAGGTAGGCGATGCCCGCGAGGAGAAGCCCCAGAATGACGACGATGGCGGTCAGGGTGCGATGGGCGTACTTGACTTTGGGTTCCCGAAAGGCGCTCACGCCGTTGCTGACAGCCTCGACTCCAGTCATGGCCGTGCAGCCGCTCGCGAAGGCATGCATCAGCAACCACAGGGACGCGGCGGCCGTGGTCGGGGCAAGAGCCGGTGGCGGCACCACCGGCCGAGGCTCGCCGCCCGAGATGACGACCCGATAAAGCCCCAGTCCCAGAAGCAGGATGAAGCTTATCACGAACGTATAGGTCGGCAGCGCGAACAACCGACCGGCATCAAGGGTGCCTCGTAGATTCACCAGCGTGATGAGGGTCAGAATGCCGAGGCAGAGCCAGAGCGTGTAGGGATACAGTGCGGGCATGGCCGAGACGAGAGCGCCGACGCCTGCCGAAATTCCGACGGCCACGTTGAGCACGTAATCGATCATCAAGGCGGCAGCCGCAAGAAGGCTGGCGTTTCGGCCCAGGTTTTCCTTGGAGACCGTGTAAGCTCCACCGTTGCTGGGATAGGCCCGAATGGTCTGGCGATAGGAGACGTACAGGATCGCCAGCAGCGCAACGATGACGGCTGTGATCGGCCCGATATAGGCGAGGCTGAGTGCCCCGAGCGGAATCAGAACCGTGAGAGCCGCCTCCGGGCCGTAAGCCGACGAGCCCAGCCCATCAAGGCCCATGGTCGGCACGCCCTCGAAGGCGCCGATCTTACGCTCGCCGTATTCGCGGTTGGGAAGGGGGCGGCCAAGGATGAGACGTTTAAGGAACATGGTCGCCCTGGGTGCAGGCCTCCCGAGAAGCCAGGAATTGAATTGCCGCCGCGCTGCTTGACTCGTGTTTCCGGGCGAACTCATCGGGTCGATCAGGGCAGCCCCCGGGAGCGGGCCTCGAATAACCCGCCTTCGCCGACGGATGTTCCACAAGGGGTCTTTCCTGGTCAGATCAGGAAAGCCTCCGAGCGCCAGGATCCGTGCCGCTTCAGGAGGCAGCTGGTCAGAGCACTGGACCCTCCTGAAGGGCAGGGGATTTCCTCGGGTTCCCTGCGGCAGTTATCCAGACGGAAGCGTTGGTCGCTGATACAGTGGGAGCAGGAAAGCAGGCGGTGACACATGATCCTCCTGGACACCCAACCTCTCTGGATCTCGGGCGCAATTCTCATCGGCGTTGCAACCCTGCTTGCCATGGCCGGTCCGGTCCTCGTGCGCTGGCGTATCACGCCGGACAGGCTCAAGCTCAACAATGAGGTGGCCGGCTTCACCTTCGCGACTGTCGGAGTGCTCTATGCGGTGCTGCTGGCCTTTGCCGTCATCATCGTCTGGGAGAAGTTCAGCCAGGCGGAAAACGCGGCGGCTCAGGAGGCCGGCGCCGCAGCGACCCTCTATCGCCTGTCCAACGGAATCGGAGAGGGCCCCGGCGATCGTCTTCGCGACAGCCTGACCCGCTACGCCAAGGTGGCGGCCACGGAGGACTGGGCCGCGATGGCACGGAGCGGATCAAGCCATGAGGCTACGCTGGCCCTCGATGCCACCTACGCGGCCCTGCTGACATACATGCCGAGCGACGGCCGTGGGGTCACGCTTCTGGCCGAAGCTCTCCACCAGCTCGACCTTCTGACCGAGGCCCGCCGCACGAGGCTCGTGCTGGCCTCCGGCGCGGTTCCCGGAGTGCTCTGGTTCGTCCTCGCCGGCGGGGCCGTCCTGACGGTCGGCTTCACGCTGTTCTTCGGCACCGAGAACCTGCGCGTCCAAGCCATGATGACGGGAGTGCTGGCCGTGCTGATCTTCTCGGGCCTGCTCGTGATCATCGCCATCAACCATCCGTTCGCAGGGCCCGTGAGAGTGAAGCCGGAGGCACTCATGGCCGTGATCGAGGATTTTGAAGCGAAAGCTCAGCCCTGATCTTCGGGAGGCACCCCGCGCCTGTCGCAACGAGGGGCAGGGAGCTTTTCGCGGGTCAGAGAAATTTTCATCCGTTTGCCCGACGCGAGTCCTATTTGCGACGCGAGATCTTTGCGACGTCGCGCCTTAAGATGCCGACGACTTCGAGATGGGGCGAGTGCTTGAACTGATCGACCGGGATCACGCGTTCCAGGCGATAGCCGCTGTCCATCAGAATGGCGGCATCGCGCGCGAAGGTGGCGGCGTCGCAGGAGATGCTCACGACGAGCGGTACTTTCGAGGCGGCAAGCTGCTTGGCCTGCGCCTCCGCGCCGGCTCGCGGCGGGTCGAGCACCACCGCATCGAATGCGTTGAGTTCGGGCAGGAGAAGCGGACGGCGGAAGAGATCGCGCGTTTCGGTGGTGATGCGGCGCAGGCCCGGCGTCGCGCGGAAGGCCTTGTCGAGAGCCGTCATCGAGCCCTGATCGAACTCGACCGCGTGAACCTCCGACCTTTCCGCAAGCCGCAGGGCGAAAGGCCCGGAGCCCGAAAACAGATCGGCGACGCGTTTGGCGCGCTCGCAGGCCTGCGTCACGAAACGGGCAAGCGCTTCCTCGCCCAGGCGCGTGGCTTGCAGGAAGGACCCTGCAGGCGGAACGACGGATGCGCGTCCCATCAGGATCGCAGGCGGGCGGCGCTCCACGATCACGTCGCCATGGATCGACAGGCGTGAGAGATCGAGCCGCGCTGCGAGATCGATCAGGCTCAGGCGGTCAGCGTCCTTCAACGGCCCGTGCCCACGCACGTCCACATCGAAACCCGTCTGCGTGTTGGTGATCTGGATGTCGAGCGGCTTGCGGGCGGCCTTCAGATGCTCGCCGACGGCGCGTGCGATGACAGGAGCCTGCTCTTTCAGTGCGGGTTCGGCGATGGGGCAGAAGGCGATCTCGACGATCTGGTGGCTGCGGGCCGCCATGTAGCCCACATGCATGGCGCGATCCGGAAAGCGCACATGCAGCGTCACGCGGCGGCGACCCTCCCCATGGGCGTCGATCAGAGCGTCGATGGGAGCCTCGATCCGCGCCTGGCGCAGGGTGTGGGCGAGAGTCTCCTGTTTCCAGGCCTGATAGAAGCCGTGCTTCATATGCTGCGTCGCGCAGCCGCCGCATTCATCGTAATAGGGGCAGAACGGCGTTTCGCGCTCGGGCGACGGCACATCGACGCTGATCAGATCCGCGCGCGGGCCGTTGCGCTCGATGGTGACGGTCTCTCCCGGCAATGCCTTCGGCACGAAGACCGGACCGGACGCGGTTTCCGCGATACCGTCTGCTTTCGCGCCGAGGCGCTTGATGACAACCTGATCAGCCACGGTGGGCTCCCAATAAGAACTCGCGGTTGCCGTCTCCGCCCTCGATGGGCGAGGGGACGACCCCGTCGATTGCAAAGCCGAGCGAGGCGATGAAGGCGCTGATGTCGTCGCACACGGCGCGGTGTACGGCCTCGTCCCGCACGATTCCCTTTTTGACGTGACTGCGGCCCGCCTCAAACTGCGGCTTCACGAGAACCGCCATCGTCGCGCGCGGCTTCAGCAGGGCGACAGCGGCCGGCAGCACGAGCTTCAGGGAGATGAAACTCACATCCGAGACGAGAAGATCGGCAGGCTCGGGGATGATGTCTCCGGTGAGAGAGCGCGCATCCGTGCCTTCGAGGTTGGTGACGCGTGGGTCATCCGCCACCTTCGGGTGAAGCTGCGCATGCCCGACATCGACCGCGTAGACATGCGCGGCATCGCGCATCAGCAGCACGTCCGTGAAGCCGCCCGTCGAGGCGCCGATATCAAGGCAGATGCAGTTCTTGGGGTCGATGCCGAAGGCGTCGAGAGCCGCCGCCAGCTTCACACCGCCCCGTGAGACGTAAGGATGCGGCTGTGCGGCGGTGATGAGCGCATCGTCCGCCACCGCATCCGAGGGCTTCTTCACCACGGCGCCATTCACGGTGACGAGCCCGGCGGCGATCGCTTCCTGCGCTCGCGCGCGGCTCGTGAAGAAGCCGCGCTCGACGAGCACCACATCGGCACGTTTGCGGGTCATGGCGGATCAGGCTCGCGCCTGGCGGGGTTCTTCCTTGCCGAGGGCCTCGAAGACCTTGGTGACGATTCCTGCGGCGTCGAGGCCGGCCTTGGCGTACATGCGCTCGGGCTTGTCGTGGTCCTGGTAGAGGTCGGGCAGCACCAGGGTGCGCACCTTCAGGCGGCCGCGATCGAGCGCGCCCTGCTCGGCGAGCAGCTGCAGCACGAAGGCGCCGAAGCCGCCCATCGCGCCCTCCTCCACGGTCACCAGAACCTCGTGCTGGCGGGCCAGATCGAGGATCAGCGCCGTGTCGAGCGGCTTGGCAAAGCGGGCATCGGCCACGCTCGTCGACAGCCCGCGCGCCTCGAGCTCCTCGGCCGCCTTGAGCGCCTCGGCCAGCCGGGTGCCGAGCGACAGCAGCGCGATGCGGCTGCCCTGGCGCACCAGCCGGCCCTTGCCGATCGCCAGCGGCACGCCCTGCGCGGGCAGATCGACCCCGACGCCCTCGCCGCGCGGATAGCGGAACGCGATCGGGCCGGCCTCATGGGCCGCGGCGGTTGCCACCATGTGCACCAGCTCGGCCTCGTCGGCGGCCGCCATCACGACCAGGTTCGGCAGGCAGCCGAGATAGGCCAGGTCGAACGCCCCGGCATGGGTCGGCCCGTCCGCCCCGACCAGGCCGGCCCGGTCGAGCGCAAAGCGCACCGGCAGGTTCTGCAGCGCCACGTCGTGCACGACCTGGTCATAGGCCCGCTGCAGGAAGGTCGAATAGATCGCGCAGAACGGCTTGTAGCCCTCGGTCGCCAGGCCGGCCGCAAAGGTCACCGCATGCTGCTCGGCAATGCCGACATCGAAGGTCCGGGCCGGGAACTCCTTGGCAAACAGATCCAGCCCGGTGCCGGACGGCATCGCGGCCGTGATGGCGACGATCTTGTCGTCCTGGCGCGCCTGCGCGATCAGGCTCTCGCCGAACACCTTGGTGTAGGCCGGCGCATTGGCCTTGGCCTTGGTCTGCGCCCCGGTCACCACGTCGAAGGTGGCCACGCCGTGATACTTGTCGGCGGCGGCCTCGGCCGGGGCATAGCCCTTGCCCTTCTGGGTCACCACATGGACCAGGATCGGCCCGGTCTCGGCATCGCGCACGTTCTTCAGGATCGGCAGCAGGTGATCGAGGTTGTGGCCGTCGATCGGCCCGACATAGTAAAAGCCGAGCTCCTCGAACAGGGTGCCGCCGGTCCAGAAGCCGCGGGCGAACTCCTCGGCGCGCTGCGCCTTCTCGTAGAGGAACTTCGGCAGCTTCTGGGCGAGCTGCTTGGCGGTTTCGCGGATGCCGCGATAGGTGCCGCCCGAAACCAGGCGGGCGAGATAGGACGACATCGCGCCGGTGGGCGGGGCGATCGACATGTCGTTGTCGTTGAGGATCACGATCAGGCGCGAATGCAGGGCGCCGGCATTGTTCATCGCCTCATAGGCCATGCCGGCCGACATGGCGCCGTCGCCGATCACCGCGATGACGTTGTTGGCCTGGCCGGCAAGGTCGCGCGCCACCGCCATGCCAAGGCCGGCCGAGATCGAGGTCGAGGTGTGGGCGGCCCCGAACGGATCGTACTCGCTCTCGGCGCGCTTGGTGAAGCCGGACAGGCCGCCCGGCTGGCGCAGGGTGCGGATCCGGTCGCGGCGGCCGGTGAGGATCTTGTGGGGATAGGCCTGATGGCCGACATCCCAGATCAGGCGGTCGCGCGGGGTGTCGAAGACATAGTGCAGCGCGACCGTGAGCTCGACCACGCCGAGCCCGGCCCCAAGATGCCCGCCGGTCACCGACACCGCGCTGATCGTTTCCGTGCGCAGCTCGTCCGCAACCTGCCGCAGCTGCCCTTCCGAGAGTTGACGAAGATCCTCAGGGATCGTGATGGTGTCGAGAAGAGGTGTATGCGTTGCGCTCACGTAGTCACCAGAATCCAGGATGTCCTTCGCCGGGAGCCCAAGCTTGGCAGCGCCGTAAAGGTTGAAAGCATAGAAGCCAGATGATAGACGGCAGAAACAATATCCCAAGTCCCACGTCGGGAAGAGGATGCCGCTTCCGATGTTCTCCATCTCGTCCCGACTGACATATGCTGCTCTCTGGCTGCGAAAGCAACATGCGGGTCAGGATTGGCTCAATTCCGTCAGCGCGGCGGCTTTCCTCGTTTTCGTGGTAGCGTCCTTCTTCATCCCGGGGCATGCTCTTCCCGTCGGCGCGATCGTTCTAATGGCCATCCTGGCCTTGTTCAGCGGAGCCGGTGCAGCGGCGTTCACGCACAGCGCCTGGCTGGTTCTCTTCGGCGTTTTCTTTAGTGCGTGGGTTGCGCTCGGGGGCCTGATCGGCGGTCCGGGATACAACATATCCGATTTCTTCAATCTCGTGCTCCTGGGGGCGTTCTTCCTGTCCGTGGCCCAGGTCTCGCGCGCCTTGAGCACGAGGCAGATTCTGTCCGTCATCGCCATCGCCGGCGGGGCCAGCGCTTGCGCGGCCCTCCTGCTGCACATTGTCTCAGCCGACGATCTCTTCGATCGTCTGTTTCCCCTCGGACGGGGACGTAACCCCATTCCCGGCGCCGGTGGCTTCGCCGTCGCCCTGATCGCTTTCGCGGCATTATGGCTCGACCGCCCGCCCGTGCGCCGGGTTGCGTCCTTGCACCTGTTCCTGATCGTCACGCTTCTGCTGGGTCTGGCCTGGACCCAAAGCCGGGCCCCGATCATCGCTCTGGCATTGGCATTGCCGCTGGCTCTCTGGCTCAGCCGGCGTGGGGGGACGGCTGCCGTGCTTCTTGCCTGTGGCGGCATCTGGATCGCAATCACCGGCCTTGGCATGTTGGAGCCGATGATCAAGGCCATCATCTGCGACAGTGACGCCGATTGGTGCCGTCCGTCGTTCCGGAGCGAAATCTGGGGCTGGGTACGCGAGCAGATCGTTCTTCACCCCATGCTCGGGACCGGCCCGAGCTTTCGATTCCAGAAGACCTGGATGAGCCACCCTCATAACGGTCTCTTCGGGACCGCCATGTATTACGGTCTCATGGCCCTTCTGGCATTCTGGGCGATGATCGGGTTCTACGCCAGGCAGCTGACGCGGCAGGAGGACCGTTCGCTGCGCTTCTTCGGCCTGGCCTCGATCCTCTTTTCGTTCGGCTATATGGGAACGGATCTGTCGAATCCGTTCGCCTTCTTCAATATGCATTACCTCTTCCTCTGGTTGCCGCTTTTTCTGGTTCTGACCCCGAGCCAGGCGACGACCCGGAGGGAGGGGGGAGTTCCTTTACCCGGCACCGGTGAGCTCCGACAGATCTGACGGCACTCAATGGCAAGGCATCATTCGGCACTTCACCGCAAGTTCGACATCAAACCGATCGCCTTCCGGGTGATGAAGGGGTTGACCGGCCCTTATCCGGTGCTTCGAAAAGCCGTGTCCTTCTTCCCGGATTTCGGCTGGCCCACTGCGGAGAAGGTCGATCTCCGGGAGGACAGTGTCCGCTCCTTCAATCTCCTGCAGGAGCGTTACAGCCGCCAACGGGCCTTCGTGCGTTCTCATGATGTCGACGTCGTGAATGCACATTGCCGGTTCCCGGATCCGGACACGGCCCATCGGGTGATCGCCTTCGTGGCGGATGTCCTGGTCCCGGGCCATACGCTGACCCCGGTCGATTACGCCACCGGGAAACAGCTCGCCTTCGATACGACCGCCGACAGCAACTGGCACTTCGCCTATCCCGCCCCGGCAGCCTTCAGCACGCGGCATGTGAAGGGCGCCGTTGCCGCGATCCCGCCCTACAGGCACTACGGGCACCTGCTCACCGACGTGCTGATGCCTCTGGCCTATGCCCTTCACCGCGGGGCCCTCGCTCCCGGCGAGGCGCTCACCATCGTCACGGCCCGATCGGTCAACCCGATGGTGCAGAGCTTCATCGAAGGCTTGAGAGGAATCGGGGTTCCCTTAAGCCATGTGAAGCTCGCTCCGTGGGAGCGCGTCCATGCCAAGCGATACCTTTATGCACGCAGCCATTGCTGCAATCTCGAGCGGGTCTTCGCGACGCCCGAAGCGTTGGGGTATGCCCGCTCCGTCTTCGATGCGGCCTATGCGGACCGCCCGCGTCCGGAGGCCGCGCCCCGGATCTATCTCACGCGCGGCCAGACGCGACTTCGCCAGGTGACGGGGGAGGCCGAACTGATCGAAGGCTTGCGGGGTCGAGGGTTCAAGATCGTCGAGGCGTCCTGGTCTAACCATCACGAGCAGATCGACTGGTTTGGAGAGGCGCAAACCGTCATGGCCGTCCATGGGGCGGGTCTCGCCAACATTCTCTGGGCCCGCCGCCAGCCTCTGCTGATCGAGCTGATGGCCCAGAATGCCCGCAAAAGCACCGGCCTCCATTGGGCCGCCGAGGCGGGAGCGGATTACGAGCCGGTCGTCGGGGGACCGGAGGGCCCGAAGCAGGCCTTCAGCATCGACCCCGCAGCCGTTCTGCGGGAGGTCGATGCCATTCTCGAACGGCGTCCTGCGCGCTGATGCACAGGCGGAGCGTGGAATATTAGCGCATCGTTCCTGCGAAAAAGTGGACCCGGTTTTTCGCAGCAAGCGATGCGCTGTTCTATAGAGGGAGCATCGAATGGATCCCAAACGTGGAATCCACTTTTGGGTTCGATGCTCTAAGCGTCGACGTCCAGGGGCGCCGTGCCGGAGGCGGCACCGTCGGGGCCGATGGTGATTTTCTCGATCCGGGCCTCTGCCTTCTTCAGAAGCTGCTCGCAATGCTTCTTGAGGGCTTCCCCGCGCTCGTAGATGGCGATGGAATCCTCCAGCGGCACGTCGCCACGTTCGAGACGCCGCACGATCTCCTCCAGTTCGGCCAGGGCCTTCTCGAAGGGGAGGGTCTTGATGGAAGTGGTGTCGGTCATGCAGCTATCCGTCAAAAATCGTTGTCGTTCCGCCATCTCACGAAATGGCGGCATTGCTCGGCCGTCGGACGAGGAATCTCTGATAAACGAGGCCGATCCCGATGAGAACAAGCCCGAGGCCAATAAATGACAGGGCCCGCATCACGCCTTCCAGATTGGACAGGTCGACGATGAACACCTTCAGAACGGCCAGCACAAGATAGACCGCCGAGGCGATACGTGCAAAGCGGTTGCCGCGAAGGATTCCGTAACCCAAAAGCGCGATGCCGATGAGCAGCAGCGCCACGGAATAGCTCCATTGCTCCCCTTGGGCGAAGCCGCGCCAGAAAACGTCCAGCTTCGGCCCCTGGAAAATCCGCCGGATAGCCAGCCCGATATAGGCGCTCAGCAGAACGAGGCTCAGGATCGCGGAGGCCAGGGCATGGATCCAAGGTCTGGCGCGCTGCTCGGTCCATGCCAGTGCTCCCGCAAGGATCGCAGGCAGGAGATAGGTGAGGATCAGGCTGTTGAAGACGGTCCCGCCCGACACCGGATGCCCCGAGATGAGCGGGTTTTCGACCAGGAGAAGCCCGATGGCGGAGAGACCGAACGAGGCCGCCTTGAAGATCAGGGATCCCCATCGATAGACCGGATCGGGGCGCCGGACGCTCATCCGCGTGAGCAGGATCGCGAAGGCGAGACTCTCGGTCGCAACGAGGCCGGCTTCCAGCAGGCTGAAATCGGTCGCCAGCGGATCGCCCGCGTGGAGGGCATGGCGGATCTCGAAGAAGACCAGAAAGGCCGCGAAGACGATGGCGAGGCTCTCGGCGAGCTGGACGACCCGGTCGCGGCCGCTCCGCTCCAGCAGGCGTCCCGCCAGCCAGAAGGAGACGGCGGGAACCCCGTAGCCCCAGAGAAGCCAGTTCACGATCATGGGGCCTGGATCGCCGCCGACGATGGTGGGATCCCAGATCAGCCGTCCCAGCACGATGAGGCCGATGGCACCCACCGCATAGCGCAAAGCCGGGATCGCGATGCGCTCCGCGACCCAGGCCGTTCCGAGGGCCGACAGCGCGAAGGCAACGGTCAGCATGCCTTTCTCGAGTGCGAAAGTCAGGCCGAGCGCCACGGCGCCGAGAGCAGCCGAGGCGGTGGCCCCCAATCCGAGGCGGATGGCCACATCCTCGTCCGTTGCCCTGTGCCGCATGAGCCATTGGGCGGCAAGCACGAAGGCGAGGGCCAGAACGCCCGCCACGAGAGCGAAGGAGAGGCTGCGTTCGAACGCGGTCACACGCCAATAGGCGGCGACAAGGGCAAGGAGCGGACCGGCGCCCGCTGCCGCCGCATACCATGCGGCGACTGGAAGGCGCAGGCCCTGGGACCGCGCCAGCCGCCATAGGCTCGCTCCCGCGATCGCCGGTGGCAGGAGCGCCGCCAGGGTGAGATAGGTGTCGAGGGCGTAGGGGCGAACGGCGAAGACATCTCCATTCTGAGAGAACAGGTTCTCCGGGGCATTCCCGATCTCGCCCGCAAGGGGCCAGACCACCAGCGCCCCGGCCGCCAGAACGGCGCTGCTCGCAGCCGCCGCCGAGACATTGGCGATGCGGATGCCAGCGGCCAGGAGAACGAGCGCCAGGGCGCTCACGAAGACGGGCCGCCCGTCGCCCGTACCGATGGAGCACGTCACGAGGATTCCGGCCAGGGCGAAGGCGAGCAGGGCCACGCTGGCGGCTCTGTCGATCAGCGCCTCGTCGTCCGGCACATGGCGATAGGGATCGGCGGCAAGGAAGAAGGCGGCAAGGCCCGCCTGGAGCACCAGATGCACCATGGCCGGAAGCCCGTTCGCCTCGCGGATGAAGAAGATGGGCAGGGTCCATAGGAGCACGCCGGTCGCCGCCGCAAGCGCCAGCCAGCGCCAGAGCCGGAGCCGCGCGACGCCATAGGCGGGCAGGACCACGAAGGCGAGATAGACCACGAGCGCCCAGGGTTGCGGTTCGTCCGAGGAGACGAGGAGCGGGCTTCCCATGGCGCCGAGCAGGCCCAGGGCGGCCAGGGTCGGACCATGGAGCGTCGAGGCCACCATGGCGAGAACCGCGATGAGCCCGAGCGTCACGAAGGTCGCGCCGGGGCCGATGAGGCCGTAGAGAGCATAGGCTGCATAGGCCGACGCGAAGGCTGTGCAGATGCCCGCCGCCGTAAGGATGCTCGGAACGTTGGCGCTCGAAAATCCCGGCAGATCGAAGCCACTTGCGCGGCGACGCATCCATTCGCCGGTCCCGACGAGGGCGAGCGCGAACAGGATGCCGAGCACGATGCGGGTCCGAGGATCGAGCAGGTTCTGCTCGATGGAATAGCGGACGAGGAAGATGCCACCGAGGGCCAGGGCCACCCCGCCGACCCACACGGCCCAGCGGGAGCCGAGCGTTTCCTCCAGATCCTGGCGGGGCGGGGCTGGCCGGGCCGCAGCGGCGGAGATCGGTGGAACGGAGGTCGGCCTGACCTCCTCGGGCTCGGGCGGGGCGGCCGGCATCGGCTGGGCCGGGACCGGTTCCGCAGGAATTGCGGGGCCTTGCCCGGGGACTGCGTCGGAAGTCCCCCGCGACGCCCGGAGTTCCGCCTCGACCCGGTCCAGGCGCAGCAGAAGACCGCGCAGGTCCCGCCGCGACCGGTGCGCCAGGACCAGGGCGATGACGGCTGCAACAGGAGCGCCGATCCCGATGAGAACAGCCAGAAGAATGGCAAAGCCGATCAACGCGTCGTCCACGAAAGCCCCTCCGGATTCAGCTTCGGGGCAGCCCTCGTCCGGACGGAATCGCTCTAGCCCCTGTTAATCTGTAACATGAAGGGGGCCCCTTCCATAGCCTCCGCTCCCCGGCCGATGGCCCGGATAGCCTCCACCATGCGGCCCCGGCGTTCGAGGCGTTCGTCGGCGAGAGCCACGAAACGCGCATTGGGCGTGGCCGATGGGGCGGCTGCCCTTAAGGCAAGGGCAAGCTCGCCCTCGTCCCGCTCTGGCGCGAGAGCGCAGGCGGCGATATAGGCCGCCGCCGTCGAGCGGCTGATTCCCGCCCAGCAATGGAAGAGCAGGGGGGCGTCCCGATCCCAGGCACGCACGAAGGCGAGAAGCCGCTCCATGTGCTCGGGTCCGGCCAGCACATGCCCATCCATCGGCTCGACGATATCGCTGACGCCGATCACGAGATGACGGTCCGGCGGGATGATATCCGGCCGCTCCACGCTCGCGCCTACGCCTAGGAGGCTCACCATGTGGCTCGGGCCGACGGACGCGACCGTCTCCTTCAGCCTGGAGAGGGGACAGACATGGAGCGTCGGCATGGCGTCAAGCCAGAGCGGCGAGAACGCGCTCGCGGAAGCGATCCTCCGCCTCGGCCACGGGCCAGGGGTCGAGAAGCGCCTGAACGTCGCGGGGCATAGGCTCGGGGCGTCCGAAGAACCTGATCGCTTCTTCGCGCCCGAAGCCCGCGAGATGCGTCGCTTCGAGATAGGCGGCCTGCCGGTCAGCCTGCTTGATGAAGCGTTTCAGGGCGGCGCTCGGGGCCGCGGGCAGCCCGAAATGCAGGTGGATCGCGCCGAGCAGCCCCGCCTCGATGGCCTTGTAGGCGTCGCCGATCACGGCCTTGAACGGCGAGATGATGTCGCCGATCACGTATTCCGGCGCATCGTGCAGGAGCACTGCGAGGCGCGTCGTCCGCGGCATGTCCGGATCGAAATGATCGGCGATGGCCTCGACGAGAAGGCTGTGCTGCGCCACGGAGAAGATGTGCCCGCCGATGGTCTGGCCGTTCCAGCGCGCGACGCGCGCGAGGCCGTGCGCGATGTCGTCGAGCTCCACGTCGAGAGGCGAGGGATCGAGCAGGTTGAGGCGGCGGCCGGAGAGCATCCGCTGCCAGACGCGAGGTTCCTTCGCCATTCAGAGCGTCTCGGCGAGTGCTGCGCATTCCGCGTGGCGATAGCAGCCGACGAGATGGTCGTTCGCCATGCCGACCGCCTGCATGAAGGCATAGACGATAGTGGGCCCGACGAAGTTGAAGCCCTCCGCTTTCAAGGCTTTCGAGATGCGCCGCGAGACGTCCGTTTCCGCCTGGACGTGGCTGCGGCTGACCAGGTTGTTCTGAATCGGGCGGCCGTCGATGAAACCCCAGAGAAAGGCGGAAAAGCCCTTCCGCTCCTGAATGTCGAGCCATGCGCGCGCGCCCGCGATCGTCGCCTCGATCTTGGCGCGGTTGCGTACGATGCCCTTGTCGAGCATGAGCGCTTCCACATGCGACTGGTCGAACCGCGCGATCACGGCAGGATCGAAGCCGGCGAAGGCCTTCCTGAAATTCTCGCGCTTGCGCAGGATCGTGATCCAGGAGAGGCCCGCCTGGAACCCGTCAAGAATGAGCTTCTCGAAGAGGGCCCGGTCATCGAATTCGGGCACGCCCCATTCGGTGTCGTGATAGGCGACATAGAAGGGATCCGTGCCGGGCCACCAGCAGCGGTGCTTGTCGTCGGGGTGAAGGATCAATCCGTCGGTCATGGGCAAGGTGTAGCGGGCCTCGATGGAAACGGGAAGATCCGATAGCGCATCGTGCGGACCCAGCGGGCCGCGCCAGCGAAAAGTGGACCCGGTATTCGCTGACGCGGCCCTTCGGGTCCGCTCGCAACGATGCGCTCTTTCCAAGATGGGAGCATTGGATTCAATCCCAGAAGTGGATCCGATGCGCGGAGATTACCGGCGGGGGCCGAGCGGCTTGCGATAATAGACGACCCGCTCGGTCTCCTCGAAGCCTGCCGCCAGATGCAAGATGTGAGAGATCTGATTGTGAAGCTCCACATCTGAGGCCAGTTCCGCGCAGCCGAGATCCCGGGCCCATTTCTCGACTGCTTCGATCAGCAGGCGGGCAACGCCCTGCTTTCGAAAGGCCGGACGGACGTAGATTCCCTCCAGGAAGGCGACCGGGGACGTGGCGCATCCGTTCACGTAGTCATGACGGAGCGCCGCCTCTGCGAAACCTGCCGGCGCGCCACGTGCATCCTGCGCCAGGAAGGCCATGGCCTGGCCGGGATCTTCGAGAGCCGCCCGGGCTTCCAGGACGTGGTCCGCTACGGAGGTGTCCGGCCACAGTTCCCGTCGAAGTGCCGTCCAGGCGTCCAGGGTATGACAATCGCAAGGGACGATCTGCATCATATCCCTCGTGTCTCGACGAGATCGGCCATTTGAAGGGCAGGCTCGCCACCATCTTCACGCAGACCGGCGACAACGCCTTTGCGATCTGCTTGCGGCCTGTTCTGGCTCACCTTCCATTTGCCTTCGATGCGCGCGATCTCGATCTCCACGCCGATGATCCCCTTCAGTTGCGCATCCAGGAAATCGGAGGGCGCGTCGCTGACGGCCCACGGCTCGGGCCGTGTGGCCTCCCGGAGGGACGTCATGGCCGAGACCTGGTTCAGGAGCCAGGCGGGATCGTCGATGACCCGCAGGGTCCCATAGGCCTGAACGATGGCGTAGTTCCAGGTCGGCACGACCTTTCCGTGCGCGCGTTTGGCCTCGTACCAGGACGGCGTGATATAGGTTTGCGTCCCCTGGAAGACCACGAGGGCTTCCAGAGCCGGGTCGAAATCGCGCCACTGCGGATTGGCGCGGGAGAGATGCCCCCGCAGCGTGCCCAGCTGAGACGCCTCCTCATCCAGCATGAAAGGGATGGGATTGGCCGCGAGGCCTGTCTTCCCATAGGTCACGAGCAGGCCCAAGGGGTGCGCCCTGACGAGTGCATGCTGAACCTCGAGGCGATCCTCGCGAAAGTGCGGCGGCTGATACATGGCATACCCGTTTCGTGTCGTCGGAATGCTAGAGCATTTTTCGGCGAAGTGGATCCGGTTCGCCGTCCAAAAAATGCGGCACAGCAAAGAAAAGAGCTGATTCCACGCAAGTGGAGGCAGCTCGTGCCTTCCAAGGGCCGGACGGATGTGATTCCCGCCAGCGAGGCGGACGGAAACGCCATCCCGTGTGCAATCTCTCTGCAGGATGCGAGAGTGATCCGCATGGAGTACGGCCATTGCCCAACAGGCCCGCGGCCCCGAACCGGCTATAATCTCTCTACGGGGGCATGGCAGACACTCTGATTACGGGAGGGGATGACATGGCACGAGTCTTCGGCACCAGCCGCGGCGATCTGATTTCTCCGACGGAACATTCCACGGGCGTATCGGGCATCCCGTCCGCAACCGACCGGAACCTCATCTTCGGTGGCAGCGGTAACGATACCATCACGGGCGGGCGCGGGAGGGACGAGATCCATGCGGGCAATGGCGATGATACCGTGTCGGGCAGCTATTTCGTCATCGGAGACTCCGATTGGCTCTTTGGCGACGGCGGTAATGATCGCCTGTTCGGCAGTTCCGGCAGCGATAGGCTGTTCGGCGGCAATGGAAACGACACGCTCGTCGGCGGCGATATCGAATTCGACAATGGCAACGACTTCCTCAGCGGCGGCAACGGCAATGACGTCCTCGACGGGTCGAAGGGCTGCGATACCCTTTTCGGTGGCCGGGGCGAGGACACGTTCCGCTTCTGGGTCGGCGTCACCGGCCCAACCAATGTCTCCACGAGTGCTCCCGGCGAGGGCAGGCGGGACGTGATCCTCGACTTCGAGGACAGGAAGGATGTAATCGATCTCTCGAACTACCAGAACTTCCTCAGCCCCTTCCTCACACCGGGCGCTCCGAAGTTTCTCGGCACCGCTCAGTTCGACGACAGCACGGGCCTGCAGGTGCGCTACGATCATATCGGCGGGCACACGATCGTGCAGTTCCGCAGTGCTTCCGACCCGACCTGGAACCCGCCGATCATGGGTGAGATCGATCTCGTCGGCGTCCACCGTCTCACCGCCCACAGCTTCATCCTGGTCTAGAGCATCGTTCGAGTGGACCCGAAGGGCCACGTTCGTGAAAACCGGATCCACTTTTCGCGAGCGCGGCCAGCCGGGTCCGCACGATGCGCTGGTCGGTGACGGTGCTCCGTTCCCGCCGTGGTCTTTCACCATCATGGCCGGGCTCGACCCGGCCATCCAGGTCCTGGGAGCCACTGCGCCTCAAGGACGTGGATGCCCGGCACAAGGCCGGGCATGATGAGGGAGGGTATCGCAACGGACTCCATCATGGCCGCATTCGATGCGGCCACCCACGCTTTCATGAGGCGGCCGGGACAAGGCGATGGAGGGATGCTCAGGAGCTGGTCCGCAGGGTGCGGAGCTTGTCGGCCAGCTCCGTCCAGCGATAGGGTTTGCTGATGAAGGAGACACCCTCCTCGAATCCTTCCGAGGGCAGGGCCGACATGGGATAGCCGGACGCGAGCAGGACCTTGATGCCGGGCCTGAGCTCGCGAGCCTTGCGGGACAATTCGAAGCCGTTCATGCCGTTGGGCATGACCACGTCGCTGAACAGCACGTCGATGGGCACGTCCCGTTCGAGCACTTCGAGGGCCTGCGTCGAATCGGAGGCGGTCAACACGTCGTATCCGAGGCTGTCGAAGATCTCCGTGGCCACATCCAGCACGGCGGGCTCGTCCTCGACGATCAGCACGGTCCCGGCGGTGTCGCGGGTGGGCCTGATCGCCTCCGCGGAATCCTCTTCGCCTGGATCGCCCTGTCCGTCGCCATGGGAGGGAAGCAGCATGGCGATGATGGTGCCGCGACCCGGTTCGCTCTCAAGTTCGATATACCCGCCCGACTGCGTGATGAAGCCATAGACCTGGCTCAGTCCGAGGCCCGTGCCTTTGCCGATTTCCTTCGTGGTGAAGAAGGGCTCGAACACCCGCGAGGCGACTTCCTTCGTCATGCCGCAGCCGGTGTCCCGGACCGTCAGACGGACATAGGGACCGGGCGTGATGTTCTTGGCGGCGGCCCGCGGCCCGTCGAGAACGGTGTCGTCGAGTGAGATCGTCAGGTCGCCGCCCTCCGGCATGGCGTCGCGGGCATTGACGACGAGGTTGAGAAGGGCGGCCTCGAACTGGGCCCCGTCCACGCTGATCGTGCTGATGCGGGAGGGAAGGGAAAGCCGCAGTTTCACCATCTCGCCGCAGGCCCGGCGCAGGACTGCCTCGAAACCGACGATCAGCGCGTTTGGATCGTGCAGCGTCGGCTGGAGAGGCTGACGGCGGGAGAAGGCCAGAAGCTGCTGGGTCAGCTTCGCGCCCCGCTCGGCCGCGCGCTGCGCGCTTTCGATGAGGCGGGTCTCCCGGGCGCCGGTCACGTTGCGGGTCAACAGGTCCAGGTTGTTGACGATGATCGTCAGGAGATTGTTGAAGTCGTGCGCGATGCCTCCCGTCAGCTGCCCGACGGTTTCCATCTTCTGCGACTGGAACAGCGCCGCCTGAGCCTGGGCCAGCGCCTCCTGCGCGTCGCGGCGCTCGGTGATGTCGCGCGTGATCTTGGCGTAGCCGATCAGCGTTCCGAAGTTGTTGTAGATCGGGTCGATGAGGACGCTGGCCCAGAAGCGGGTTCCATCCTTGCGCACGCGCCAGCCTTCGGCCTCGAACTTGCCTTCGCGGGCAGCCGTCTCGAGAGCGCGCTGCGGCAGGTTCGTGGCGCGGTCCTCGTCCGTGTAGAAGCGGGAAAAGTGCTGGCCCCGAATCTCGTCTTCGGTGTAGCCCTTGATGCGCTCCGCTCCAGGATTCCAGTTTGAGACGTGGCCCCCGGGATCGAGCATGTAGATGGCGCAATCCGTGACGCCCTGCACCAGTAGACGGAAGCGCTCCTCGCTTTCCTTCAGGGCGTTTTCGACCTTGCGGCGCTCCGTGAGGTCGCGGGTGATCTTGGCGTAGCCCAGGAGGTTGCCACTGCCGTCCCAAATCGGGTCGATGACCACATGCGCCCAGAAGTGGGTGCCGTCCTTGCGCACGCGCCAGCCCTCGGCCTCGAACTTGCCTTCGCGGGCTGCCGTCTCGAGAGCGCGCTGCGGCAGGTTCGTGGCGCGATCCTCATCCGTGTAGAAGCGGGAAAAGTGCTCTCCGAGGATTTCGCTTTCGATATAACCTTTAAAGCGCTGTGCTCCGGAGTTCCAACTTGCGATGATCCCATTCGGATCAAGCATATAAATGGCGTAATCCGTGACGGCGTCGACAAGAAGCTGAAATCGTTCCTTGTCCCGCGCCGTCTCGTGCGCTCGTACAGCAATCATCGAGAAACCCTTGGAAAGGCGTCTCCGCGCATGACTTCCGGCGCGTGAGAGGTCCGTTCGCGGCTAACGCAGTTTCGATTGATCCGGTTCCTTGGAATGGACTCCTAAGCCGGTCCGACCCCTGACGAAGTAACATCTTCCCCTGGGTACGGAAAGCTCACCCAGTGCGGTTTTTCGAGATGGACGGGGATTCCTCCCGCCAGGATGGGGTGCCCGGCCGCCATGGCGTCGGCGGCGCGATCGAGGCGGATCATCAGGAGGCCTCGTCCCTCGACCCCCGTTCCGGTCTTGCCGAGCGCCTTGTTGCCGGCCGTCACCGCGACGCCGGTTTCTGCCGCGAAGCCGCCCTCGTAGACGGCGGGTACGAGGCGGGTCCGGGCCGTTCCCCGGTGCTGCATGCGGGAGACGACCTCCTGGCCCACATAGCAGCCCTTGTCGAAATCGACGCCGTGCAACTGATCCATCAGCGCTTCATGGGGGAAGGCGTCCCCGAACAGGAAGTCGCGCCCGCCCTCGGGCACGCCGAGTCCGATTCGGTGGGCGTGGTAGGCCGTGGCCGGAGCCTTGTCGAACTCGCCGGCGTCCTGCGCGGCCACGATGGCGCGCCAGCCGAGCTCGGGCAGGCGGGGGTCCTGCGCCACGAGGCCGACCTCGTCGTCGGGCTTGCTTTCGTCCCATCCCGCCACGATCGCCATGGTCTCCGACATGTCCTCGACCGTGACCTTGGCCCGCAGTTTGTAGAAGCGCAGACGCTTGGCGAGATCGGGGGCGAAGACCCTGAAGGTGTCGAGATAATAGCCCCCGCCGATCTCGTCCGGCGCCTGAAAGACGATGAAATCGAACAGAATCTTGCCCTGGGGCGTCAGCAGGGCGCCGAGACGCGGGGCCTCCGGCGTGACCCGGTCGAGGTCGCAGGTGACGAGGCCGTCCAGAAAACTCTTGGCGTCCTCGCCCGAAACCCTTACCACGCCCCGGTCGGCTAAATGGACTGACGGCATGTCCCGCTCCAGTTGCTCTTCACGACAGGCGTGACATATGCCCCCTTTGCTCCAGCCTCAAGGGATGAGATTGCCATGCCCCAAACCTTCGACCTGATCCTCAAAGGCGGCATCGTCGTCAATCAGGACGGGCGCGTCGAGCGCGACGTCGGCGTCCGGGCGGGGAGGATCGCGGCCATCGGCGATCTCTCGCAGGCCTCCGCGGGCCGGGAGATCGATTGCCGCGGCCTTCACATCCTGCCCGGTGTCATCGACACGCAGGTGCATTTCCGCGAGCCCGGCCTCGATCACAAGGAGGATCTCGAATCGGGCTCCCGCGCGGCCGTCATGGGCGGCGTCACGGCGGTTTTCGAGATGCCGAATACCGATCCGCAGACCACCACGCCGGAGACGCTCGCCGACAAGATCCGGCGCGGCCGACACCGCATGCATTGCGATTTCGCCTTCTGGGTCGGCGGCACCCACGAGAACGCGAAGGACGTCGCGGAGCTGGAGCGCCTGCCGGGCGCCGCCGGCATCAAGGTCTTCATGGGTTCCTCGACGGGTTCGCTGCTGGTGGAGGACGACGAGGGCATCGCGAATATCCTGCGCAACACCCGGCGCCGCGCCGCCTTCCACTCCGAGGACGAGGCGATGCTGCGCGCCCGCAAAGGCCTGCGCGTCGAGAACGATCCGCGCTCCCACCCGGTCTGGCGCTCGGCGGAAGTGGCGCTCGCCTGCACGCAGCGCCTCGTGCGCATCTCGCAGGAGACCGGCGCGCGCATCCACGTGCTCCACGTCACCACGGCGGAGGAGATGGTGCTGTTGAAGGACTACAAGGATCTCGTCTCCGTCGAGGTCACGCCGCACCATCTGACCCTGGCGGGGCCCGAGGATTACGAGCGCCTCGGCACCTATATCCAGATGAACCCGCCCGTGCGCGACGAGCATCATCGCGCCGCAATCTGGCAGGGGCTCGACGAGGGCATTGCGGACATTCTCGGCTCCGATCACGCGCCGCATACGCGCGAGGAGAAGGACAAGGCCTATCCGAACACGCCTTCCGGCATGACGGGCGTGCAGACGCTCGTCCCGATCATGCTCGATCACGTGAACGCGAGTAGGCTCACGCTTGAGCGCTTCGTGGACATGACGAGCGCGGGACCCAAGCGCCTCTTCGGCATCGCCCGCAAGGGCCGCATCGCGGTGGGCTACGACGCGGATTTCACGGTGGTCGACCTGAAGCGCACCGAGACCATCACCAACGACTGGATCGCCTCGAAGTCCCAGTGGACCCCCTACGATGGCAGGCGGGTCACCGGCTGGCCCATCGGCACCATCGTGCGCGGTCACGTGGTGATGTGGGACGGCGGCCTCGAGACGCCGTCGCAGGGGGAAACGGTGCAGTTCGACGAGACGGTGGGCGCGGCGCGTTAGAGCATCGGACGTGAAAAGTGGGCCCACTTCTGGGATCCAATCCGATGCTCCAGTCCTTGAACGTCGCATCGTGCTCGCGAAAAACCGGAGCCACTTTTTCGCACGATGCGCTAGATCGGCGCCGCTGACCTCAGAGGGCGCTGCTGTTGGCGGGATAGCCGAAAGGCTGCAGCACGTCCCGCGTGGCGTTCGTGAACGACTGCATCACGGCGCCGGCGAACGGATTGTCGGCAAGGATCGTGCGGAACAGTCCGTCGGAGTCGTGACGCACCATGCCGATCATGGATTCGAGATGCGCGTAGGTCGTCGTCTTGTGCTCCAGGGGCGGCACGTCCATGGCGAGCACGATCCGTGAGATCAGGTGCGTGAGGCCCTGCACATAGGCCATCTGCCGGTCGTGCTCCTCGGCCGCCATGCGCGCGGCGGAAAGTTCCAGGCGCCTGCGCAGGAAACGTTCGACGAGAGCGCCTCTGCGGCCCCGCGCCGGACAGACCGCGATGCGCAGTCCCGCGATCCCGTCGCGGCCGCTCTGCGGGCCGAAAAGGGGATGCGTTCCGACGATCTCGGCATGGGCGGGAAGCTCCTCCTGCAGAATCGCGAGCGGCTTCACCTTCACGGAGCAGACATCGATCACGAGCGCTCCGGGCTTCACGTGCGGCGCGACGGCGCGTGCGACGGACCGCAGATGACGGAACGGCACGGCCAGAAGCACGATGTCCTGCCCGGCAGCGCTCGCGAGGTCCGCGGCGACGACGCCGTGCCGCTCGCAGACGAGATCGAGATCAGGTCTCGGATCGAAGACGCAGATCTCGAAGAAGCGCCGCAGATGCGGGATGCAGAATTCTCCGAAGGCGCCGGCGCCGATGAGGGCGAGGCGGGGCCTGTCGGACGGGAAGGGAGTAGGGCGGCTCATCCTATGGTCCTCGGTGGTGTTTGGGACCGCCGCGAGGACGCCATCTGGAAATGAAAACGCCGCCTCGCGGCGGCATCATTTCGACAGTAACAATCGACCCGTGCCGCTCCTATGAAGACGGCGGATAATACGAAAAAGCGATGTGGCGGATCGAGGTCATGCGCGCATCATGGCGAGTTTCAGCACCAGGTCAAGCCCGTCATCGACCCTTCCTCGCATCAGCGCCGAAGCGGCGGCGCTTCGCCAGTCAGGGCAAGGCGCAGCCCGAGGGCAATCATGATGATCCCGGCGCATCGCTCCTGCCAGGCGATGAGGGTCGGCCGCCGCGAGATCCAGTTGCCGATCGTCCCGGTTCCCAGGGCGACGGTTCCGAGAATCATGAAGGCGGACATCTTCTGGACGGCGCCCAGGAAAAGCAACTGCGCCGTCACGGACCAGCCGTTGGCCGGATCGATGAACTGGGGAAGGAAGGCCAGCATGAAGATCATCGTCTTCGGATTCGTCAGGTTGTTGATCATGCCCTGGCGGAGTGCGGCAACGGCCGAGATCGGTTGCGCCGTCGCCCGCATGGACGCGCGCCTGCCGAGGGACCCGACGATGAGCTTGGCGCCGAGCCAGACGATATAGGCGGCTCCCGACCATCGTAAAAGGTCGAAGGCGAGGGGCGAGGCCTGAAGCAGCGAGGTTACGCCCAGGGCCAGAAGCGGAAGCTGGACGAGACCTGCCAGCACGGTCATGCCGATGGCGGTCAGGAGGGCGGTGCGCCGGCCCTGGCCGATGCCACGGCTGAGCAGAAGCATCATGTCGGGGCCCGGCGCGAGCTGAAGCGTCACCACGGCCGTGTAGAAGGTCAGGAAGGTCGGAAGATTGGGCATGACGGGTCTCTCGACACCCGGTTGAACAGAGCGTCGATGTTGCGGAGTTGCGCAATGTTATACAGATTGCGCAGGCCAGTCACGAAGTCTTTCGAAATTTCAGGCGCGTGAAAACGCTCCGGCCGGGGACCTACCCCTTTGCGGCGCAGCGGTTCGAAAGACGTGGGTGGCCGTGACGAGCACGGCCATGACGGAATGCTTGTTGTTATGCTCTCCAGCGTCATGCACGGCCTTGAGCCGGGCATCCACGTCTTAGCGCATCGGCCAGGTCATCGAATTCACGTCCGATGCTTTAACTTTTTGATTTCGGGCATCTTTTCACGCAAAACCGGTTCCCACTTTTGCGTTCGATGCTCTAATGTTTGAGCGAGCCCGCCATCGAGAATGCGCCGCTGCGGATCTTGTCCGCGAGCGTCGAAGCATACTCCGCAACGGCGTCCTCGCCGTAGGTCGCGACGAGTTCGCTGAAGGCCGCGAACAGGGCCGCCTGGGCCATGCAGTCGGCGTCAAGCCCGTCGAACTCGGCCTCGGCGAAGGCTTCGGTGACATAGCTCAGGGCAGCCTGCTTGATGGCGCTGAGTTCGGGCAGTTCGGTGAGAGGGACGTCGTTATCGTTCATGAATCCATGCCCCTTGAGGGGCGGCGCGGGGGATCGGTTGATTCGACCTTAGGACATCGCGCCGTCCGACAGCCAGCATCTCCTTGCGAAGAGGTTAATGCGAGAGGACCGTACTCGAAAAATGTGGATAAAACCCTTTGCAGATAACGGGCTTATCGCCGCACTCTCCGACTGGAGGGGGTCGAGAGCGTCCAGGCACGACGGCCGATCAGCCGCCGTAGCGTCCGGTGATGTTGCGGGCGAGCTGCTCGCCCTCCCGAATGAACCGGGTCGAGGCTTCCTGGGCCGAAGGGGTGCAGACGTGGTAGGTGAGGGCATAGGCCTGGTAGCCTTTGTTGTAGGCCCCAGCCAAGCGTTCGCGGCGGCCTTGCGTAGTGCCTTCCGTCTCGAGCAGGATCTGCATGCGCCGGCCCCATTCGCCGCCATCGGGCGCGGTACAGAGCGGGCGCAGCATGGCGAGCGCGCCCATGATCTCGGCGAGCCGCAGCAGCTCCTTTTCATAGGGAGCGGGTGGCGGTTCGGCCGCGGGAGCGGGCGCGGCCTGCTGCTGGTTGGACTGCGGCTGGGGCGCCGTCTGCTGCGGCCGCCGTTGTTGCGGCTGCGGGCGCGGGCGGTATTGCGGCGGTGGTGCCTGGTAGCCTTGCCGAGGCGCGTTCGGGTCCCGAGGGGGGCCGAACAGGCGCTCGAAAAAGCCCTGTGCCGCTCCCGGCTGCACGGAGGCGGGAAGCATGGCGAGAGCGATGAGCAGAGCGACGACGCGCTTCATGGACGCGTGTCCCCGCGGGCGATCCTGAAGGCCTGCTCCAGAATCCCGCCGAGTCCCGCCGTCATGGGCAGATCCGCAATATCCCGTTCCGTAACCCAACGGATGTCCTTTGCTTCCGGTCCTGTCTGGGGTTCGCCGGAGACCCAGCGCGCGGCATGGGCGGCGATGACGACATGATGCTTTATATGGCCTCGCCCGTCCCTTTCAATGAATTCCACGGGCGCAAGGAGCCCCATGATCTCCGCTTCGACGCCGACCTCCTCGCGCAGCTCCCGGAGGGCCGCCTCGACGAGCGTCTCTCCGGCTTCCACCATGCCGCCCGGCAGGGAATAGAGTCCCTCGCCCGGCGGCTTCCCGCGGGCGGCGAGCAGGATGCGCCCGTCGCGGATCACCGCCACCGAGGCGGCCAGGATGGGGCGGGAGGGGTATAGGCGGTCATCCGTCATGGCGATGGTGGCCCCTCGTCCACGCTGTAGCGGGCGCGGGGCCGGATCAGTCGGGCCTGGCTGCGCTGCTCGATGGCGTGAGCCAGCCATCCGGCGCTCCTCCCGACAGAGAAGAGGGTAAAGGCCGTCCCACGCGGGAGTCCATAGGCGCGCTCCAGCATGACCAGGGCGGCATCGACGCTGGGCGTTCCGCCCGCGGTATCCGCGATGGCCCGGAGGATCGTTCCATCGCAGGCGAGCAGCGGCACATTCTCGAGAATGGCCGCAGTCCGGGGGTCGCCCTCGGGATAGAGCCGGTGCCGGAAATTCGGAACGGGGACCTTGTCGGGTGCTTCCAGGAAGGCTCTCACCCGCTCGGTCATGCCGCCGTGATAGGGGCCGCTCAGGGCGGCGAGCCCGGAGATCACGGCGTTGCGCAGGGACGCGCCGGTCGAGGCCGTGACCCGCACCGCGAAGGCGGAGGAGCTGAGTTCGTGGTCGGCGCAGAGGACGAGTGCCCGGCGGATCGCTTCGGATGCCTGCGGCGCCTTCCAGGCGCGGGCCAGATGCAGATGCAAAGGCTCCAGCCCCGGATCGGCCCCGCTGGCCGCAGCCGCCATCAGGCGCAGGATCGCCGCCACCTCCACGATCCGCATCTCCTTGGGGACGGGTTCCGAGAGGAGGCGCATGGCGTTCGAGATGAATGCATGCATGCCGCCTGCGGGTGCGGGAAGGTCGCGAGGCAGCCGGGAGGGGAGGCGGAACGCTTCGTCGGGAAGGCCGCCGATCAGCAGGAGCGCCGTGTCCTCCAGGGTTGCGGCCCGCGCCCAGCCGAGGGCGTCGTGTCCGCGATAGAAGAGCTGTCCGTCCTTGATCCGGGTGATGCTCGTCTCCAGCACCGGGAGGCCCCAATCGAGAGCGGTTGCCGCAGCGGCAGTCGGGCGGCGGAACCGGGTCTTGCGGGCGACGAGGGCCTCGACGTCGTCGAGGGCATAGAGCCGCTGGCGGGGATCGTGAGGCGAGGAGAACGACCGGATCAGACCCCGGCTCACATAGGCATACAGGCTCGACCGACTGATCCCGAGACGGGAGGAGGCTGCTTCGGCGGAGGTGAGTTCGATGCCCATATGTTGACATGTTGATTCAAGATTGACGGTTGCGCAAGTGCGGCGCGATGGTCCTCGGGAACAAGGAGAAATCTCATGAGCATCGGACTCGATGACGTCGTTGCCGCCGAAACCGTTCTGAGCGATGTGGACGGCGAGGCCGGTCGCCTGATCATCAGGGGGCATGACCTGGAGGAGCTGGCCGGCCACGTCCCCTTCGAGGATGTCGCCGCAATGCTGTGGGACGGCCTGGTGCCCGGCGTGCCCTCCGATCCGCGTGCCGGGTTCGGCGAGGCGCGGGAGAGGGCCTTCCGGTATCTCTCGCCCCTGGCGCGGCACCTGTCCGGCCTCACGCCGGTCGAAGGCATGCGCCTTCTGCTCTCGGCCCTGCCGGACGCGGACAAAGAGCCCGCCCTGCTCGCCGTCGGCGGGTCGGCGGTCGCCGCCGCCATGGCGATCCGGGGAGCGACGGGACTTTCGCCCGTCGCACCCGACGCTTCCGCCGGTCACGCGGCGGATCTGCTGCGCATGATCAAGGGCGCGCCGGTCGATTCGGGCAGGGCGCGGGGCCTCGACACCTATCTCGTCACGGTGATCGACCACGGCCTCAATGCGTCGACCTTCGCGGCCCGTGTGGTGGCCTCCACAGATGCCGGCTTGCTCTCCGCCGTCGTCGCCGGGCTGTGCGCCCTCAAGGGGCCGCTTCATGGCGGCGCTCCCGGCCCGGTGCTCGACATGCTCGATGCCATCGGCACCGTCGGGAATGCGGAAGCCTGGCTCGACGACGCCATGGCGCGCGGCGAGCGCCTCATGGGCTTCGGCCACCGGGTCTATCGGGTGCGCGACCCGCGCGCTGACGTGCTCAAGGCTGCCGCCGCGCGGCTGAGGGGCGACGACAACCGCATCGCCTTCGCCGAGGCCGTCGAGCAGGCGGCCCTGGGAGCGCTCCAGCGCCGCAAGCCCGGCCGCCGTCTCGATACCAACGTGGAGTTCTACACCGCGATCCTTCTGGATTCGCTCGGCGTGCCGCGGGAAGGCTTCACGCCGCTCTTCGCCGCCGGTCGCACGGCGGGCTGGGTGGCTCACGCCGTCGAGCAGGAGAAAGCCGGCCGCATCATTCGCCCGCAATCGCGCTACGTGGGGCCGTGGCCAGCGAAGGCGGCCTGAAGGAGAAGCTCCCCTGTCATCCCCACGCAGGTGGGGATGACAGGGGACGGGATGCCGATGGGTGGTTCGAGCTTCCCTAAACGTGCTGACCGCCGTTGATATGCAGCTCAGCGCCGTTCACGTAGGAGCTCGCATCGGTGCAGAGGAAGTAGATGGCTTTGGCCACCTCGTCCGGGGTGCCGAGGCGGCGCATGGGGATCTGCTCGACGATCTTCTCCGTGCCGGGGGACAGGATCGAGGTATCGATCTCGCCGGGCGAGATGGCGTTCACACGGACCCCTAAGGGACCGAAATCGGCGGCCATCTCGCGGGTGAGCGCGGCGAGCGCCGCCTTCGAGGTGGAATAGGCCGCGCCCGCGAAGGGGTGGACGCGCGAGCCTGCGATGGAGGTGACGTTCACCACGGACCCCTTCGCGCGGGTCAGCTCGTCCTGAAGGCCGCGAGCGAGCATGATCGAGGCGAAGAAGTTCACCTGGAAGATCCGCAGCCAGTCCTCATAGGCGGTATTGATCGCGTTCAGCCGCGAGCCGCCGGGGCCCTTGGGCGAGATGCCCGCATTGTTGACGAGCGCGTGCAGGCAGCCGCCCTCGGCCGCGAGCCGTTCCTTCACCTCGGCGATGGCGCGCAGGGTGTCCTCGGCATTCGCGAGATCGACCTGGAGGTGGTCTTCCGGACCCATCTCCCATGGGCAGTTTTCCGGAAAGCCGTGGCGGGAGCAGGTGATCACCCGCCAGCCGGCCGCCGAGAACCGCTTGACCGTGGCATGCCCGATCCCGCGGCTGGCGCCGGTGAGCAGCATGATGCGGCGGGAGGTGTTGGATGAAGAGGACATGGCGAAATCTCTATGAGCGAAGGCCCATCCTTATCCGATCCGGAGGCACAAGTCTCACGGATAAAGCCGGACCTTCCGCCATCCGTCTCCCTCGCGGCTGAAGACCACGCGGTCATGGAGGCGGAAAGGCTTGTCCTGCCAGAATTCGATGGAGACCGGCGCAATGCGGAAACCCGTCCAGTAGGGCGGGCGCGGCACCTCGCCGATGGCATACTTCGCGGCGTTGACCGCTACCGACTTCTCTAGCGCGAAACGGCTTTCCAACGGGCGGGACTGCTGGCTCGCCCAGGCACCGATGCGGCTGTCGCGGGGGCGGCTCTGAAAATAGGCGTCGGCTTCCGCGTCGCTCACCATGGTGACGGGTCCCCGCGCGCGGACCTGGCGGCGCAGGCTCTTCCAGTGCAGCACGAGGGCGGCCTTCTTCTGTCCCAGAAGCTCGCGGCCCTTGTTGGATTCCGTGTTGGTGTAGAACACGAAGCCGTTCTCGTCGAAGCCCTTGAGCAGAACCATGCGGACATTGGGCAGCCCAGTCTCGTCGACGGTGGCGAGCGCCATGGCGTTGGGGTCGTTCGGCTCTGAGGCCTCCGCCTCGCTCAGCCAGGACCGGAACAGGGTGAAGGGCTCTTCGGATTCGGTGAAGTCACCGGTTATTAACTGGTTCAATGGTTTATCTCGGTGTGTGACTTTTCGATACGGGGACCCGACGCGTGCCGTGGATCAATACGCGCCGTTATAGATCAGATGGGATCCTGCGCGAAGCCGGGAAACTCCTGGCCGCAGGGATCGTCGCCCTGTCGACCTCGGCGTGCAGTTTCTCTCTCGGTATGGCGGGGATGGATGTCGAGGAGCCCAAGACCACGGGAGCTCTTGCGCCGGCCGAGCCGCACGCCGCGCCATCGCCGCTCTCGCCGGAGCTGAACGACGAGGATTGGCGCCGGGCGAAGGCTGCCCTGGCCGTCGCCCTCGATCCCCAGGGGCCTGGCACCCAGGTGTCCTGGGACAACCCGGACACGTCCATGAGGGGGAGCTTCACGCCCGCTGGCGCTCCTTTCGTGAAGAATGACGAGATCTGCCGTTCCTTCGACGCGCATCTGAGCGGTCCGGCGACCGCCTCCCTGCGCGGCATTGCCTGCCGACTTTCGGGCGCCGACTGGACGGTCAAGGAGGTTCGGCCGCTTGCAGGCGAGACGAAGCCCGGGAACGGCCCGGCCAGGCCCGAGAAGAAAGTCGCCAAGGCCTAGCGCATCGTGCGAAAAAGTGGCCCCGGATCTTCGCCGGAACGATGCGCTTTTTCCAAGAAGGGAGCATCGGAGGGAATCCTAAAAGTGCAATCCACTTTCCGCGTCCGATGCTGTAGGACATCGCCCCTTGTGCCCCTTCAGGGACGCACGATGCGTCAAGCTTCGCCGAACTGCTCGTTGCAAAGCAGCAACACTTTTCCCATATGAACTCTGAGTTCCGTGGGGCGGTTCTGCCCCAATCAGACGGTTCATGGATTGTCCACGATGCGAAACCCCTACGACGTTCTAGGCGTGTCCCGTTCCGCCAGTGAAGCGGAGATCAAGAAGGCGTTCCGCAAGCTCGCCAAGTCTTATCACCCGGACAGCAACAAGAACGACCCCAAGGCCAAGGACAAGTTCGCCGAGGCCAATTCGGCCTATGAGATCCTGGGCGATTCGGAGAAGCGCGCTCAGTTCGACCGGGGCGAGATCGACGCGGAAGGCAAGCCGCGCTTCCAGGGCTTCGAAGGATTCGGCGGCGGCCGGGGCGCGGGCGGGCAAGGATTCGAGGGCTACGGCTTCGGCGGTGGCGGCGGCCCCTTCGGCGGCCGGCGCAATGCCCGCGGCTTTTCGGGCGGCGATGCGGGCGAGGACATCTTTTCCCAGCTTTTCGGCGAGGCCTTCCGCTCGGCTGGGGCCGAGAGCATGCGCCAGCAGGGACGCGCCCGCCCCCAGAAGGGCGAGGACGTGTCGGCCACGCTCACCGTGACCCTGGAGGAGGCCGCTACGGAAGCCAAAAAGCGCATCCGGCTGCCCACAGGCCGGGACGTGGACGTGGTCATTCCCAAGGGCGTGAGCGACGGGCAGGTGATCCGCCTGCGCGGCCTGGGGCAGGGCGCTCCGGGCGTGAACCCGGGCGATGCACTGCTCACCATCCAGATCGCGCCTCATGACCGGTTCACCATGGAAGGGGCGAATCTGCGCCAGCAGCTGCCCATCCAGATCGAGGAGGCCATCCTCGGCGGTCCCGTGCGGATCCCGACCCTGACCGGCGCGGTGAGCATGAACATTCCGCCCATGACCGATTCCGGGCGTACCTTCCGGCTTCGCGGCAAGGGGCTGCCGACGAAGGGTGGCGGACATGGCGACCTTCTCGTCACCGTGGAGATCAAGCTTCCCCAGGTCGTGTCCGAGGAGTTGATGGATTACGCCCGCAAGCGGCGTTCCGCGAAGGCGGAGTAACGATAGTTGACGGTTAGTCACCTGGATTCCGTTCCTATCGACCAAGAGGGCTTCCCCAGGCCTGCAGGGTCGGCTAAAGAAGCCGCTCTTTCACGTGTCCAGCGACGATCTAGGTGAATCTCATGGCGGAGACAAAGGCCACCGGCATTCTGGCCGGTAAGCGTGGCTTGGTGATGGGCGTAGCGAACAACCGTTCGATCGCCTGGGGCATTGCACAGGCCGCCCGCCAGCAGGGCGCGGAGCTTGCCTTCACCTATCAGGGCGACGCCCTGAAGAAGCGCGTAGAACCCCTGGCCAAGGAACTCGACGCCCATGTGGTCGGGCATTGCGACGTGACGGACGGCGCCACCATCGACGCCGTGTTCGAGGAAGTGAAGCGCCTCTGGGGCTCGCTCGATTTCGTCATCCACTGCATCGCCTTCTCCGACAAGGACGAGCTCACCGGCCGCTATGTGGACACCAGCGAGGGCAACTTCTCCAAGTCGCTACTGATTTCCTGCTATTCCTTCACGGCCATCGCCCAGCGCGCCGAGAAGCTGATGACCGATGGCGGCTCGCTCGTGACGCTCACCTATTACGGCGCCGAGAAGTGGATGCCCCACTACAACGTCATGGGCGTGGCCAAGGCGGCGCTCGAGGCGTCCGTGCGCTACCTCGCGGCCGATCTCGGCCCCAAGAACATCCGCGTCAACGCCATCTCGGCGGGCCCCATCAAGACGCTCGCGGCCTCGGGCATCGGCGATTTCCGCTACATTCTGAAGTGGAACGAATACAACTCGCCCCTGCGCCGCACGGTCACCATCGAGGAGGTCGGCGAGACGGCCGCCTACCTCGTCTCCGACATGGCGCGCGGCATGACCGGTGAGATCATGCACGTGGATGCCGGCTATCATGTCGTCGGCATGAAGAATCCGGAAGCCCCCGACCTTTCCCTCGACAAAGAGTAACCCGGCCGATCATGAATTCGCCTCGCCCGACGATCTACTTCATCCGCCACGGCGAGACGGACTGGAATCTGGAAGGCCGCCTCCAGGGTCAGAAGGATATTCCGCTCAACGACCTGGGCCGCGTCCAGGCCGAGGAGGCGGGCCGCCGCCTCCAGTCGATCCGTCCGCATTACGAAGATCTCGCCTATGTCGCGAGCCCGATGCGGCGCACCCGCGAGACCATGGAGATCCTGCGCGGCGCCATTGGTCTCCAGCCCCAGGGCTATCGGCTGGAGGAGCGCCTGGTCGAGATCACCTTCGGGGCCTGGGAAGGCATGACCTGGAAAGAGGTCCGCAAGGCGGAGCCGCAGCTCGCGGCCCTGCGCGAGCAGGACAAGTGGAACTATGCCCCGCCGGGGGGAGGCGAGAGCTACGCCATGCTCGTCGACCGCATTCGCCCCGTCCTGGACGACCTGACCCGCGATACCGTCATCGTGGCCCACGGCGGCGTGGCCCGGGCCTTCCTGTCGATCTGCTGCGGAATCTCATCGCGCCAGGCGGCGAGCATGGACATCTGGCAGGGCAGAGTGCTCGTTTTCGAGGGGCGCAATCACCGCTGGGTGTGAGGCTTTCGTCCTCACCGTCGCCCGGCCTTGAGCCGGGCATCCACGTCTTGATGACGCAACCGCTCCGAAGGCGTGGACGGCCGTAGCAGATGCGGCGTTGACGGTGGAGCTTGCGGCAGCCGGCGCGCCTCGCCCATCGACCCGCAACTCCTTGCCCTGCTCAGCATGACATGGCTCATCATGCGCGGCATCCTCGACATCATCCACGCCGCCTGCCACGCCCGAACCCTGCTGATCGACGGCGTGGATCGCGACGCGCCTATTCGCGAGCAAAGCGGCTTTCGCGAGCAAGGTTGCAGATCTGCACTTTGTACTCGGCATAGAAGTCTCGCCGCCCGAGCCTTTTCGCTGCCACGTGGCGTGGGTCGCGGGCCCAAGCGCCGAGGGCTTCCTCTGACTCGTATTCGACGATGGTTACGCGCTCGCCGTCGTCGGCCACAAAGGACTTGTGAGAGACATAGCCGGAGATTTTCCTCGCCATCGAAGAAACCGCCTGCGCCTCATCTCTGTAGGTTTCCTCGATGCCTTCCTTGAGACGGCTTCGGAATACGACGACGATCATGCTGCAAATCCTGCTCTAAGCCTCTGGCTGTAGAGTTGCCTCAGATAAGTAATCTCGTAAAATGAATAATACAGATTATATCGTTCTCATGGCGAAATATGGAAATTTCCGATCTGCTCATCTTCCAGGCCGTTGTGCGTCATGGAGGAATCACGCGCGCGGCAAAGCAGCTGAACCGCGTCCAGTCCAATGTCACCGTCCGCATTCGGAAGCTGGAAGACAGTCTTGGGGTCCTCCTCTTCCTGCGCGAGGGAAAACGATTGCGGCTGTCATCGGCGGGCAGAATTCTGCTGGACTACACGGAGCAGATCCTTGGCCTTGCAGAGCAGGCGCGATCCGCCATTCACGAAACCCGTCCCTTCGGGATCTTGCGCCTTGGTACCATGGAGAGCACGGCCGCGGCGCGTCTCCCTCGGCCCCTATGCGAGTATCACGAACGCTACCCCGAGGTGTCCATCGAACTTAGGACGGGATCGCCGAGAGAGCAGCTTGCTCTCGTTCTCTTGGGCGAGCTGGATGCAGCCCTCGTCGCGGAGCCCGTCCACGACGACCGTTTGAACGCTCTCGCCATCTTCGAGGAGGAGTTGGTGATCGTCGGGGGAGCCGCGCATCCGGCGATTGCCGTACCGCAGGACGTGGATCCCCGGACGGCTCTGGTTTTCCATCCTGGATGCCCCTATCGCGCACGCCTGGAGGGCTGGTTCGCCCGTTCCGGCACTCCCATCGGGCGCATGATTGAACTCACGTCGTACCACGCCATGCTGGGCTGCGCGGCTGCCGGTATGGGGATTGCGATGATGCCCTTGAGCGTCATCCGGACCTACACCGAGCGATCCCGCCTCAGCATTCATCCCATCTCGGATCCCGACTTCAGCAGCGCCAGGACGCTTTTCGTCTGGCGCAAGGCCATGCAGCGTCCCGCTATCGAGCGTTTTGCCGAGGTTCTTCTGAAGCATTCCGGTGCGGCGGAGGCGTGACACCCGCGCGCTTTGGCTCTAAGACGCCCTGAACATTGTCGAAGTGCGCCATGTCCTACAACACGTTCGGTCACCTTTTCCGCGTCACCACCTTCGGCGAGAGCCACGGGCCCGCCCTCGGCTGCGTCGTCGACGGCTGCCCGCCCATGATCCCGTTGGAGTCCTCCGAGATCCAGGCCGAGCTCGACCGGCGCCGTCCGGGTCAGTCGCGCTTCACCACCCAGCGTCAGGAGCCGGACCAGGTCAAGATTATCTCCGGCGTGTTCACGGACGAGCGCACGGGCCGGCAGGTCACCACCGGCACCCCCATCGCCCTGATGATCGAGAACGTGGACCAACGCTCGAAGGATTACTCGGAGATCAAGAACTCCTATCGCCCGGGCCATGCGGATTTCACCTACGACGTGAAATACGGCATCAGGGACTATCGCGGCGGCGGGCGCTCCTCCGCGCGCGAGACGGCGGCCCGCGTGGCGGCGGGAGCGGTGGCGCGCAAGGTTCTCTCCGGCGTCACCATTCGCGGCGCTCTCGTGCAGATGGGGCCTCACGCCATCGACCGTGATAACTGGGACTGGGAGGAGATCGCGCGCAATCCCTTCTTCTGCCCGGACGCCAAGGCGGCGGAATTCTACACGGAGTATCTCGACGGCCTGCGCAAGGCGGGATCGTCCATCGGCGCCGTGATCGAGATCGTGGCCGAGGGCGTGCCGGCGGGCCTCGGCGCGCCGATCTACGGCAAGCTCGATTCCGACCTCGCTGCCGCGATGATGTCGATCAACGCGGTCAAGGGCGTGGAGATCGGCGATGGTTTTGCCGCCGCGACTCTGCGCGGCGAGGAGAATGCCGACGAGATGCGGCCGGGGAACCAGGGCGCGCCGACCTTCCTGTCGAACCACGCGGGCGGCGTCCTGGGCGGCATCTCCACCGGCCAGCCGGTCGTCTGCCGCTTCGCCGTGAAGCCGACTTCTTCGATCCTCACCCCGCGCTCCAGCGTGACCCGTACGGGCGCCGAAGCCGAAGTGATGACGAAGGGCCGGCACGATCCCTGCGTGGGCATCCGGGCGGTGCCGGTGGGCGAGGCGATGATGGCCTGCGTCCTCGCCGATCACCTCCTGCGCCATCGCGGGCAGGTCGGCGAGGGGCCTGCCTGGCCTTTCGGCGGGTAGGGGCTTCGTAGCGCTCTCTTTGCCGGTGCTCCTTCTATACTCCTCGCAGTACTCCTCGCGATCCTCCTTCATCGTGCCCGGCTCAAGGCCGGGCATCCATGGATTCGAGGCGCGGTGGTTTCCAGGACGTGGATGGCCGGATCCAGTCCAGCCCTGGTAGGATGACAATCGCAGGTTGTCTGAATGAGCCGCAGCAGCAGGGCCTTTTAGGCCTGGCCCTGCCGCTCGAGAGAAGAGTGTATCAAATTTTAGTTTTACTAAAATCGTGACATCCGCTAAGCCTGGGCCATGAAGCTTGCTGAATGGTTGTCCCGCAACGGCGTGTCGCGCGTGGAATTCGCGCGGCGGATCGGCGTCACTCCCGGCGCCATTACCCAGATGTGCAACTCCGACCATGCCTGGCTGTCGCGGGACACCGCGCAAATGATCGCCCGCGAAACCCGCGGGGCCGTCACGCCCAATGATTTTCTGCCCCTATCCGCCCAGGAGGCCCTCATGTCCAACTCCGTCGCCGAAGCCATCGAGGCTTTCGCCCGTGGTGAAATCGTGATCGTCACGGACGATGACGATCGTGAGAACGAGGGCGATCTCATCGTCGCCGCTTCCCTCTGCACGCCCGAGAAGATGGCCTTCATCATCCGCAATACCTGCGGCATCGTCTGCGCGCCGCTGACCGTCGCGGAGGCGCGCCGCCTGCGCCTCGACCCGATGGTGGCCTCCAACGACGCGCCGCTCGGCACGGCGTTCACCGTCACGGTCGACGTGAAGCACGGGCTGACCACGGGCATCTCCGCCGAGCAGCGCTCCAACACCGTGCGGGCGCTCGCCAACAACAACATGGGAGCCACCGATTTTGTGCGTCCCGGCCACGTGTTCCCGCTCATCGCCAAGGATGGCGGCGTGCTCATGCGCTCCGGCCACACGGAGGCCGCCGTCGATCTCTGCCGGCTCGCGAACCTGCCCCCGGTGGGCGTGATCTGCGAGCTCGCCAACGACGACGGCACGGTGATGAAGGGCCAGCAGATCGACGCCTTCGCCGAGCAGCACGATCTCAAGCGCATCTCGGTCGCCGATCTCATCGCCTATCGCCAGTCGCGCGAGAAACTCGTCGAGCGCATCGCCACGTTCCCGGTGGAGACGCCCTGGGGCTCGTTTACGGGCTATGCCTATTCGACGCCGTTCGACAGCGTGCAGCACATGGCCGTCGTCCATGGGCGCATCGGCGACGGCGCAAATATTCCCGTGCGTCTGCACCGGGCCAACGCGCTGACCGACGTGTTCGAGGGCGGCCGGACCGTGGCCGCCGCCCTGCAGCGATTCGTGAAGGAGGGCAGGGGCGTCCTCGTCTACCTGCGCGATGGCACGGCGGGCGTACCGGCGACCCATTTCTCCGAAAGCGAGGAGAGCGCCTCGGAAGCCGTGCGCTCCAGCCAATGGCGCGAGATCGGGCTCGGCGCGCAGATCCTGAAGGACCTAGGCGTGACTTCGATCCGCAACCTCGCCACCTCGAGCCGCTCCTATGTCGGCCTCTCCGGCTTCGGCATCGAACTGATCGGCGAAGAGCCGATCGAGTGCTGACGGGGCGCCGCTGACGGGGATGGCAGAGAGTCCCCTCTCTCCATCATGGCCGCCTTGTTGCAGCCATCCACGTCTTGAGACACGCCGCGCCGAAGGTATGGATGGCCGGCCTACAGCGCCGGGCCTCAGGTGTGCATCTCGCGTCCCATGAGGGCATCGAGGTGGAAGGCGGTCGACTTGGCGAGACCCTCGAGGTCGTAACCTCCTTCGAGAACCGACACGATCCGCCGCCCGCAATGCCGGTCGGCGAGATCCATCAGTTTTTGCGTGGCCCAGGCGAAATCCGTCTCCGTGAGATTGAGGCTGGCGAGCGGATCGCGCCAATGGGCGTCGAAGCCGGCGGATACGATGATGAGATCCGGCGCGAAGGCGTCGATGCGCGGAAGAATGGCGGTCTCCACGGCTTCGCGGAACGCTTCCGTACCGTCACCCGCATTGAGCGGCGCGTTGACGATCGTGCCGTGCTCGCCCGTTTCCGATAAAGCACCCGTCCCGGGATAGAGGGGCGCCTCGTGGGTCGAGCCGTAGAGAACGGTGGCGTCGCTCCAGAAGATGTCCTGCGTGCCGTTGCCGTGATGGACGTCCCAGTCGAAGATCGCGACGCGCTCGGCGCCGTGTTTTCTCTGGGCATGGCGCGCGGCGATCGCCGCATTGTTGAAGAAGCAGAAGCCCATGGCCCTGACGCGTTCGGCATGGTGTCCGGGTGGGCGCATGGCGACAAAGGCGTTCGTGGCCCGGCCGGACATGACCTCGTCCACGGCCAAAACCGCGCCCCCGGCGGCGCGCAGGGCGGCCTCGTAGGTGCCGGGCGACATCACGGTGTCCTCATCAATTCGGACTAGCCCTTCCCGGGGGCTGATATCCCGCAGCCGTACGGCATAGTCTTCAGGATGGGCGAGGGTAAGGCTTTCCATCTCGGCCATGGGGGCCTGTTCGCGGATCAGCGCGGTGAAGCGCTCCTTTTCCAGAGCGCGCTCGATGGCGCGGATGCGGTCCGGCCTCTCGGGGTGGCCGAGGGGCGTCTGATGGTCCAGGCTGGATGAATGGCTGATGTAGAGCGTTGACATGCAAGCACTTGATTAAGGGTGGAAAAACAGTGTCGCAGCCGCGCAACCGATTGTCCATGTTGTTGCGATGCAACACCTCTCCTGCACCAACCGTGGCATTGTGGCGATGATTCGCTTCGACCTCGGATCTGCCGATCCAAAAGTGAGCGTTACGTCAACCCATGCCGTCTTCGCGACGGCCAACAGAGCTTTCCTTCGATGCGCCTCTCGAGCCTCGTCTTCCTTGTGGCAACCATGGCAGCCGCCCTGGCGGGCTGCACTTACAAGGGCGTCCCCGACCCCCAGGTCTCCGCGCGCGACGCGGAATGGATGGCACAGATCCCGCCGGCCCAGGAAGAGCCGCGCAATGCCCGCTACATCGTCGACGACCCGACCGGCGAGGCGCCCGGCACCATCGTGATCGACACGAAGGAGCGCCTCCTCTACCTCGTGCAGGACGGCAAGAAAGCGATCCGCTACGGCGTCGCCGTCGGCGACGAGGCCTATGGCTGGACCGGCACGTCGCGGATCGCCCGCAAGGCGGAGTGGCCGAACTGGAACCCGCCCGCGGAGATGAAGGCGCGCTGGCCCCATGTGCATGCCATGAGCGGCGGCCCCGCCAACCCGCTCGGCGCGCGCGCCCTCTACCTCTTCGAAGGTAACCGCGACACGCTCTACCGCATCCACGGCACCAACGAGCCGGAGAAGATCGGGCAGGCGGTGTCCTCCGGCTGTATCCGGATGCGCAACATCGACGTGATCGATCTCTATAACCGCGTGGCGCTGAACACGACCGTCATCGTGCGCTAGCGCATCGTGCGGAGAAGTGGACCCGGTTTTTCGCAAGAACGATGCGCTGTTCTATAGTGGGAGCATCGGATTCAATCCCAAAAGCGGATTCCACTTTTGGGTCCGATGCTCCGGCGCATCGTGCGGAAAAGTGGACCCGGTTTTGCGTGAAAAGATACTCAAGATCAAAATGTTAAAGCGCCAGACGTGAGTTCGATTTCACGTCCGACGCTGTAGCCCCAGGACCAAAAGAAAAGCGCCCTCGAAGGGCGCTTTTTCGTTGCAGGGCGGTCGACCCTCAATCGTCCAGCATCGCTTCCTTGCGAAGGATCGCCGGAAGCTCGACTGTCTTGGGCTTGGCCGGCTGACGTTTGGCCGAGCGCATGGCGGCCGCGAGCGCCGGGAGGGCGACGGGCTTGAAGGCCGGAATAGCCTGGGCCGGGGCCTTGGAATGCGGTTGTTGGTCTCGGTTCGGGGCACGCACGGTCATGGATTTCCTCCTGGGCATAGCTGGCGTTCACGCCTGCCGTCATGATCGGGGCAGACGCGTCCTCATTGAGGCAGACCCGCAATCACGCATTGGTTGTCCAAGGGATAGTCCCGACAGGCTTAATCCCGGATGAACGGTATGATGCACTCGCTGCGCGGCCGTTACGGGTTCCGCCGACCGAGGCGGCGGGCGAAATCCTCGCCGTCCTTCAGGCCCATTTCATAGGCCCTGCGGATGCCGTCGGGATTGGTGATGTCGAATTGTCCGATCGGGACAGGCTGCGATGGCTGGACGTAGAGGCGCCCTTTCACCTGCGGAAAGGCACGGTAGAGGCGGGACAGGATGACGAGCGTTCTGCCGCCCCGCTCCTCGACCGGAATCAGAGGCTCCGCCGGCACGTTGTCCACTAGGCCGCCGTCGAGGGCCGCCGTGCCGCCGATGCGACCGACCGGCATGAAGGGCGGCACGCTGGCGCTGGCCATCAGGGCGGCCGAGAGCTCGGCGGGAGACGCGAGATCCTGCACCCGCACGAATTCGGGAACGAAGCCCAGCGCCCGCCCTCCGCGCGGATGGACGGGGGAGCGCCACTTCTTCTCGATCTGATAGGCCGCGATCCCGAGCGGGATCGCGAGGGCCAGCGGCAGGCGGCGGGGCTTGCGCGCCAGGCCGATCAGGATCTCCGGGCCTCTCTTCAGGCGGGCGAGCGCCGCCTCGTCGATGACGGCTTCGATGAGGCTGCGATACATGAGGGAGACCGGCCAGGGCGAGCCCTCGCTGCGCCAGGCGCGCCATTCGAAGTTGCGGCGGCCCTGGCTGCAGCCTTCGGCCACCATCTCGTTGACCATCCGACCGAGGTCCAGGAGGCTGTAGCAGGCGGACCAGGCCCCGGCGCTGACGCCCACGATCATGGCGGGGTCCAGGCCGAGAAGAGGGGCTGCCGCTTCCCAGAAGCCGCCCTGCCAGTAGCAGCGATTGCCGCCGCCTGCGAATGCCACCGCGTCGAACATGGCTCCTAACGCTGCAATCTTTCGAGCGTCGCGTCCTCCTCGGCGCGGGCGCGTTCGCGCCAGGCGAGCACGATGCGCTCGAGATCCATGAGATCCTGTTCCGGGAGGGAGCCCAGGGTGCGCTGCACATAGGAGCGCTGCGTGGCGATGCCCTTCTCGGCCAGATCGCGCCCCTTCTTCGTCAGATACAGGGCGTTCGAGCGCCGGTCGCCGGGAATGGAGCGGCGCTCGACGAGGTCGGCCTCCACCATCCGGTCGAGGAGGCCGGAGACATTTCCCTTCGTCACATAAAGCCGCTCGGCCAGTTCCTGCTGGCTCAGTCCCTCCCGCTCCGTCAGGGTCGAGAGAAGGTCGAATTGCGGGATCGACAGGCCGAGCGCCTTCAGCTCCCCGGCGACCGTATTGAGCGCACGGCGATGCAGGCGAATGACGCGAAACCAGATCCGGAGCGGATCGGCTCCGAGATCCGCGGGAACGGGGGAGAGAGACGTCACGGTCAAGCGCTCCTGAAAGGATGGGATAGTTTAGGGCGAAACGATTCGTGCTGCCATCCCTGCCGCAGGACTTCGCGATGAGAATGACCATCGGACCTGGAACACCGGTGAAAAAGTCGTCACGACCCGTTTTTGCATGTTATATAATTTCTTTAATGTGCTAAGGCTCGTGCCATCTTCCTCGAGGATTATGACCATGACGGCCTCGCTCTCTTCCCAGGCACCGCTTACTCCCTCCCAAGCCTCCTCCATGTCCTTCTCGGGGCGGGGGGGCGAGTTTCTGAAGATGCTGGTGGCGGGAAGCCTCTTTCAGATCCCCACCTTCGGCTTCTATCGGTTCTGGCTGACCACGAAGCTGCGCCGCCATCTGTGGGCCAACACGCAGATCGAGGGCGAGTCCTTCGAATATACCGGCACCGGCAAGGAGCTGCTGATCGGTTTCCTGATCGCTCTCGCCATCCTGGGACCGCTCTATATCGCGATCTTCGTGCTTTCCTTCATCCTCGAAGAGCAGGCTGCCTTCGCGAGCTTTCCTCTCTTTCTCATCATGTACGTGCTGGCCCATTTCGGCAGCTATCGCGCCCGCCGCTACCGGGCGACGCGAACCGTCTTTCGCGGCGTCCGCTTCTGGATGAAGGGGTCGGGCTGGGCCTATGCCTTCCGGGCCATCCTGTGGGATGTCGCCAATCTGTTCACGCTGGGCCTCGCCCTGCCGTGGGCGATGGCCCATCTCGAGCGTTACCGCATGCGCCACACCTATTTCGGCAGCGTCCAGGGCGAATTTACCGGCACGGGCTGGACATTGTTCAAGCGCGGCTGGTGGCTCTGGGCTCTCTCGTGGATCGCGCTCGGCGGCACCATCGCCGTCAGCTTTCATTTGGCCGAGACCTTTCCGGAACACGAAAAGATCTATGCCGGGATCGGCCCGCTCTTCGCGTTTCCGCTCCTCGCGCTGCTCTGGCCGATCATGATGGCGATCTTCACCCGCTGGCACATCGACGGCCTGCGCATCGGCGGTGCGGCGGTGGCGAGCAGGCTGGGGACGGGTACGTTCTACGGCCTGTTCTTCAAGGTGCTCTTCTCATCTCTGGGCTACGCGATCGCCTTCGGCATCGTCTTCGCGATCGGCACTGTCGTCGTCAGCCTGTTCTTCCAGGAGGCCCTGCTCGACATGCAGGCCGGCGAGTGGACGAGCGGCGCGGTCGTCGTCGGCTTTCTCGTGGCGGTGGCCTATCTCGTCTTCCTGCTCGGTTTCGGCATCATTCAGCGCTACTTCCTCGTTCGCGGCCTGTGGGCGGCGATCGTCAACACCACGTCGGTGTCGAACCTGCGCTCGCTGGACAACGCCGTTGCTGCCGGGCAACCTGCGGGCGGCATGGGCGAAGGGCTTGCCGACGCCCTCGACTTCAGCGTCGGAATTTAAGGAAACCGTGATGGATGCGGTCTTCTACGATGGAGCGAGCGCCCGGCGCAGGGCGGTCGTTCTCACGATCACCGCATCCAGCCTCGACATCCACGAAGGGGGCGAATGGATCGCCTCCTGGCCGGTCGGCGATGTCCGGCGCAAGGATGCGCCCGAGGGCATCCTGCGTCTGACGCGCGATGGCGGTCCGGACCTGACGCGCCTCGACGTCGCGGATCCCGCCGCCCAGGTGGTCGTCCGGCAGCATTGCCATCGGCTCGATGATCACCATGACCGCGAGCCCAGGGGACGGATCGTCTTCTGGTCCGCCGCAACCGCGGTCTCGATCATCCTGTCCGTGCTGTTCCTGATGCCGCTTCTGGCGCAGACGCTCACGCCCCTCATTCCCGTCGAGGCCGAACAGCGCATCGGCAAGGCCGTCGACAATCAGCTGCACACCCTGCTCGGCGACAGGGTCTGCGAGGCACCCGAGGGCTCCCTGGCCCTGCGCGGACTCACGGATCGCCTGAGCAAGGCAAAGGGAGTGGAGGCCGCCCTCGAAGTCGCGGTGCTCGATTCCAAGATTCCCAACGCCGTCGCTCTTCCCGGAGGGCGGATCTACGTGTTCCGGGCGCTTCTCGACAAGGCCGAATCCGCCGACGAGATCGCCGGCGTGCTGGCGCACGAGATCGGGCATGTCGCGGCCCGGGACGGTCTGCGCAAGATGATCCAGTCGGGCGGAACCTCCTATCTGTTCGGCCTCCTGTTCGGCGACGTGACGGGAGGCGGAGCCATCGTCTTCGCAAGCCGCTATCTGATCGACAGCGCCTATTCCCGCGAGGCCGAGGCGGCGGCGGATGATTTCGCCGGAGCAACCATGGTGTCGCTGGGACGGCCCGCTCATCCGATGGCGCTGTTGCTCAAACGCATCGAAGCCGATCAAGATGACGACGAGCAGGAGGGCGAGGGGAACGAAAGACGCATTCCCGCTTTTCTGTTGACCCACCCCGTCACCGGCCAGCGCTTGAAAGCTTTGGAAAAACAGGTGCCTTCTCAGCCCGGCGAGCCTCTTCTGACGCAACAGGAGTGGCGCGCGCTCAAAGAGATTTGTAAGACCCCTTGATGCGCCGTCTCATTATCGAAGAACCCTACTCCCGGCCGGCCCGATGGTCGCCCATGGTGGCCTGGTTCGCGCTCGTCGTGACAGCTCTCTCCACTCTGCTGATCCGCTTCGGCCGCATCGATTACCAATCCGGCTTCATCGCTCTGGGGCTCGGGCTCGCCATTGCGCTTCTCGCGGCAGGGCTCTCGTTCCTCGCCTTCGTGCGCATCTGGCAGGAGGGGCGAAGGGGCCTCGGCAGCGCCATCAAGGGGCTTGTCCTGGCCGCGCTCGTTCTCGGCTACCCGGCCTATATGGGTCTCAAGGCGGTGACGCTGCCGGCGATCAACGACGTCAGTACCGATACGGACGACCCTCCGGCCTTCTCACGCTCCCACGCGGCCCTGACGGCCCGCGATGGACGCATCCCGCCGGACGTGCCGCCAGAGGAGCGTGAACTACAGCGCGAGGCCTATGTGCAGATCGCGCCGCTCTCGCTCGATATCCCGCCAGAGGACGCCTTTCCGCTGGTACGCAAGGCGGCCGAAAATCTGGGATGGAAGATCATCGAGGCGGTGCCGCCCGGCGGACGAACCGGCGCCGGTCGGCTGGAGGCGATCGACTACACCCGCATCCTGAAGATTCCCGAAGACATCACGGTGCGCGTCCGGCCCCGGGTCGATGGCACGCGGATCGACATCCGTTCCGCTTCCCGCATCGGTCATCACGATTTCGGCACGAACGCCAAGCGGATCCGCGCCTTCCTCGATGAGGCGTCCAATCTGGCTCTCGCGGTGAAATAGGCCGGCCCTCCAGCATCGGACGTGAAAAGTGGAATCCACTTTTCACGTCCGATGCTCCCTTCTGAAGATGAGCGCATCGTTCTGGCGAAAAACCGGGTCCAATCTTCGCACGATGCGCTACGCCGGCCGGTATTCTCCGTCGAGGCTCGGGGCGCCGTCGGTCACCACAAGGTCTCTGGCGACGAGGTCCTCCAGATGCGCGAAGACCGACAGGCCGGCGGCATTCACGAGGGCCGGGTTGAGGCCCTGATAGATGGCCGCCACGATTTCGGGGATCGTCCGGTCGCCCGCCCTGAGCCTGGACAGGATCGAGGTCTCCCGCAACCGCCGATGGTGAATGAGAGCGCGCACGAAGCGCTGAGGGTCCTGGACGGGGCCGCCGTGGCCCGGCCAGTAGACCGTCTCGTTCCGCCCCTTGAGCTTGTCGAGGGAAGCCATGAAGGCGCTCATGGAGCCGTCCGGCGGCGCGACGACGGTGGTGGACCAGGCCATGACATGGTCGCCCGAGAACAGGGCCTTCTCCTCGGGCAGAGCGAAGGCGAGGTGATTGGCCATATGGCCGGGCGTTGCCACGGCCTCCAGGGTCCAGCCGGGGCCCCGCACCGCGTCGCCCTCCGAAAGCTCCCGGTCGGGGGCGTATTCCCTGTCGGAGCTTGCCTCCAGGGAGTTCACCTCTCCGGTGAACAGGGGACGGGCGCTCCGGTGCGGGCTGCAGCCGACGACGAGCGCACCCGTCGCGGCCTGAATGGCGCGGGCGGCTGGAGAATGATCCCGATGGGTGTGCGTGACGAGAATATGGGTCACCGTCTCGCCGCTGACGGCGTCGAGCAGGGCCTCGATATGTCCGGGGTTGTCCGGTCCCGGGTCTATGATCGCCACCTTGCCCGAGCCGACAATGTAGCTGCAGGTTCCCGTGAAGGTGATCGGCCCCGGATTTCCTGCGACGATTCGGCGGACCAGAGGGCTCACCCGGATCGATTCGCCGGACCGGGCCGGGGGACGGGCATCGAAGGTGAGATCGTCTGCCATGAAGGATCCTGGGAAATCTGGGGGGTTGAACATCCCGGCCGTGCCCCGGCTTGAGGCGGGCCTGCCCCTCCTATAAGGCTTCGCGGGCCGCCTGCGAAAGGCGGATCGATTGGGAGATATGTTTCATGTCGACTGGCGCAACCTCGCCAACCACTCCATCGACCCTCGTCGGCCTGATCTGGCCGTCTCGGGACGATGCCCGCTTCTCCGCGCTCCGCGCCACCATCCTGATGGCTGTCGGCACAGCGCTCCTGACCCTTTCCGCCAAGGTCCAGGTGCCCCTGCCTTACGTTCCCATGACTCTGCAGACCCTGGTCGTGCTGATCATCGGCACTTCCTATGGCTGGCGCCTCGGCGGTGCGACCATCGGCCTCTATCTCGCGCAGGGCGCGATGGGCCTGCCCGTCTTCGCCGGCCCGACGGCCGGCATCGGCTACATGATGGGCCCTACGGGCGGCTTTCTCTTCGGCTTCCTGGCCGCCGCCATTGCCATGGGCTTCATGGCGGAGCGCGGATGGGACCGCTCGCTCCTGCGCGTCATCGTCATGATGAGCCTTGGCCATGCGCTGGTTTTCGTGTTCGGTCTCGCCCAGCTTTCGCTGGTCATGCCGCTTGCGAAGGCCTGGACCGTGGGTGCCGCGCCCTTCGTCGCCGCGACGGTGGTAAAGACCGCCTTGGCCGTGGCCCTGATGCAGGCCGCCTGGTCCGTCACCCGCCGCGACGACCGCACCCGGTAAGGGAGCTCTTCAGCACCGTGAACAGGAAGCCGCCTTCGGGCGGCTTTTTTCGTTGTTGAGGGGACCTCGATCCCGGCGCATCGGGCGCGAGTTGGATCCTGCGTCCGACATTTGACGGCAGCGGACGTGACATCGAACCCACATCCGATGCGCAGATCTAAGAAGGGAGCATCGGATTCAATCCCAAACGTGGATCCCACTTTTCAAATCCGATGCTCTAGCGCGGCCGCCGGGTCCGCACGATGCGCTAGAGCAAATTGCATTCTGCCGGGATCAGAATGCTTGCTCTTTCTCTTTGGCGAAGCATCGTTTTTCGCGAAGAACCGGTTCCCACTTTTGCGTCCGATGCTCTAGCCTGCGGAATGCACGAGCCGGAGATTCGGCCGCGCCTTGATGCTGCCGTGACGGAAGGTGAGATCGACCCATTCCTCGTCGCCACCCTCTTCGACGACGCGGTAGCCCATTTGCCGGGCGATCGCTTCCACCTGCCCGAGAGTGGAGCGGGAAATCCAGCGTGAGAACTCAGGCGTTTCCTGGTCCATGAGAACGGCGATCATGCCGATCTCGACGCCCTGGTCGAAATCTTCGCTGCGGCCGGGAAAACGCAAACGCAAGCCCTCATCGAGATGGATATGTCGCATGGTGGGAGCCCCCAAATCGCCGCGTGCGGCGTTCTTTTGTCGAACACTAACAACATTCCCGCCGGACAGGAAGGCGTCACGGGCGCGCAGTGTTGCAACAGAACTTGGCCATGGGAGGCAAGAAAGGCGGAACCGTCCCATCAAGCGCTCATTAGCTATTCAGGACAGCCGAGAAATCCCGGAGACGAACTGATGGCCGAGCGCAGAATCACTGCCTTCTTCAACACTTACGACGAGGCGGCCAAGGCCGTGCAGCGGCTGGAGGCGGCCCATATTCCCCATTTCGAGGTCAGCCTGATCTCGAACAACACCGACAACGTTTCCTCGCATCATGCGACCCGCTCGCTGGACGATGAGGATTTGAATCACGAATTCGCCGGCGCCGGGGCCGCGGCGGGCACGATTGCCGGCGGCGGCGCGGGTCTCCTGGCCGGGCTCGGCACGGTGGCGGTTCCGGGACTCGGTCCGGTGATCGGAGCCGGATGGCTGATCTCGACGCTCATCGGCGCCGGGGCAGGGGCCGCGGTCGGCGGGCTCATGGGAGCCCTGGCCGATTCCGGCTTGAGCGAGGACCAGGCCAAAGCCTATGTGGATGGCGTTCGCCAGGGCGGAACCCTCGTGACGGTCGGCGTGGACGAGGCGGAGATCGAGCGTGTCGTGAATATCCTGGACGACGAAGGGCGCGTCGAGCCGGGTGAGCAGGAGACGGACTGGCGCTCCCAAGGGGCTGCTCCCCCGATCGGAGCAGCCGCCTCGACCACGACGGGCCTGACCACGGACCTCATGCCCAATCCGCTCGATGAGGAAGACGACCACACTCTGCACGTCGAGCTCGAGGACGAGCGCCTTCGCCGCATGACCGGCTCGGGCAAAGAGCAGCCATGAAAAATGGCGGGAGACCCTTTCGGTCTCCTGCCTTTCATTGTCTGAATCTGAACGGTGTCCGCTCAGCGGGTCTTGCGGAGCAGGTTGTCCAGGCTCCAGATGCCGCCGCCGGCCGCCACGAAGTAGAGAAACACGAAGCAGTAGAGAATCGCCGCGTCGCCGCCGTTGAGCACGGGAAAGACGCTCTTCGGCGCATGGGCGATCCAATAGGCGCAGGCCATCAGGCCCGAGAGCAGGAACGCCACGGGGCGAACGAAAAGGCCGAGAACGAGAAGGCCCCCACCGAAGAGTTCGAGCACGCCCGCAATCCAGGGGAGGCTGAACATGGCTGGGGAAGCGCCTGTGGGAAAGCCGAGGATCTTCTGAGTGCCGTGCGCCATGAAGATCAGCGCCGCGACGATGCGCAGGATGCTGAGAAGGCGGGGCGTCCATACGGACTCGAACGAGGTTGAATGCATCAAGAATGTCTCCGGTCGGTGTCACGACGGCGCCGGTGGATTCGCGCCATCTGCGATGCCTCGGGTTAAAGGCCGGGCTTCCGCCTTTCCAGGTGTGAAAGCACACGCTCCGGTAACGAATTGCTTACCATGCGCGCAGAAGGCTTTGATCGTTCGCCGGCCTGCGGCGTTTCCCTTGTGTCAACAGCACAGGAGGCCGCCATGACCATCCTCGATCCCCGTACCGGTCAGCTCGTTACGATCGATCTCACGCCGCGTCCGCGTCGTTGAAAAAGGAACTCATGGTCCTCCCAGTACCCTGCGTTCCCTCCGGCCCGGCGATCGTTCCTTCTCCCGCACCGATCGCCGGGCTCATCGCCGCGAAGGCTGAGAACGGAGTGAAACGGTGCGGAACATCCCCTCTCGATATTGCGACCTTTGGTTCCTGCGCATGGGTCGGAACCTGAAAGCCTGCGCTTGCATTGGCCTGTAACGGCAGGTCCGGCGAACCAGGAGGTCAGGATTTTTGGCCCTGTTCGGCGATCTGGACCTTCGAACGCCGCCTTTGCAGAAAACCTCAAGTTGGGAGAGTTGAATGGCTCTGACAGGACGCTTTAATCTCCGCAAGACCTTCACGGGCCGCATCATCCTGCAGGTCGAGGAGGAGGTGCAGGGCTTCTGGGGACGCATGACGGGCCGTCCCAAACTGCACCGCCGCTGGCGCGACGCCAACGTGCTCGACCTGGCAGCTCCCGAATTGCGATCCCTGGTCGACCTGCGCTTCCGCCCCCGCTACATGCCCCAGGCGCACGAGACGACTCAGGACTGGCCGAAAGCCCCGCGTCAGCTGGAGGCCGTTCCGGCTCAGACCCTTCATTATGAGACTTATGACGAGAACGGCCGCTTCTCGACCCATTAGAGCTGTTCCCACTGACGTGGAATCAACTCTATTCTTTGGCTCGGCCGCATTTTCCTGACAGCGAACCGGGTCCACTTCGCCGGAAAATTCTCTTGCGCGTCGTTCTGCACCGAGAACCGGATTCGCTTTTCGCGCACGCGGTCCTCGGGGGCGGACGATGAGCCAGGGCTCCGCTCAGGGCCTCCACTCGCACCGCCAGGGCCCTCGTTCCGTGCAAGAAGCCTATACTTTGCCGGTTTGCAGAATCTCCACCAGCTCCGCCGTGATCTCCGAAGGGAAAGGGAGTTCCTTCAGCTTTCGCACCGTCTCCTGGACCGGATAGTGGAACGTCTTGAGTTCGAAAGCGCCGTCCTGCCACACCGCATAGCTTGCGCAGGAGCCCCCCATCCGGGGCTGGCCGAGACTTCCGGGATTCAGCAGCGTCTTGCCTCCAAGCCGCCTGAGGACGGGCACATGGCTGTGGCCGCACAGGAGGACATCGGCCGTAATCCCGGCGAGTTCCGCTTCCCATTCCGCTTCGTCGGTCGGCCAGCGTCCGCGAAGCGGATCGGCCGGTGTGCCGTGAAGCAGGTGGAAGGTGGTCCCCTCGCGCTTGATGCGGACCTGCTCCGGAAGGCTGCGCAGATAGGCCTTCTGCGCGTCGCTCAGGACCGAGGAGGTGTAGCGCCGCGTCGCCTCGGCCATAGCGCGGTAGCGCGGGCTCCAGGCCGAATCGTCCTCGTGGGCCACCGCATGGTCGTGGTTTCCCTGCACGACCAATGAGGCCTGTGCGATCACTGCGGCGGTGACTTCGGCCGGCTGAGGACCGTAATTGACCAGATCACCGAGCACCCAAAGCTCGTCGTATTCCTCCGGGAGAGCCTGCAGGGCATCGTAGTTGCCATGAATGTCGGAGACGATGACGAGCTTCACGTTGATCTCGTAGCGGCGATGGGAGGAGGACCGCGAAACGGGCCAGGGCTTTCCATCGCCCGTCGGCGAGGCTCTGTCCACCTTTTGATGCAAGTGCGGAAAACAGTGGGAGTGATGGAATTCGAGCCTACCGCCATTCGTTCTGGCGTGGGCACGAAATTGCGCCCGTGGCCGCTGAGCTAAAGCTGCCCCGTGCCCATCTGCCCTTTTGCCGAAGACCGGGAGGGCCTACCGGCCATCACAGAAAGCCGGATTGATCTCGCGGTGAGTCGCTCCATGACCAAAAGATTAGTCCGTGCAATCCCTTGAGTTTCCAGGCGCCCTCTGGCCGAAATACAGTTCCGGTCACGCTTGCATAAGTACACGATGCTATCACCAGCAGGTTGCTGCCTGGGGTTTGCCCGCCGATGCGATATTGCGTCTTTGAACGTTCCTATGTCGCCGCCCCAATTTATATTCTTTGCGCATCACCATCGTAGCACTTTGACGCCAAGCCCATCGCTGATAGAGCGCACCTCATTGGGATGACTGCATCGATTGGGGCCAAGCGTGCTCTTTCTGTTTTCTGTCCAGCTATTGCGAGCTGCGGCCGCCTTGATGGTTGTGGGGCATCACATTCAGCTTAATCTGGCTGAAGGGTTTGGGCTTCCCCATGCTATCCCTAAACTTGTGATAGGATCGGCCGGCGTCGATATATTCTTTGTCATCTCCGGATTCATCATGGTGGTTTCATCAGGCCGCCTCTTTGGAACGCCAGGAGCAACCAAGCTCTTCCTGTTACGGCGACTGATCCGGATCGTCCCGTTGTATTGGGCGACAACCTCGCTCTATGTTCTCGGTGTCGGCGGCGGTTTTACCTTAGCGCATACGCTAGCTTCGTATTTCTTCATTCCCTACCCACGCCCCGATGGCGTCATGCAGCCGACCCATCCTGTTGGGTGGACCCTGAACTACGAGATGTTTTTCTACCTTCTGTTCTCGATAGCGATTGTTCTTCCGCGTCGCTTCGCGATCTGTGGTCTCATCTTAGTCCTTGTTGGAATTGTCGCCGCCGGAAGAACACGAGCGGGCGCAGATGCTATTACGTTCCTGTCCCAACCGATCATCCTGAATTTCGTATTTGGTCTTGGGATCGGGCTTGCTTACAAGGAGGGGCTGCGCTTGCCTTGGCCCATTGCGGCAGCAATGATTGGTATCGCGGTTTTCGTCTACTTCGTTCAAATCGGCGATGGTTACCCTTCCAAGTGGGAGCGCATCTATGCTTATGGGGTCCCGGCAGCTCTCATCGTCGTTGGCGCAACCCTGGGGACGTTCGGCCCACCGCCTATGTGGCTTCGCCCCCTTGCGGTCCTGGGTGACTCGTCTTACGCGCTTTATCTCCTGCATACATTGGTGATTTGGGGCTGTCGCATGATCGCGATAAAGCTCGCTATACCGGTATCCGCCGCCCCTTGGGTTTACGTAATTGCCGTTATGATTGCGTCCGTGATCGTCGCTGAGATGGCCCACAGGCTCCTTGACCAACCCGTTACGCAGTGGCTCCGTCAGCGGTTGGTTTCGACCACCGGCAAACCCAAGTCCCTTTCAAGGCAGCCGTAGGGGTAGAGCCCCACGACGATGACTCCCTTGTTTCTCTCGTTACGACGAAGGAAGGATAGGGCGAGCGACAGCGGCAGAAGATTTGGGTGCTCTGCGCAGGGCTTTAGCCCATCGGACGTGACATCGAACCCACATCCGATGCTGTCAGTCTATGTTATTGAGTATCTTTTCGCGCAAACCTGGTTCCCACTTTTCACGCCCGCCGCACTTAGGGCAGGCGGAGCTTCTGGGGCTTCTTTTGCATGCGAGCGGGATATGTCCGGAGCAGCGTAGAGGCATGCAGGTTCGATATGCTGTCCGCAGGGAGGCTAGCCGAGCTCAATTTTGAGTTCTCGCTGGGAGCCCCAATCAAGCTGGATGGGCCCTTCCGCAATCATTTCACGTTCCCGGTTACGCAGGAAAGATAGCCTGAGCCGATCCATGGATTTCCACGGCCGACCGTCGCGCTTCATATATATATATCTAATCCAGAAGCGGGAAAATGGTCGGAGTGATAGGATTCGAACCTACGACCCCCTCGTCCCGAACGAGGTGCGCTACCAGACTGCGCTACACTCCGACACCGATTATTCATCGGGGAGGCCGGTCTTATAGCGAGGGGGGACGGATGCCGCAAGGGGGATTTGCATGTCCCGGCAGATATCTTTTCAGCGCTGGACGGTCGTAAAATCGGGTTGCCAGGACCGATGCCGCCGATTATGTACACGCCCACCATTGGGGCGTCGCCAAGCGGTAAGGCAGCGGTTTTTGGTACCGCCATTCCCAGGTTCGAATCCTGGCGCCCCAGCCATTCCATGCTAAGTTCCTGAAGCCGAAAGCTTTTCTCCCGATTTCGGGCGAAGCGCTCCGTACTGCTGCACATCCCTGTCACACATGGGTGTCACACATGCCGGTCGGTTCTCATCTTATGCGCCGCGGTGCGGTATATTGCTGGCGGCGCCGGCTCCCGGCTCCCGGCTTGCGGCGCGAACGGACGGCGGGTCCTGCAGATCAGCCTGCAGTCGACCCACTGGACCGAGGCGCGCCGGATCGGAGCGGAGCTGATCGCGATAAGCGAAGTCGTGTTCGACGAAATGCGGCGCGGCCGCCTGACCCCGGACGAGGCGAGGGCGATCCTCGTCACGGTGGCCCGCCGCCATGCCGCGAAGCTTGAGCTCGTCGCTACGGTCGATCGAACGCTCGAGACCCCTGAGCCGATGAGCGGGGAGCACGCGGACCGGATCAGCGGCGCGGTCTACCGACTTCTCGCGGAGCGGGGGCGGGGCACTGACGCACCCGTCGATTCCGAGTGGATGCGCTCCTGCGGGCTCGACCCTTCCGAGGCGGGTGAGGTCAAGACCATTCTGGATCTCTGTCGCCGGAAAGGTGTCGTTCCCCCGAAGCCCGCGCGCCTGCAGGGCTTGATTGCGGAGCATGCTCCCGACGTCGACCCGACCGCCATGCCGCTTCCGACAGCGCCTTCAGCCGCTAGAGCATGTTTCGTTCACACGGCAGCGTATCCTGAGTTCTTGAGGGAGTTGGCACATTCGCCAGGCGTGACCTGATCCAGGAGCTCGCCGATGGTGCGCCAGGCGGTCTCGACGGTCCGGAGCTTGGCCTTACGGAACCCGTGCTTGAGCTTGGCGAACAACTGCTCGATCGGGTTCAGATCGAGGCTGTACGACGGCAGCAAGATCAGATGAGCCCCCGCCGTGCGGATCTGGCGGCGCACGCAGGCCTGCTTGTGGCTGCCGAGAGTGTCGAGCACCACCACGTCGCCGGGCTGCAGGGTCGGCACCAGGGCTCGCTCGACATAGAGGCGAACGCTCTCGCCATCGATGGGGAGGTCGAGCACCCAAGGCGCGTCCACCCGGTCATGGCGCAGGGCGGCGATGAGGGGCAGGGTGCGCCAATGCCCATGCGGCGCACCGCCCACGAGCCGCTGGCCGCGCGGAGCCCAGCCGCGCAAGGGCGCCATGTTGGTTTTGACCCAGGTCTCGTCCAGGAACACGAGGCGGGACGCGGCGATCTCGCCTTGATGGGCCTGCCAGTGCCGACGCCTGCGGGCAATGTCAGGTCGCGTCCGCTCGGCGGCCTGAGGGCTTTTTTTTAAAACTCAGATCCAGCTGATGCACGAACGCCCACACGGCGCGCAGGTCGGTCTTCACGCCGCGCGCGGCCAGCTCGGCCACCAGCCCGCGCAGGGTAAACGGCGCCGTGCGCACGCGCTCTGCGAGCCAAGCCCCGCGGGCTCCCGAAAGCACCGGCTTCTTGTGTCCGCCGATCTGGCCCGGCGCGAGGCTGCCGGTCTCGCGCTTGCGTTTGTGCCACTTCGACACACAGGACGGACTGATCGCGAGCGCGGCGCCGATCGCGCGGGTGGTCGCGCCGGCCTCATAGCGGGCCAGTGCGTTCCCGGAGGTCGAAGGAGTAGGGGCGTGTCATCACAGCCAACCTTCTGCAACCCAGAGACACTGATTGAAGCAGATTTGCCCCAGATCGAAACCAGTTTCCGTCGAAAGAGAACGTGCTCTAGACGCAGAGGGAGAACATGACGGTCACTCGGTCAATGCCGATTCCTGAATGGAACGACGTGCCCTGGACCATTCGCGGACGCAGGAATACATGCCAGTCGTGACATCCGGTGGCAAGTAAAAGGGCCAGTGCCTGATCAATCCCTTATTGACCACTTCGCTGATACTTGGCCAAGGTCAACACTATGGAATAGAGGGTTGCTTCAACCATGGACACCACCCCGGAGGTAAGCAAGCCAATCCGCTTCGGCTTTCTTATCCTGCCTGGATTTTCTCTTATGGCGCTCAGTGCTGCGAGCGAGCCTTTGCGCGCTGCCAATCGGCTCGCGGGCCGCAGCCTTTACGAATGGTACCTGATCAGCCCCTCCGGAGAAGCAGTCCCATCAAGCAGCGGCTTTCGCCTTCAACGGGATGGTGGCTTGGACCTCCCAGTTCCATTCGATGCCCTCATCGTGGTGGCGAGCCTCAATGTGGCAGAGTATCGCGAGACCACGGTGTTCAGGTGGCTGCGGCAGCAGGAGCGCCGCGGCTGTGACATCGGGGCGGTGAGCACGGCGAGCCTGTTGCTCGCTCGGGCCGGGCTTCTCAAGGGCTATCGGTTCACGATCCATTGGGAGACGACCCAGGATTTCACGGATGAGTTTCCTGATCTCAAGCCGAGCCGCACCTTGTTCGTCATCGATCGCAGGCGGTTCACCTGCGGTGGGGGTATCGCCGGCCTCGACATGATGCTCGCCCTCATTGCACGCCAGTTCGGCTCCACGCTGGCGTCCGGGGTCGCGGAGCAGTTCCTGTATACCCATATCCGCTCGGCCGAGGAGACCCAGAGAACCGACATCGTCGGCCGTTACGGTACGACCATTCCGGCCCTCGTGACGGCCTTGAGCCTAATGGAGACGTGCATCGAGCAGCCGATGGCGATCAGCCAGATCGCCATCCGGTCCGGTGTCACCGAACGGCATCTGGAGCGCCTTTTCGTCAGTCACTTGCAGTCCACACCTGCACGCTTCTACCTGAGCCTTCGCCTTCGGGAGGCCAAGCGGCTCCTGAGCGAGACCGACACTCCGGTGACGGAGGTTGCCTTGCGGACCGGATTCACAAACCCTTCCCATTTCGGACGCTGCTTTCGACAGGCCTTCCGCCAGACGCCCCGGCAAACGCGGCGTAATATGTCGGTTTCGGGCGAATAAATGACGGTTCCAGGCGGGTCTTGTCGAGTGACCTGTGCCATTTTCGGTCATTAGAGCGCGACAACGCGCCGAGGGTTCAAGGGATGGAAACGCTGGCATTCATGCGCGACAACGCGCAAACCATTCTGTTCCTGGCGGGACAACACGTCTCCATCGTCGGTGTGGCGGTGGGACTTGCGGTTCTGACGGGTGTCCCGATCGGGATCGCGATCACGCAGAACAAGAAGGCCGCGGACATCGTCCTTTATATCGCTGCGATCGTTATGACGATCCCGTCCATTGCGCTGTTCGGCGTCCTGATCCCCGTCCTATCGCTGATCGGTCAGGGCATCGGCTATCTGCCCGCCGTGATCGCCGTCCTGCTCTATTCGCAGCTCCCGATCATCCGCAATACCTACACGGCCATCAATAACGTGGATCCAGCCCTGCGCGAGGCTGCCCGGGGCATGGGCATGACGTCCCTCGAGCGGTTGCTCAAGGTGGAGTTGCCAATCGCCGTGCCGGTCATCATGGCCGGCGTGCGGGTCGCGGTTGTCATCAACATCGGCGTGACCGCCATCGCCACCTACATCGGAGCTGGCGGGCTCGGATCCCTGATCAGCCGCGGGATCTCACAGACCGACAGCCGCCAGCTCATTGCTGGCGCCCTGTGCGTCAGCCTGCTCGCCATCGTCGCCGACTACGGACTCCAATGGGTCCAGCGCTATCTCACGCCCGCTGGCCTGCGCGTGTGAGAGGGAGAGAATTTCATGATCAGGCTTGAAGATCTCACGAAGAAGTTCGGATCCGTGGTCGCCGCCGACCGGATCAACATGGAAGTCCCGACGGGCGAGATCTGTATTCTTCTCGGCCCATCCGGTTGTGGCAAGACCACCACCCTGAAGATGGTCAACCGCCTGATCGAGAAGACGTCGGGCAAGATCTTCGTCGGCGAGCGCGACACGGACACGATGGATCCGGTCGAGGTCCGGCGCGGCATGGGCTATGTGATCCAGCAGATTGGTCTCTTCCCGAATATGACGGTGGAGGAAAACATCTGCGTCATCCCTCGTTTGCTCAAATGGGACGATGCAAAAGCCAAACGGCGCGCGGCCGAACTGCTGGAGCTCGTGGCTCTCGATCCGGCGATCTTCCTGCATCGTTTCCCCCGCGAGCTCTCGGGCGGCCAGCAGCAACGCGTAGGGGTAGCCCGGGCCTTGGCGGCGGATCCTCCGATCATGATCATGGACGAGCCGTTCGGCGCGATCGACCCGATCAATCGCGAGATCATCCAGGACGAGTTCCTGCGCATGCAGAAGACTCTGCGCAAGACCATCCTGTTCGTCAGTCACGACATCGACGAGGCCGTGAAGATGGGAGACAAGATCGCCATCTTCCGGGCGGGAAAGCTCGAGCAGTTCGACGCGCCCGACAACATCCTCGCCCATCCGGCCAATGCCTTCATCGCCGACTTCGTCGGCGCGGACCGGACCCTCAAGCGGCTTCGGCTCGTGACCGTCGGGCAGGCGAGCGATCGGGAGGTGAGCCTGGTCCTCGAAACCGACGATCTCGGGCGCGCTCATGCCCTGATGCGCGAACACAAGACCGACAGCATCGTGGTCCTGACTGCCGCCGGCTCGCCAAGCGGCTGGCTGCACGAGGAGGATGCGAGCGGCCGGACGGGACCCGTGTCATCCAAGACACGTGAGCTCCCGGGCGTGATCGACGCCGAGGCCGATCTGCGAACGGCCGTGTCGCTCATGTTCATGCATGGCGTGACATGGCTGGCCTGTGTGGACAAGGAGGGCCGTTTCGTCGGCCAGGTGACGCAGGCCGGTATCATGCGCCGGCTGGGCGAGACCTATCGTCAGCCGGATGGCGCCAATGTCGTTCCGATCCATCATGGAGCCGTCGCATGACCAAGGAAATGGGAGCCGCGATTGCCGTCGGCCGGCTTTCGAAAGTCCGGTTGCCCGTCCGGGGAATCGTGATCGCAGCGGCAATGGCCGTTGCGCTGTTGGCAGCACAGGCCCTGGGCTTGCTGGATGACATCATCAGGCGCTGGGATGACATTGCGTTCCTCTCCGTTCAGCATATGCAACTGGCGGCCATCTCCGGCGGCTTGGCTATCCTGGTCGGAATGGTTCTTGGTATTGTTCTGAGCCGTAGGGCCTGCCGCAAGGTCGCCGAACCCGTTATGCAGGCATTGAACGTCGGCACGACCATTCCGACCCTTGCAGTGCTTGCCCTCTCCATGAGCGTGCTTGGGATAGGAGCGCTCCCCGCGATCTTCGCGCTCTGGCTCATGACGCTTCTTCCCATCGTGCGCAATACCTACATCGGCATCCTGGAAGTGCCGCCCCATCTCATCGAGGCTGCGACCGGAATGGGCATGAGGCCGTGGCAAATCCTATGGCGCGTGGAGGTGCCGAATGCCCTCTACGTGATCTTCGCCGGCATCCGCACTGCCGTGACGGTCAATGTCGGGACCGTGCCGCTCGCCTTCCTGATCGGTGCAGGTGGTCTTGGCGAGCTGATCTTCACGGGCATCGATCTCAGCGAACCCGGCATGATGCTCGCCGGCGCGATTCCAACGGCGATGCTCGCCGTTATCACCGACTTCGTCATCGCTCTCGTCACGCGAATTGTCGTGCCGCGCGGCGTGATGCCGGAGACATAAGGACCGAGGAACAATCCTTCGGCCATTCAAAGGAGAGAACGTCATGAAGTATCTGAACCGTCGCGTCATCCTGGCTACCGCCGCCTTCGCCGCCATGGGGCTTGGCTCCGCATTCGCGCAGACTCCCATCGTCGTCGGTGGCAAGAACTTCACCGAGCAACAGATCATGGCCGAGATGACGACGCAGCTCCTGAACGCCAAGGGCTTCAAGGCCGATAAGCGCGCCGGGATGGGCAGTGCCGTTCTCCGGCAGGCTCAGGAGAATGGCCAGGTCGACGTCTATTGGGAGTATACCGGCACGTCGCTGATCACCTACAACAAGATCGCCGACAAGCTCTCGCCGGAGGAGACCTACAAGCGCGTCAAGGATCTGGATGCCCAGAAGGGACTCGTTTGGCTCAATCCGTCCCGCGCCAACAATACCTATGCGCTCGTCATGAACCGCGACACCGCGGAGAAGAACGGCATCGTCTCGATCAGCGATCTGGCCGGAAAGGTGAGCGGAGGCGATAAATTAACGTTCGCGAGCAACGCCGAGTTCGCCGAGCGCCCCGACGGGCTCAAGCCGCTCGAGGAAACCTACAAGTTCAACTTCGGTCGCGCGAACGTGAAGCGCATGGATTCTGGGCTCACTTATTCGGCCCTGAAGGAGCGCCAGGTTGACGTCGCTCTAGCCTTCGCAACGGACGGGCGCATTCCGGCCTTCAACTTCGTGGTGTTGAAGGACGACAAGAACTTCTTTCCGGCCTATGCCCTGACGCCCGTGGTCCGCAAGCAGGCGTTGGATGCCAGTCCGAAGCTGGCCGAGCTGCTGAATGGCCTGTCCGCAAAACTCGACGACGACACCATGGCAAAGCTCAACGCGAGCGTCGATGTCGATAAGAAGTCGATCGAGGAAGTCTCGGCGAACTTCCTGAAGTCCAACGGTCTCATCTGACATCGCGCGGCTGGAGCCCCCGCGGCTCCAGCCGCCTACTTCCATTACTCGCTTGCGTGACACCCATGCTTAAAGTCGCAGCCGCCCAAATCGAAACACCCCTTGGCGATCTCGGTGCGAACCAATGCAAGCACCTGGCCGTGATCGACGATGCACGTGCGGCCGGCGTTCAGGTCCTGCTGTTTCCGGAGCTCTCGCTCGTCGGTCATTCAGGCGGACGCGAGGGACCCCGCGTTGCGCTTTCTGCCGATCATGCCATCCTCCGCGAGCTGAGCCTCGCAAGCGGCGACATGCTCACGATCGTGGGTGCGGTCGAGGAAGCGCCCAGTGCCCTGTTCTACAACAGTGCCTTCGGGTTGACGCAAGGCCAAGTCGCCTTCGTACACCGCAAGATCAATCTGGCCACCTATGGACGCCTTGAGGATGGAAAGTTCTTCGGCGCTGGCCATGGCATCAAGCCCCACCCGCTTGGGCCGTCCTGGCGGGCAGCGGTGATGATCTGTGCCGATCTCTGGAATCCGGCCCTGGTCCATTTGGCCGCCATGAGTGGGACGAGCCTGCTTCTGGCGCCGATAAGCTCCGCCCGGGAGGCGGTTGGGGAAGCGTTCGACAACAGCGAGGGTTGGGCGATCAATTCTCGGTTCCATGCGATGACTTACGGCTTTCCCCTGGTTCTCGCCAATCGGGTTGGGCGCGAGGATGACCTGACGTTCTGGGGTGGATCCCGCATCCTTGATCCGACCGGGCGCGTGATCACCCAGGCCGGTGCCGAGGAAGCGCTCATCACGGCGACCCTAGACTATGAAAGCGTGCGTCAGGCGCGCTTCCTGCTTCCGACGGTACGGGATGGCGCCGCCCCATTCCTGGCCCGCGCCTTCACCCGCATTTCCGAGGGGTTCCCTTCATGAATCAGCTCCAGGACTTCATCCTCGATGATGAGGACCGCAGCTTTCGTGCCGAAGTGCGCGCCTTCCTGGCGCGTGAGCTCGAGCCGCGGGCATCCGCCATCGAAGACGAGGACAGTTGGGATGCAGTCAAGGCCGTGGTCCGCTCGCTGGGAGAGGCCGGATACCTTACCCTGATGTTCAAGGACCTGTACCGCGGATGGCTGGCAAAGCCAGGTTTGACCCATGCCACGATCCTCTCCGAAGAGGCGGCGGCGATCAACTACGCGTTCGAAACGACGATTGGCACCGCCCTGAGCTGCGCCTACCCACTTCATCGCTATGCGGCGCCAGCGGTGCGGGAGCGCTACCTCGGCGACATCATCGACGGGAGGTCAGTGGGAGCGATCGGGGTCACCGAACCCGCGGCCGGTTCCGACACGTCCCGCCTCCAGACCCGCATTTCCTATGACGAGGCATCGCGGGAATGGGTCATCAACGGCCTCAAGCGCTACATCTCCAACGCCGGCGTTGCGGACGTGTACATCATGTATGGCGTCACCGATCCCGAGGCACCGGCTGGCAAGGGCCTCTCGGCCGTGGTCGTACCGGCCGGAACGCCGGGGCTGACCTTTCCGCGGCGCTACACCTTCATGGGACGACGCGGGTGCATCGTCGGCGAAGTCGAGATGAAGGACGTACGTGTGCCGCGGGACCACATGCTCGGGGAGCCGGGGCAGGGCACCCGTATCATGGTCAGCATGTTCAATTTCGAGCGCGCGATCCTCGGCGGGTCGGGACTCGGAGTTGCGCGGACCGCCTTCGGGATCGCCCGCGATCATGCCCAGACTCGGGAGGCCTTCGGTCAGAAACTCGGATCCAAGCAACTGATCTGGAGCACGGTCGCCGAAATGAGCTGGCGCATCGACGCCGCAGAACTTCTCACCTATCGGGCCGCCAAGCTCTACGATGCCGGTATCACGGGCAAGGAGCTCGCCAAACCCGCCGCGATGGCGAAGCTCGTGGCAACGGAAACGGCGGTGTTTTGCGCCGACAGGGCCGTGCAGATCCTCGGCGGCGACGGGATCACCAAGGAATATGGCCGCGCCGAACAACTCTACCGCGATGCCCGCGCCCTTCCCATCGTCGGAGGCACCTCCGAGATGGCGCGGTACCTCATCGCGTCCGCCGACCTCCCTGATGTGAAGCCCAACCTTTGAAGCGACCAACATGACTACGATCGCAAATCTCTTTATGCAGAGTGTCGAGAAGTACCCCGAGCGGACGGCCCTGGCCCAAGGAGACCGGCGCTGGACTTACGCCGCCTGGCACCGGCGCATCCTTCGCCTCGCCGGAGCCCTGGCCGAGATGGGTGTGCGACCGACCGATCGCGTCGCCTTCTATCTCAACACTTCCGAGGCGTCTGCGACCACCTACATGGCGTGTCAGCTTCTTGGGGCCGTGGCTGTGCCAATGAACTTCCGCCTGGCGTCAGGCGAGGTCGCCTACATCCTTCGGGATTCCGGGGCGCGGGTCCTGGTTTATGGCGACAATTTGCGGGACGCCGTGCTCCGGGTCACCGAAAGCGTGAGCAGCGTGTACGCCTATATCGTCCATGGCGGCGATCCGGCTGCCGTACCGCCAGGCCATCACCACTTTGGTTCCTTGGCCGAGCAGCATGCGCCGCTGGCAGGGGATCGCCTTGACATCCGCCCGGAGCATCTCTCGGCATTGGTCTACACATCCGGAACAACGGGCAAGCCAAAAGGCGTCATGCACTCACACGCCAACGACGTGGCCATCGCGCAGAACTGCACGATGGAATACAAGCTGTCCCATCACGACATCGCCCTCCACATCGCGCCGCTTTATCATGTGGGCGGAATGCAAGCCTACTTCAATCCGCACATGATGGTGGGCGGCGCCAACGTCATCATGGAGCGTTACGAGGCCCTTGCGACGCTCGAGACCATCCAGAGCGAACGGATCACGACACTCTTTGCAGTTCCGACGCAAATCCAGGAAATGCTGTTCCACCCGCGGTTCTCGGAGTTCGATGTCTCATCCCTGCGCATGATCACCACCGGTGGCGCTGCGATCGCCAGTTCGACCATGCAGCAGGTGATCGAGCGGTTCTGCCCGAACATCTATAACGGCTACGGCATGACTGAGGCGAGCCTCACGCTGCTGCTGCACCCTGACGACGCCCTGAGCCACCTCGGATCCTGCGGCAAGCCGACCTTGATCACGAACTGCCGCATTGTCCGTGTGGGCGACGACGGGGATTGTAATCCAAACGAACTCGTCGGTCCCGGCGAGGTTGGCCAACTCCTCGTGCGCGGTCCGCAGATGACGGCCGGATACTGGAATAACCCGGTGGAGACATCGCGAAAGCTGCGTAACGGCTGGCTGCTGACCGGTGATCTGTTCAGTCGCGACGATGAGGGCTTTTACACCTTCCGCGGTCGGGCCGACGATATGATCGTCTCCGGCGGAGAAAACATCTATCCACGCGAGATCGAAGATATCCTGTACCGGTGCCCGGGCGTGCTGGAAGCGGCCGTCGTCGGGACCCCCGACCCGAAGTGGGGCAGCGTTGTCACCGCCTTCATCGTCAAGGCAACACCAGACCTGTCGGCGGAAACAATCGACCAGTACTGCCGTGCAAGCCAGGACCTTGCGCCCTTCAAGCGTCCCAAGCGCATCGTGTTCGTCGACGCGTTGCCCACGAACCCCAGCGGCAAGGTTCTCAAGCGCGAGCTGCTCGCCCGCTATTCGCAGGAGGCTGCATGATGACCGATGCCGTCCTATATCGGCAGCAGGAACATATCGTCACCTTGACGCTCAACAAGCCCGAGAGCCGCAATCTCGTCACGGATGCCGAGATCCTCGCGGGCCTCAATGATGCCTTCGATCGCGTCGGGAGCGACGGATCGGTGCGCTGCGTCATCCTGACCGGGGCCGGCAAGACCTTCTCGGGCGGCGGCAATCTGAAGGAGATGCGCGATCGGTCAGGCAGCTTTGCGGGGGCTCCTGCGGAACTCCGCGACCGCTACCGACGCGGGATCCAGCAGACGATTGCCAAGCTCTACCACCTTGAGGTTCCGACCATCGCGGCCGTGAACGGTCCGGCCTACGGTGCCGGCTTCGACGTCACCTGCGCCTGCGACATTCGCATCGCCGCCCAAAGCGCCGTATTCGCCGAGAACTTCGTCAAGGTCGGGATCATCTCTGGGGACGGCGGCTCGTGGCTCCTCCCGCGTGCCATCGGGCTCAGCCGTGCCGCCGAAATGACCTTTACCGGTGACCCGATCGATGCAGGCACCGCCCTGTCCTGGGGCTTGGTCTCGCGGGTCGTGCCGGACGACGATCTTCTCTCTGAGGCCGCGAAGGTCGCGGAACGGATCGCAGCCAATCCGCCGCGGCATCTGCGGATGTCCAAGCGTCTCCTTCGGGAGTCGCAGAATGTCCAGTTCGATACGCTGCTGGAAATGGCCGCCGGGTTGCAGAGCCTCTGCCATCAAACCCGCGATCATGAAGAGGCCGTCCAGGCATTCTTCGAGAAGCGCCCGCCGAAGTTCACGGGGGATTGATTCCCTTCCCGCGTCACGATGCTGTCTGGGTACCTGTAAGCCGATGACCGTTGCGATCTCGTTCATTCACCGTCTCTCCTATGCCGATCTTCCAGATCCGGTCATTGCCCAGGCCAAGCGCTGCCTTCTGGACCTCATCGGGGTCGCGGCCAGCGGACGGCAATCCGAACTGTCCCGCATCGTTCACAACTTCGCCGTTTCCCAGATGGGCGCGAGCGGGACGGGGGCCCGGCTTCTCTTCGACGGGCGGCGTGCAAGTCCTGCCGGTGCCGCGTATGCAGGTGCCTCGACAATCGATTCGTTCGACGCCCATGACGGCCATAGGCTGACCAAGGGACACGCGGGTGTTGCCCTTCTGCCAGCCGCCCTTGCTTCGATGGACGCGTCCCGACAGTGGGACGGTCGCGAGTTGCTGACCTCGCTTGTGCTCGGATACGAAATCGCGACGCGCGCAGGCATGGCGCTACACGGCAGCGTCGAGGACTATCACACGTCCGGGGCCTGGAACGCACTCGGCTGCGCGTCGATGCTCGCACGGCATTTGAAACTGGACGAGACGCGGACACGCCATGCGCTCGGGATTGCCGAGTACCATGGTCCTCGCAGCCAGATGATGCGATGCATCGACCATCCGACCATGGTGAAGGACGGGTCGGGCTGGGGCGCGCTCGCCGGGGTCTCGGCAGCTCATCTCGCGTCCGATGGCTTTACGGGTGCCCCGGCCGTCCTGATCGAGGCGGATCGCTCCGGGATCTGGGATGACCTGGGTGAGCGCTGGTACATCCTTGAGCAGTACTTCAAGCCCTATCCAGTCTGTCGCTGGGCCCAGCCCGCAGCCGAGGCCGCATCGCGCCTTGTCGGTGACGTTCCGGCGTCGCGCATCGCGGCCATCGAGATCCGGACCTTCAGCCATGGCGTCAGGCTCGGAACGGTTCTGCCGACGACGACGGAACAGGCGCAGTACGCATTGGGCTTCCCGGTTGCGGCGCTCCTCGTCCGCGGGCAGCTCGGGGCGGACGAGATCATGGCGGGTGGTCTTGTCGACGGTGCGATCGCAGCCTTAGCGTCGCGGATCCGTCTCGTCGAGGATGAGGCGTTTAGTGCCCGCTTTCCAGCCGAGCGCATCGCCGCAGCGACCATCACCCTCGATGACGGCACGGTCCTGACCTCCGGCCCCACGTCTGCGCGCGGCGATCCGGAATCGCCTTTGACCGATGACGAGATCCTCCAGAAGTTCCGAACACTGACGGAGTTGCTGCCACGGTCACGTCGGGATGCCGTTGAACACGCCGTCGCGGATCTCGATCGGACGGAAGTTGCGGCGAACGACCTAGCCGACGCCGTTCTGTCCCCGCTTGAGGATGCGGTCTGCGAACCTTGCTCATCCCGAAATTCTTCCTGTGGAGCAGCGTGTTGAACGGAGCCGGACGGGCCTGGGCCAGATCGGTTTGACCGGCTTCAACCGGATGGTAGCCGACGCTTCCCTGGATCGGGCAGGTCTTAGTGCGGTGTTACGTTGCAGGATCGGGAAGTGGCGGCTAACGGCTGTCTTACGTTTTCAGAAATGTTTCTACTAAGGCCGCGGCCAGTCCTGCCTCCGCCATGATCCGTCGCGCCAGGACAGCCGCGGACGGCCGCAGCCGGGTTGCCGGGCGATCCAGCCAGTGGGCGACGGGATTCAGGGCCGTTCGCGGATTAACAGGGACGAGGCGCCCACTCCGCAACGCCTCCCCAACGAGGGGCGGACGGGCCAGGGTCACCCCGAGGCCATGGGCTGCGGCATCGAGCACGAGGTTGTAATCCTCAAAACGACGATCCTGCGGCCGGGGACGGTAGTCCATACCGTGCTCTGCAAACCAGGCTCGCCATGCCGAGGCATCCGAGTCGTGCACGAGCGGGTGTTGCAGGATCCGTTCCGGCTCGCCGCTCCGGAGTGCATCGGCGAGGGCAGGTGAGGCAATCGGGAAGCAGCGTTCCTCGAACAGGCGGACCGAGACCCGTCCCGCAGGCTGCCCCGGCCGCAGCGGATCGCCAGATCGACCCCCTCCGTTTCGAGATCGATGCTGCGGTGCTCGACCAGGGCTACGTCCAGCTCGGAGCGGTGGTGACAGACGTGCCGGGCAAGGACTGCCTTCTGAACGATCCGAACGAGCCTTGATCCCTTCGCTGGAGTAATCCGAAGGATCCGGGCGGTCCCCTGGACGCTACCGTCTCCAAGGCCGTATGAATCTGCTGATGACCCAGGCAGAAGCACTCCAATCGGCAATCCCGGGCGAAAGCTCTCTGAAATTCGGCACCAGCGGGCTGCGAGGGCTTGTGACGGAACTGAATGGAGTTCCGGCATATACCTACACACGCGCCTTTGCGGAAGTACTCAAAGAAGACGGGGCCCCGGAGAGAATGAACGGGGCGGTGCTGGTCGGGCAGGACCTGCGCGCCAGCAGCCCAAGCATTGCACGGATCTGTTGCGCGGCATTAAGAGACGCTGGCCTGCTCCCGGTCGATTGCGGTGCTTTGCCGACGCCGGCGCTGGCCTATCATAGTTTGCGGCAAGGCGTTCCTGCCATCATGGTCACGGGGAGCCATATCCCGGAAGACCGCAACGGCTTGAAATTCTATCGGGCTGAGGGAGAAATCGGCAAGCAGGATGAAGTCCGCATCCTGGCACATCATGCCAGGTTAAATCTTCAAAGCGTGCTTCCTGATCTTGGGGCAGTTTCGCCATCCCAGGTCGGAACTCCGGATACGGACATGCTCGCCGCCTACAAGGCGCGCTATCTGGATTTCTTCGGCGCAGGGGCCTTGTCGAAACTCACGATTGGAGTCTACCAGCATTCCTCCGTGGCGCGCGACATCCTCGTCGACATGGTGGAATCCCTCGGCGCGCAGGTGATCGCGCTCGGCCGCGCAACGAGCTTCATCCCCGTCGACACGGAGGCGCTGCGGCCGGAGGACGAGACCCTGGCCCGGCAATGGGCCGGCAATATGTCCCTGGATGCGATCGTATCGACTGACGGCGATGCGGATCGTCCATTGATTGCCGATGAAACGGGGACGTTTCTGCGTGGCGACCTTGTTGGGGCCATCACGGCGCGCCGCCTCGGCGCCGACGTGATCGTGACGCCTGTCACGTCGAATTCGGCGTTGGAAGCATCCAGAGCTTTCAAACGCGTCATCCGGACGAAAGTCGGATCTCCTTACGTAATCGAAGGGATGAGCGAGGCGACAGGATCCGATGCGCGCGTCATCGTTGGGTTCGAAGCCAATGGCGGTGTGCTGCTTGGCTCCGATGTCGCGCAGGAAGGGCGCTGCCTTAAGGCGCTTCCTACCCGTGATGCCATGCTGCCAATTTTTTGCGTCTTGAGCGAGGTTTCCGCACGCACGCAGCCGCTCTCCGGTGTTGCGGCCGACTTCTCTTTCAAGGCTGCTGCAAGCAATCGCCTGAAGAATGTCGCAAGCGAAAGGGCGGGATCATTTCTTTCTCGGCTTCAGCAGGACATCGAATTTCGCCACGACCTGTTCGCCTTCCTGGGTGGCGCGGCCAACCTCGATGCGAGGGATGGGCTCCGTGTCACCGCAGGCAGCGGCGAGATCGTTCACTTCCGCGCGTCCGGGAATGCGCCGGAGCTGCGTGTCTATGTCGAGGCTGCAAGTTTGGCCCGCGCAGAGAGCCTTCTTGATTGGGGCCTTTCCGTTGCGACGCGCCAGACCGGAGGCTGACCAGGTCTTTGGGGCAACATGGCGAACCGATGGTCGTCGCGAACAATCATCAGTTGGAACGATCTCGCCTGTGGGGTTCCGTCGTCTAGAGCATCGGACCCAAAGTAGATTCCACTTTGGGTCCGATGCTCCACTCTTTCAATGGCGCATCGTTCAGAGCGAAAAACCGGGCCACATTCTCGCACAATGCGATAGAGAGTTCCGGGCTGATGGGCGGTCTTCCGGATGGATGTATCTAAATAGCCGATAAGTGATATCGTACGCAATAACTCCGCTTACGAGGCGGCGACAGTCCATTGAATGATGTAAGGCGAAACATGGCCTCACTGTATTGCTTGGCGATAACGTTCTATAACTATGTATAATTGCGTTGCCGTTCGATATATTCAGGCACTTGGGCAGCATATTCTAAGAATGATTTAGCTGTACGGAGTTTGGAAGCTTAAATTGATAACAATCAAGCGAGCATGATCGTTTGTATTTCTTTTCAATCGCTTAGGATAGCTCTTGAGTGTGAGGGCGGATCTTGACTTCTGAGCCCATCTAGAATTTCTGTCGTTCGCCCGAGCTTCAGGTGCTTCGAAACAGACGGCAGAAAGAGTGCCAAAATGAGAAAACGCTTTTTGGTGACCGGTGGGGCTGGATTCATCGGTTCTGCCGTTGTCCGTCGTCTGATCGGCTCGACACCCCATCAGGTGCTGGTCGTGGACAAGCTCACATATGCCGGTAACCTCGATTCCCTTGCCTCCGTTGTAGACGATCCCCGTTTTGCTTTCGAGCGGGCCGATATCGCGGATGCTGCCCGGATGCTGGGCATCATCGAACGCTTTCAGCCCGATGTGGTCATGCATCTGGCGGCAGAAAGCCATGTGGACCGCTCCATCGATGGCCCCGGAGAGTTTGTTCAGACCAACGTGGTCGGTACCTTCGTCCTGCTGCAGGAGAGTCTGCGCTACTGGCGAACCCTCCGCGGAGAACGCCGCGACAATTTCCGGTTCCACCACATCTCGACCGATGAAGTCTTCGGGGCCCTGGGTGAGGAAGGCTTGTTCCACGAGAGCTATCCCTATCAACCTAATTCCCCGTATTCCGCTTCCAAGGCGGCCTCGGATCATTTCGTTCGTGCCTGGCATCACACCTACGGCCTGCCGACCGTCGTGACGAACTGCTCCAACAATTACGGGCCGTATCACTTCCCCGAGAAGCTCATCCCGCTGATGATCCTGAACGCCTTGGAGGGCAAGACGCTGCCGGTCTACGGCGACGGCAGGAACGTGCGCGACTGGCTCTATGTGGACGATCATGCGGAGGCGCTCATTCTGGCGGCCGAGAGGGGCAGGGTGGGCGAGAGCTATAATATCGGGGGCTGGAACGAGCGCAGGAACATCGATGTTGTCAGGGCCATATGCGGGCTAGTGGACGAGATGGCTCCGGATGCAAGGATCGGGCCCCGCGAAGGGCTGATCACTTACGTCGTCGATCGCCCGGGACACGACCTCCGCTATGCGATCGATGCTACCAAGATTGCGCATGATCTGGGGTGGCGACCAGCCGAGACCTTCGAAACCGGGCTCCGCAAGACGGTGCAATGGTACCTCAAGAACCGGACATGGTGGGAAAGGGTCCGCTCCGGAGGATATCGAGGCGAGCGTCTCGGTATCGGCGCCTGAGAGCGGCGCCGCCGGATGCTCTCCTGAAAAGGGTTCGGCAGAGCAAAGCTGGAGATGAATGATGCTGAATGTTCAGCCGACTGCGATACCGGACGTGAAGATCATAACGCCAAGGCGTTTCGGAGATCACCGCGGATTCTTTTCCGAAACATATAGCCGAAAGCGCTTTTTCGAGGCAGGGATCACTGAGGAGTTCGTGCAGGACAACCATTCCTTGTCGGCCGCCGTCGGGACCGTCCGTGGGCTGCATTTTCAGAGTCATCCCTTTGCTCAGGCCAAGCTCGTGAGGGTTGCCCGGGGGCGCATCTTCGATGTGGCCGTGGATATCAGGCGTTCCTCCCCCACTTATGGACGGCACGTAGCTGTGGAGCTTTCAGCTGAAAGTGGGAGTCAGCTCCTGATCCCGGTCGGATTTGCCCACGGTTTTTGCACCCTCGAACCGGATACGGAAATCCAGTACAAGGTTACTGCCGATTACTCGCCAGCCCACGATCATGGTATTGCCTTCGACGATCCGTCGCTAGGGATCGAATGGCCGATGCCGCAGGGGCAGGCGATTCTGTCGGACAAGGATCGAATGCAGCCGCGGCTTGCGGAACTCCCCGTCTATTTCGATTGATGGCCGGGACATACGGGGCGCCGACGGCAGCAGGGGGATTGACGGGGGTCCTTTCACGGATGGAGCACCCTCTGGACCTGAACTGGATCATAGATGTGGCCGCCGACCCGGCTGCCGACGAAAGGGGATCAACGTGAAGGGCATCATCCTGGCGGGCGGAAGTGGCACGCGTCTGCACCCGATGACATACGTGATGTCGAAACAACTGCTCCCCATCTACGACAAGCCGATGATCTATTATCCCCTGACCACGCTCATGCTGGCGGGGGTACGAGAGATCCTCGTCATCTCGACACCGGACGATCTGCCACGCTTCCGGCACCTCTTGGGTTCGGGCGAGCAATGGGGCATTCGCCTGTCTTATGCGGAACAGCCAAAGCCGGAAGGGCTGGCTCAGGCCTATATCATCGGGGCGGAGTTCGTGGCCGGCGGACCGTCGGTCCTGATCCTGGGAGATAATGTCTATTATGGTCATGGCCTGACCGAGCTGCTGCGCTCGGCCGCTGGACGCACCTCCGGAGCATCCGTATTCGCCTACCATGTAACCGACCCGGAGAGATACGGCGTCGTCGAGTTCAACGCTAGCGGCAGGGCTGTCTCCATCGAAGAGAAGCCCAAGGTCCCGCGCTCCCACTGGGCGGTCACGGGACTATATTTCTATGATCATCAAGTGATCGACATCGCGGCCGGGCTCAAGCCCTCGGCTCGAGGCGAGCTTGAGATCACGGATGTGAACCGGGCGTACCTTGAAATGGGCCAACTCCAGGTGGAGTTGATGGGCCGAGGCTACGCTTGGCTAGACACGGGAACTCCCGATAGCCTCGTGGAGGCGGCCGAGTTCGTACGCGCTCTCGAAAAGCGGCAGGGGTTCCGGATCGCCTGTCCGGAGGAAATTGCCTTCACGTCTGGCTGGATCAGCCGCGAGCAGCTCACCGAACTCGGAACCAAGCTCGCCAAAAGTACCTATGGTCAGTATCTCCTGAACATTGCCAGGGGAGCATCTGCGATGCCAGGCTCGTAGCGCATCGTGCGGACCCAGCGGGCCGCGCGAGTGAAACGTGGCCCCGGCTGTCCGCTTAAGCGATGCGCTCCTCTCGGAGGGAGCATCGGATCGATGAGAGACCTCTCCTGCCGAGGACGCCAGGGCTTGTGGACAAGGCCTGTGCTACGGGCGGATACGTCCGAAGCGGCCGATGAAGCTGTCCCGGATGCCCCGCCCCATCAGTTGCAGCCTTAAACGCTTCTTGTCGACGAGCGTGGTGTAGGCCCCGAGAAAGGCAAGGCTTCTGCTGATGAAGTAGAGACGCCACGCCAGGGGCGTATAGGGCTGGCGGGCCAGCCAAAGGGCATTCCTCACCCAATAGTAATTCCGTACCGGCGTGTGGACGGCTATCTGACGGCGTCCGATCTTGACGGTGCCGCTGCCCAGATGGTGGTCCACCACCGCGCTTGGTGCGATGAACGCGGCGAATCCGGCTGCCCGAGCCCGGAAGCACCACTCCACGTCAACGAGATCGATGAAGAGGTCCTCCTTGAATTCTCCAACCTGCTCCAAGACCGCGAGGGGGATCAGGGATCCTGACGCGATGATGGAGTCGCTCGCGATCGGCCGGGCCTGATTTTCAAGGGAAATCCGTAATAAGCGGAGCCCGTTGGCGCGGTAGGCGCGCGTCTGCTGCTTGCTGTGACGCTCGAAGTAGGCGGGACCGATGGCCGAAACCTTGCCGTGGTCCCGTTCAAGAAGCGACAGCTGGTGTGCCAGATCTGCCACGACTCCAGGCGCAAGAATCGTATCCTGGTCAAGCAAGAGCACATGCGTGAAGCCATCTTTGCGCGCCAGGGCGATGCCTTGGTTCTGCGCGGCCGCAATTCCTAGATTCTGGCTGTTGGAAAGGACCTGGGCTCCCACGCCTTGGGCGATCTGACCGATCTCGGCCATATTGACGGAGCCGTTGTCGACCACCGCAATCCCGTCGATCTGAGAGGCAATCGAGTCGAGAACACGGGCGAGCAGGCCAGTGTCCGGATTGTAGGTTACGGCAACAGCTAAAATGCGCACCCTCGTCCTCCCGCGTCGAACTGTGTCTAGAGCATCGGACGCAAAAGTGGGGACCGGTTTTGCGTGCAAAGATGCTCGAAATCGGTGACTTACAGCATCGGATGTGCGTTCGATTTCACGTCCGATGCTGTAGTAGATCGATCCATGAGAGGGGGCAACCGGTGAATACAGGCCCGCTTCGGCGCTTTCCTGCCCGATCCCCCGATCCGGATAGAGACATAATATTGCTAAGGGTTGCTGGTGTGGGGCTGAGACGGTATAGCGGCGTGATGGCGGCTGTCATCCGTTTCGCGGCGGGGTGGTCGCAGCCTTCTTTCGGGGAGCGCCTCCTGTGCGCTGTCTGGATCCTGGCGACCCTAACCCGATGATTTTCATAGGAAGCGCTGCCCCATAAGGCTAAGGTCGAGATTTGCAATGCACAAAGATGCTCTGCTTAAAAAACTGAATGACAAGACTGCTGTGATCGGTGTCGTAGGGCTTGGTTACGTTGGGTTGCCGCTCTCAATCCGCTACGCCGAAGTTGGCTATAAAGTAGTCGGCTTCGATATTGACCAGGTCAAGGTCGATATTCTCAAGAGCGGGCAGACTTATATTGAACACATTCCTGCTCAAGGCATCGCGAAAGCAATTGAAAGCGGCTTTGAGCCCACGACAGATCTTTCAAGGGCAAAAGAGGTCGATGCGCTGATCCTGTGCGTTCCGACACCCTTGAACAAGTACCGGGAACCTGATCTCAGCTACGTGCTGACCACAGTCGATGCCCTCGTGCCGCATCTGCGGACCGGTCAGGTGATGTCCCTGGAGAGCACGACCTACCCCGGAACGACCGAAGAGGAGCTCAGGCCGCGGATCGAGAGGTCCGGGTTCAAGGTCGGGGAAGACTTCTTCCTGGTGTTCTCGCCCGAGCGCGAGGACCCGGGCAATGCGAAGTTCAGCACGCATACCATTCCGAAAGTGTGCGGCGGCACGACCTCCTCCTGCCTTGAGGCGGGCCTCGCGCTTTATGGACAGGTCATCAATACTGTCGTGCCGGTCAGTTCGACGCAGGCGGCGGAACTCACCAAGCTGCTCGAGAATATCCACCGCGCCGTCAATATCGGCCTGGTCAACGAAATGAAGATCATCGCCGACCGGATGGGAATCGACATCCACGAGGTGATCCGTGCAGCCGCCACCAAGCCATTCGGATTCGTTCCGTACTATCCGGGCCCCGGTTTGGGGGGGCACTGCATCCCCATCGACCCGTTCTATCTCACCTGGAAGGCGCGGGAATACGGCGTGCATACACGCTTCATCGAACTTGCGGGCGAGATCAACAGCGCCATGCCCGAGTGGGTGGTCGAGAAGATTGCCGATGCCTTGAACGAGCGCGAGAAGTCGATCCGGGGCAGCCGGATCCTCGTTCTCGGCATCGCCTATAAGAAGAACGTCGACGACATGAGGGAGTCTCCCTCTGTGGAATTGATGAGCCTCCTACAGGCCAAGGGCGCCCATATCGCCTACAGCGATCCGCATGTGCCGACATTCCCCAAGATGAGGCGCTACTCGTTCGATCTGGCCAGTGTCGATCTGACGCCGGAAGTGCTGGCCAGCTACGACCTGGTGCTGCTGGCGACGGATCACGACAAGTTCGACTACGAAGCCATCGAAAGCCATTCCAAGCTCATCGTCGACACCCGTGGACGGTACCTGGGAGCCCGGCCCAATGTGGTGAAGGCCTGAGGCGTGCTCAGGCCGAATTGGACAGAAACCGTCCTTCTGCAGGATGTGAAAACCTGTGGGAGCGACTTGGTTTCTGCCCTCTACGGTGCCGACTGGCAGGGCGTGTGAACCGATGACCGAAGACGCTCTTCACAACCAGAAGCCGGATCGCCTCAGCGGCATTGAGCGCGATCCCAGCGCCTTGCAGGCGGAGATCAGAAGGCTGGGGAGAGAGGTCGAGGACCTGCAAGGCGAGATCAGGAGCCTGCAGGCCGAAATCCGGGGGATGAAGAATTCCCTGTACTGGAAGATGACGGTCCCTTTGCGCTTTCTGGCACGCAGGCTTCCGCGCCTCACAAGATGGGGAAGGCAGGGAGTCGAAGCGCTCAAGGATGCTGTTGCGACAGGTTTGCCCAGGCAAGCTTCTCAAGCATTTTTAGATAACCGGTGGCGCGTCAGCGACGATATCGAACGCCAAATTACAGCATACCAGCACGATGCTGTTCCGAGGGATGAGCGCAAGATCGTTTTCTACACGGCGATCTTTGGCGAATACGACAACCTGCTGCTTCCCGACACGATCGACCCTGGCATCGATTATGTCTGCTTCACGGATCGTCCGCGCAACACTTACGGTATCTGGCAGATGCGGTCGCCCCCTTACCAGCACCCTGATCCGACGCGGGTGGCGCGATATGTGAAAATGCACCCCCATGAGCTGTTTCCCACGCACGAGTTCGCGGTTTGGCTCGACGCCAACATCATCCTGAAAGGCGATATCCGCAAATACATCGACATGATCCGGCTCGAGACGGGTGACCTCGGCCTGGTGTCGCATCCTCACCGGGCGTGCTTTTATGACGAGGCGGAGGCTTGCAGGCAGCTTAAGAAGGATGCCGCTGCCGTAATCCAGGAGCAGGTCGACTATTACCGAGAGCGAGGGCTGCCCGCAAACCATCCTCTGTACGAAACCGGCTTCATGATCGTTCCGATGCGAAGCGATAAAACTCGGGAGGCTTTCCGTTCGTGGTGGCAGCAGATCGAGCGCTTCAGCCGCAGAGACCAGCTCGGTCTCGCCTGGACGACCCATGAGCATCGCGAGCTTCGGATCGTTCCGCTCTTGCCCGAAGGATGCTCCGTGCGGGATCACGCGGACTTCACATACTACCGACACAGCTATGCGCGTGCCTTGGTTGTTCCCGACGTCCTCTTGCGGCTGGGCTCCGAGGCACGCCCGGCCGGGAGGGACCCCAGCGCAACGTCACCCAACGGCACGCATTCATCATGACGATTTGTGGTGAAAGAAAAATCGGTCTTCTGCAGCGAGGAGCTTCCATCGCGGCCGGATCACGTCAAGGGTTGGCGCCTGCTTGCGTCAAACGCGGCCTGCGCGATAATAGATCCTTTCCCCGCAGGTCGAAGAGCGGTTATCCCTAATGCGGCATATCCTTCTGAGAACTCGCTCTCAGCTACGGAGGATCGGCTTCCTCCGGAAAATCGTCTTCGGGCTTAGAATGATAAGCTTCGGACCTCAGGGTCTGACCTTGCTGCGCGCTGGACGGCTGATGGAGGCGGGGAACTTCAATGCTGCGGCTGATTGTCTCCGGGCAATCGAGCCAAAGCAGGACCGCGTCTGGAAGTCGCTTCTGCGCTGCTACTGCGCGGCTCACCGTTTCGAAGAAGCGATCCGCGCGTACGAGTCGATGTCTGATGACGTCAAGATGGATGCGGAGTGCCGGCAGCTCTACATGACCGCGGCTGCCAATCTGAGGCAATCGGAAACGATCAGGGCAACGCTTGAGGAGCTGCTTCAAAGCTCCCGCCAGGCTGCGGCTGACGGGCTTTTATGCAGGCTCTACCCTTTTGCGAAACGCTTGGATCCCGAGACTCACAGGGCGGTCGCCGCGCGCGTTGTTTCCTCCAGATCCAAACTCGTTCTCAAGGATTTCGACTCTGTCCTGAAATGCGCTCATGACTTCTTGACCCAGGGATGGGACGCGGAAGCCGTCGCATTGAAGGAGGCGCTGAGGAGCCGGGCAGGCGATCCGGCGAGCCGTATCAAACTCACCATGTTCGAGGCACAATCCCATTTCCTGAGGGGGCGCTACGATCTTCAGCTTGCCGCGATCAATGACATCCTCGCGGTGCAGGCCGTTACACCGGTTGCTCTGGTCGATCCGGATGTGCCGTTCATCTGCGAAAACCTGAAAGCTCCTCCTGTCGAATACGCCGAGGCCGAGGGGCCCCTCGTTTCCATCGTGATGCCGGCTTATAACAGCGCCGCCACGATCGGCTACGCTTTAGAGTCATTGCGCACGCAATCCTATCGAAACATCGAGGTCATCGTCGTCGACGACTCCAGCAGCGATGAAACGAGGCGGATCGTCTCGCAACTCACCGCCACCGATCCGCGCTTCCGCTTGATAGGCCTCGAGAGGAATGCCGGAACCTACGTCGCACGAAACCTGGCTCTGGCCGCGGCCGAGGGCGAGTATGTCACGACCCAGGATGCGGACGACTGGGCGCATCCGCAGAAGATCGCAATGGCAGTCGCTGTGTTGCAGCGAGATGCCTCGATCGTTGCGACATGGGTGAAGCATATCCGCTGTTCGAGCCGGCAGGGCTTCAGGGCGCTGAGCGGCTATATTCGGCCGGATGCCTCTTCACTCATGTTCCGGCGAAAGCCGGTCATGGAAAGAGCCGGCTGGTATGACTCAGTGCGCGCAGCAGGCGACGGCGAGTTCCATCTGCGCGTGGAGCGCGTTTTCGGGCGCCGTAGCATTCGCCAGATCGACAAGCTGCTTTCTTTCGTCAGCTGGTCGGAGGGAAGTTTGTCCGGGAGTGGCGAGTTCGAGATCGACAGTGATCTTGGCATTTTCAGCCCGTCGCGAAGCGCATATCGCCGATCCTTCGGCCTTTGGCACGAGACGGCGAACAGCCTTTTCATGCCCTTTCCCTTGGAGAGCCGTCCGTTTGCGGCGCCGGATGTCTTTCTGCCCGCGAGAGGCGAATCTTCCGAGGCCCTTTTCATCCATCCGTGGAGCGGGCGCAGCCGCGATGGCTCGCCTGCCTCGGCCCCTTCACTCGTCGACGAGACAACAACCATACACCCCTCATCAAGGAAGATCATATGAGAGTGTCTTCTGACCTCGTGCCTGCAGGGCCTGGTAAAAGTGCATCCGTACTGAAGCTGTCGGTGACCCCCGATCAGGAGGATGTCGAGTATTACAGCGCCCGCAAAGGCAAACTGGGACATCATGAAGTCTCCTTCTCCCTGGAACCGGGATGGTCCCTCGAGAAAACCCATCCGGACCTGTATGGCCTGATGTGCCTCTTGGTGCTTCGGGCTTTCACAATGCGGAGCATCGTTCTGGATCGGCCGGTTAGCAGCACGTTCGCCGAGATCGTGCATAAGAACCTGAAGATCGAAATCGGCCCGGTGGATCCGAAAATTGCGCCACGTGAAATGCCGAGCAATGCCCGCGACGGTGTGGCTTTCAGCGGAGGTGTGGATTCGTGTGCCGCGCTCTTCCTGATGCCGAAGAACGCCGTCCCGATCTTCATGAAAAGATCGAGTCCGCCCGCACTTGCCAAAGACTCGCTTTATCGTGCCGATGCTGCGCTAAGCAGCTGCGATGCCGTCGCAAGGGCAGGGTACGACGTCCGCCAGCTTGAGACGAGCCTTGAGTATGTGCGCAATCCCATCGGCTTTCCGGTCGACTGGTCCAATGCCGCTCCAGGCGTTCTTCATGCCGATCAACTGGGACTTCGGTCGTTTTCATTCGGAACGATCGCCGAGTCCGCGTACTTCCTCGGGCACGAGCATTTCTCCGACCTTAAAAGCCGAGCCATTTATCGTAACTGGGCGCCCGTTTTCGACGGGGCCGCTCTGCCAATGTGCCTTCCGGTGGCAGGGTTGAGCGAGGTGACAACGTCCCGCATCGCTATTGAATGCGTGCCGGAGTGGTTACCGCAGTCATGCGTTCGCGGAGAAGCGGGGCGGCCTTGCATGAGGTGCTTCAAGTGCTTCAGGAAGACCCTTCTCGAGGCCAGGATTACGGGCAGGAAAGTGCCCGATGGATATTTCGACATCGTGCGCAAAAGCCGGGAGGTTTCCAACCGGTTGTTGGCTCAGCCCATTCACCACGAGGACGGCCTCGCCTATAGTCTCCATGGCCAGTGGAATTATGATGATCCGATCTATCAGGCGTTGAAGCTTAAGACGACGCCGATGTACGACTATGGGAAAGGCCTGGGGTTCCTCGAAAGATTCTACTCGCCCGCTTACGAGTATGTGCCGGAGATCGTTCGAGAGGAGTTCAAATCAAAGCTCGGTCGGCACGTTGCCGCAATGACTCGTGACGACATCGAAATCATGGAGAACTGGAACTTGCACACATTGACCGATGACGAGCGTTACAAGCGAGGGCAGGCTGCCCTGTCGTCGGCTCTTGGTGCAACATTTCATATCCGGGAAACGGTCGAAAAGAAAGTCCCGGGACTCCTCGGCATATGGTCCAGGTTCCGTTCGCGGCAGCGCCAAGGGTCGTGAAGACGGACCGGGAGGAGGCTCTGGACTGCTCGTCCCGTTTCCCATGCGCTGACGATCGCGCGGCTTCGGCAATATGAACTAAATGCAGCAGCGTAGGAGAATGCATTAGAGCATCGGACGTGAAAAGTGGATTTGCCCTTTTGGGATTGAATCCGATGCTCACTCCGAGAGGAGCGCATCGTTCTTGCGAGCAACCGGGTCCGCTTTTCGCGAGCGCAGCCCGCTGGGGCCGCACGATGCGCTAGCAGGAATACTGCAGTGGGCCCATTGAAGTCATGATGGCCTCATGCTGGATCGTATCCAGGCATTCCGGCAACTCCGGCAACTTCTCTGCGATCATCGAAGGCAGGCGCGTATCAATGGGAGACCTTGCCGGACTGGCGCGCAATCAGCTCCGATCTATAAGTCCAGGACGAGCTTCAGATCGTCCGTCCCCACGATCCGAGGAGAACCGCCGAGACAACGTTCCGCCTCAGCGATCTGCTCGGGCTGCAGTTCATGGCCGCTCACGACGTACACGCCCGCGGAGGAAATTGACGGAAGCGGAGATGGCGGCTCATCGAGAAGTTCGGCCTTCATGACCACAACAGATTTGCAACGAACCGTCTCGCCCGGAACGATATTCTCGACAAGACCTGCGGCGATCGCGGCGCGGATCGGCAGCGCAACGTTGGCGGTTGCTGTCTTGAATGTTGGCCAGTGCACAATCCCGACTCGACGACCGGCTTCCGCCAAGGCGTTCCAGAGCGCTTTGTCGCCTTCGAACGACGGGACCGTGTTGGCGTAATCATCGATTATGACAACATCGATATCCGTAATGGGCTCCTTGCGCCCAAGCACAATCCGTGGCGCTGGAAAACGGCGGGTATCCGTCATACGAAAATCGGGTTCCTGGCGGGCCCGTTCGGAGGCGTGCCAGAAGCGATAGGCTTCTTTGTACTGTCGGCGTGCACCGTAATAGAGGGTTGCGAGCCCTGTCGTCGACGTTTGCGTCAACGATGTCTGCTCAAGAAGAATGAGCGTCAAAGGGGTGCTTTGGAAGAGCACGTTCGTCTTGAGATTGTGTTTTGCCTTGATACGCTCGTAGAGTTCAGAATCCGCAGCGACCCTGGTCCTATCCCACCCGCCGAGTTCGATCAGCATTTCTCGTCTCAACAGCAGAGATGAGAGATTCTGCATGAGCATCGCAGCCGCGCCGGTGCTGGGTCTAAAGCGAAGGTCGTACGAGACTCGAACGCCGGTTGTCGTGCTGATGCCATATGGGTTGGACATGGCATGCTGCATCTGCGCAGCAAGCTTTTCCGGGTGAGACCAATCGTCCGCATCGTGAACAGTGACGAACTCACCCGTGGCGTGTGCCAGCGCGGTGTTCCTGGCGGAGTACGCGCCGCCATTGACTTCGTGGCGGACAGGAACGATCCGGCTGTCGCGCTGGGCAAATTCCTGAATGACGCGCCAGGTCTCGTCGGGGCCCCGATCGTCGACGACAATAACTTCAAGGTTGTGCCAGGTCTGGTTCAGAATGCTGGTGAGCGCGATCGGCAATGTGCGAGCACAATTGTAGGCAGGGACCAGAACGCTGAGCTTCGCTGGGGCATCGACAGGGCGCGGGTGAGAAACGGTAATGTTGTCGAGTGAAAGGGGTGCGCTCCCGTCAATTTTCTCAATCTTCGAGAAGCCCGCTTTCGTATAGGCTCTGTTGAGCAAGGCAAGACGTTCAGAATCGGCGGCCATCGGATCACCGGTGCTGCTCGCAATCGCGTAGGAGATATTGGCTGCAGTCAGGTCGAGATCCGTGTTGAACTGAAAGGGCCTCCATTTCGAAGCCCACTTTAGCCATTGCTTTGCATCCCCTGGACGACCGAGTTGCAGGAGACATTCAACGGTGAGGATCTGGACGTGGAAATGGGTGCAGAGCTTCGGATTCGCCGCTGTTGCCAGCATGATGTTTCCAAGGGCCTTGCCGTAGTCCCCATTCTGAACTTGCCATCGTGCCAGGTACCACGCGGCCGAGGCCGCCGCCTTGGGCTGATGTGGGGCTGCAAGCTTCAGGCTTTCCAACTCCTCTGCGTTGTGGCTGAATCCAGCCCGTAATTGTTCGAAAAGACGATGAGCCTGCTTGTTATTCGGGGCACGGCGCCCAGCGCGCTTCCTCATCGTTAATGACGCCGAATCGAACGCGATCGCAAGTGTCTCGATCAATGTTGGACAATACTTCTTTAGAGCAACGCGCACTGAAGTCGGAAATAATCGTGCGAGGTTCTGTGCGGCACTCATTCTGTTGAAGCCCAATCCAAGTATTTGCAATAGGATAATGCTGGTCCGTGTGCCTTGCGACGACGCAGAAGCGATAAACTTTATGCTCAGAACTGGTAAAATTGTCCAGACCCGGTACTGACCAAAGATCAATCAACATTGAATCTCTGATGGGAATAGGGGCTCATTGTCGAAAGACCTTACGAACGTATGTTCATTGAATGCGGCCGATCCCTATGGAGTTGAAAGGGGGCTTTCTCGATCCATGCGCATTTTGCGGCTTGGTCTTCTGGCCGGAGTTCTGATTCGAAGGCGCGATGATCGCCAATCGCCGATGAACGGCACCGAAGGTTCGGATGATTAAGCTCTATGTTGATCGAGTCTCGGAGTGTCGCCATGATAAAGTGCGTGACATCCTGCTGAACATCAAACGAATTTCAGAAATGATCTCCATCACTTCGGCTTTTACCCAGGAAGTGCTTTGGCAGGGCAGTGACATGCGACTGGTCGCCGAGCATTTCGCAACACCGTGTCGCGAGTCCGAATGCGGGGGGGGCGTCGAGCGTCGGTCCAGACGGTCGCAGAGAGGGGCGGATGCCCTCTTCGTCGAATGCATCGCGTCATGAAGGGGGTGTCTCTGGAGCATCGGACGTGACATCGAAGCCACATCCGATGCTGTCAGCCTCTGTTCTCGATCATCTTTTCACGCAAAACCGGTTCCCCTTTTTGGGTTCGATGAGCTAGGCATCCAATCTATTGCGGCCGAGCAGTCGGGATGTTTCTATTTCATTCCGCTGACTGCATAAGCAGTCATCGGCCTTTCCAATGTTTGTGAGCTTAGGGTTATCGATGGACAGTCAGAAAGATGTGCGGCGCACCGCGACGAGCGAATTTGGCAGCCTTCGAAACGTCTCCGAAGATGATCTGGCCGATATGCTGGCTTGGCGAAATTCGCCTTCGGTCAGGTCGAAGATGTTTACCCAGCACGTCATTGCATGGGAGGAGCATGTGCGATGGTGGAATGCGGTTAAAGATAGAAAAGACCAGATCCATTTCATCTATGAATTTCAAAATGAACCACTTGGAGTCGTGATCTTTAAAGATGTCGACACCTTGAATAAATCTTCTTCTTGGGCGTTCTATGCTAAGCCGGACGCTCCCAAGGGGACCGGCTCAAGAATGGAGTTGCTTGCGCTCAACTTTATTTTTCTTGAATTTGGGATGGAGTATTTATACTGCGAGGTGCTTTCATCCAACGAAGCCGTTGTGGGGTTGCACCAAAAATTCGGCTTCTCGATCAAAGAACGACTGGCAGAGCAAAGGATCGGCGCTCAAATTTTCGACTTCGTGCGCCTTGGTATCGAGAGGAGAGAGTGGCTCCAGCGCCGAGACGAAGTCATGGCAAGAATGCTTTCAGCGAGGTAGTAAGAGGGTTGTGCCGTAACATCGCCAATCCGTGGCCGATTGACCCTCGGGTTCGATAGTACGGTCAGAGCGCTGATCCATGCCGAGGGAGGCGTTTTTGGCGGAAGACGCGAGAGTTGCGTGCCTCGGCGCAGAATTATTTCTTAGATCGGATGCGCGAACGTTTGAACGGCGAACGGGATCCGCTTCGCCGAAAAGGGCTCGCACGAGCCAGTTGACTCGTCCCATGGCGCGTGGTCGGGGTCCCTTCTCGGGCGGCCCGCCAGAAGGACGGAGGAGCAGGGCACGGACCCTTCTACAGCATCGGGCGTGATATCGAACCCGTCAGATGCAGTCAGTTCATGCGCTCGAGCATCTTTTGCCGTAAAACCGGTTCCCGTTTCTGCGTTCGATGCTGGAGAGGAGCGCGTCACTCGCGCAACCCGCCGGGTCCGCGCGATGCGCTAAGGCGTCGCTTTTATCGAGGCTGCCGGAATCGGCGGAAATGGATGGGGCTTCATCGACGTGATCGCTCCATCTGAAGCCAGGCGGCGCAGCCTGATCGGGCAGCGTGGGAGGTGCCTGAGGGCTCGGCACAGGATTTTGACTGCTTCGATCTACCCGCCGGCCTCTTGCGGGTTCTGTCCTTGTCGCTGTCACGACGCAACGGAAATAGATCTCCGCCGGGCGTGGGTATGAAACTACATTGCATTTGCAATGCCCGCTCGCATATGCAAGGACGTTGCGGTTCAATGCGTTACGAAAATCAACCTAGGCGTTTTGAGAACGGCCTTCCATGCTGACAAATTCTTCCATCCTGGTGACGGGTGGGACGGGCTCCTTCGGTCACGCCTTCGTCCCGATGACCCTGAAAAGGTATAATCCCCGCCGCTTGGTGATCTTATCCCGCGATGAAATGAAGCAGTGGGAAATGGCCAAGCTCTACGGTGATGATCCTCGTGTCCGCTTCTTCATCGGCGACGTCCGAGACAAGGATCGACTGGAGCGCGCCTTGGATGGCGTCGAGTATGTCATTCATGCTGCGGCGACCAAGATCGTTCCGATCGCGGAATACAACCCGTTCGAATGCATCAAGACCAATGTCCTTGGTGCGATGAATCTCATCGACGCCTGCATCGATCGGAAGGTGCGGCGAGTGGTTGCGCTATCAACCGACAAGGCGAGCAGCCCCCTCAATTTGTATGGGGCTACGAAGCTCGCTTCGGACAAGCTCTTCGTCGCCAGCAACTCTTATGTCGGGGCGCAGGACACCGAATTTTCCGTTGTCCGCTACGGCAACGTCATGGGATCCAGAGGGTCGGTCATCCCCTTTTTCCTCTCTCTGGCCGCGAGTGGCGAATTGCCGATCACCGATCCACGCATGACTCGCTTCATGATTACCCTCCAGCAGGCTGTCGAACTGGTCTGGCACGCTTTCGAAGATATGGTCGGCGGGGAGATCTACGTGAGGAAGATTCCCTCCATGAAGGTCATTGACATCGCCAAGGCCGTGGCTCCGGACGCCCAGCACAAGATCATCGGGATCCGCCCTGGTGAGAAGCTGCACGAGCAAATGATCGGCGAGGAGGATGTACCGTATACCTATGAGTACAAAGAATACTATAAGATCTTGCCGGCCATCAATAATTGGCACGCCGACCCCAATCGTATAAAAAACGGTCATAAGGTGCCGGAAGACTTTGTGTATCGTTCCGATACCAATCGGGAATGGATGGATGGAGAAACACTCCGTGCTTGGATCGATGGAAACCGCGGACGAATCGGCAAAATCTGATCGGGGCATCATCCCGTACGGCCGGCAGGACGTCACCGATTCCGATATCGAGGCGGTCACGGCGGCCCTTCGATCCGCTTTTCTCACCCAGGGACCGCTTGTTCCCCGGTTCGAGGAGGCAATCTCACAGCGCGTCGGGGCGAAGTATGGCGTTGCGTCGAACAGCGCGACTTCGTCACTTCACCTTGCGTGCCTTGCCCTTGGCGTATCGCCTGGTGACACCGTCTGGACAAGCCCGATCACCTTCGTCGCGAGCGCCAACTGCGCGCGCTATTGCGGGGCGGATGTCGACTTTGTCGATATCGAGCCCCGCTCCTACAATATGAGCGTCACGGCCCTCGCCGACAAACTCGCAGTGGCGAAGCGCAAGGGCACGCTGCCGAAGGTTGTCATCCCGGTTCATCTTGCGGGACACCCTGCCGACATGGAGCCAATCCATGCGCTCGGACGGCAATATGGTTTCTCAATCATTGAGGATGCGTCCCACGCTATTGGCGGACGTTACCGCGACCGACCGATCGGCGACTGCCGATACTCCGACATCACTGTCTTCAGTTTCCATCCGGTCAAGATCGTTACGACTGGGGAAGGCGGCATGGCAGTGACGAATGATCCCGCGCTCGCCCGCCGTATGGCCCGCCTGAACAGCCATGGCATCACGCGCGACCAGGCTGAGATGATCTCGCCATCGGAAGGGGGCTGGTATTACCAGCAACTCGAGCTGGGCTACAATTATCGCCTCACGGAGTTGCAAGCGGCTTTGGGGCTGAGCCAACTCCATCGTCTCGACGATTATGTGGCGCGGCGGCACGCCATTGCGGCGCGCTACGATGATTTGCTGAGCGATCTTCCCGTGGTGGTGCCGTGGCGAGACCCGCGCGACTATTCGGGCTTTCATCTCTACATCATCAGGCTGCGTCTTGAAGAAATCTCCCGCGGCCATCGCGAGGTGTTCGAGGGGCTGCGCGAGGCCGGAATTTTGGTGAATCTGCACTATATCCCGGTCTATCGGCAGCCTGACTTCGCCAGGTTCGGGTTCGTCCGGTCCGACTTCCCGGAGGCAGAGCGCTACTATGCCGAGGCCATCAGCTTGCCGCTTTTTCCAACTTTGAGTGAAGCGGACCAGGATTTCGTTGTGGCGCAACTGCGAGAGGCTTCTGGCCAATGAAGGCCGCTGTCATTCCGGCGCGCGGCGGCAGCAAGCGCATCCCGGGAAAGAATGTCAAACCGTTCGCCGGAAAGCCGATGCTGGCCTATGCGGTTTCGGCCGTCTTAGAGTCCGGACTGTTCGACATCGTTGCCGTCTCAAGCGAGGATCCGGCCATTCTGGCTCTCGGCCGGGAACTCGGTGCGCGCCCCCTGTTGAGGCCGGCCGCCCTCGCCGATGACTGGACGCCAACGGTTCCGGTCATTGCACATGCCATCGCGGCGCTCGAGGAAGGGGGCACACACCTCGAGACGGTATGCTGCGTTTATCCTGCAGTCCCTTTCCTGCAGCGGAAGGATCTCGTTGAGGCGTTGTCTCTACTGGAGCGAACGGGCGCTGAATACGCGTTTCCAGTAGTTCGTTTTCCCTCAGCGATCCAGCGCGCATTGCGCCTAAGTGGCGATGGCAGGATAACGTCGTTCAATCCTGATGCAGTGAACATAAGAACCCAGGATCTGGAGCCGGCCTTTTACGATGCGGGGCAGTTCTATTGGGGGCGGCGGGACGCGTGGGCTGCCGGTTTACCTGTTCACGCGAATGGCTTCGGGCTTGTTGTTCCCGAGTGGCGCGTGGTCGATATCGATACGCCGGACGATTGGCGGCGGGCCGAGATCATGCATCGGGCTCTGTCCGAGGATACGTCGGCGCCGAGGGGTGATGCTTGAAAGTCTTCATCCGGGCCGATGCCTCTCCGCAGATCGGCACCGGGCATCTGGTCCGCTGCCGGACCCTGGCAAGCGAATTGAGGGCCCGAGGGGCGGATGTGCGGTTCATCTGCCGCGCGCACCCGGGACACGCGAACAAACTTGTCGAGGATGAAGGCTTTCGGGTCATGGCCTTGCCTCCTCCCGTTCGTGATGCGCAGGCGGGGCCGGGCTACTCCGCCTGGCTTGGCGTATCGCAGGACGAGGACGCCAAGCAGACGCTGGGAGGGATGGAAGGCGGCGGCGCAGATTTGCTGATCGTCGATCATTATGCCCTGGACGCCCATTGGGAGCGGGCTGTGCAACGAGGGGCGAGACGGATCATGGTCATCGACGATCTCGCCAACCGTCCCCATGACTGCGACATTCTGCTCGATCAGACTTATGGCGCAGAGGCCTCCGACCGGTACAAAGGGCTTGTTCCCCCCGACTGCATGCTGCTGCTCGGACCACGATATGCGCTCCTGCGCCCTGAGTATCGGCTGCTGGGGCCACGGCTGCGTGACAAGGTCGAACGCGTGCTGGTCTTCTTCGGAGGCGCGGACATCGACAACGTGACAGGACTTGCACTCGATGCATTGGCTGCCCCTGAGCTGTCGAAGCTCGATGTAGATGTCGTCATAGGTCCCGCCAACCCGCACCGCGAAGCGATCGAGGTGAAGGCGGCGAGGCGTGGTCGGGTCGTGCTCCATCAACCGCGTCCTCACTTGGCGGACTTGATGAGCCGTGCCGATCTCGCTGTCGGGGCCGGTGGGGCCACGACATGGGAGAGGCTATGCCTTGGCCTTCCGGCAATCATTGTCGCAATTGCCGGGAATCAGGTGCAGGCATCCCGTGCGTTATCGGCGGCCGGCCTTATCGACTATGCGGGCGAACTGTCGGCCGTGACCGTGCAAAGCCTGCGAGAACGGATTTCTGCTCTGCTCGATCGGGAACGACTGTCGTATCTATCTCGAATCGGGCCGTCCGCCGTCGACGGATGGGGGGCCCTGAGAACCGCCGAACTTTTGATGCCCGACACCCTGTCCGGGCCGACGAGCGGCAAGGTGTAGCGGTTGGCCGGTCATTCTGTTATATCTTATAACCTTTGAGACCAGAGTGTTTGTACGATGATCAAGATCGCCAACCATACGATTGGCCAGGGTCACCCGCCGTTCATCATCGCAGAGATGTCCGGCAATCATAACCAATCGCTCGAGCGGGCACTCAAGATCGTGGATGCTGCTGCCGATGCCGGCGCTCACGCGATCAAGCTTCAGACCTACACTGCCGATACGATGACCCTTGATCTCGACGAGGGTGAATTCTTCATTTCCGATCCGAACAGCCTCTGGTCCGGCACCTCACTCTATAAATTATACGAGCAGGCGCATACGCCCTGGGATTGGCAGCGGACAATCTTCGAGCACGCTTCGCGACGCGGGCTGATCTGCCTCAGCACACCCTTCGACGCTTCGGCGGTGGATTTCCTCGAGGGGCTGAATGCTCCCTGCTACAAGGTCGCTTCCTTCGAGAATACGGACCTCCCGCTCATCCGCCGGATCGCCGCAACCGGGAAGCCGATCATCATCTCGACTGGCATGGCGACAATCTCCGAGGTGGACGAGACTGTACGCGCCGCTCGGGAAGCGGGATGCAACGATTTGATCCTGCTCCAGTGCACAAGTACGTATCCTGCGACACCGGAGAACACGAATCTTCTGACCATTCCGCACATGCGCGAGCTTTTTGAAACCGAGGTCGGTCTGTCGGACCACACGATGGGGATCGGGGTTTCCGTTGCAAGCGTGGCTCTCGGCGCCACTGTCATCGAGAAGCATTTCACGCTTGCTCGGGCCGATGGAGGCGTCGACAGTGCCTTTTCCATGGAGCCTGCTGAGATGGCGCAACTTGTCATCGAAACACAGCGTGCCTGGCAGGCCTTGGGAAAAATCAGCTATGGTCCTCTCAAGGCGGAGGAGAAGTCACTCCAGTACCGCCGCTCGCTTTATATCGTTGAAGACATGGAGGCAGGAGAGATCCTGACAGAAAAGAATCTTCGAGCGATCCGCCCTGGATGCGGCCTTCCGCCGAAGTACTTCGAGCAGATGCTCGGTCAGCCGGTCCACCGTGCGGTAAAACGGGGCACGGCCTTAACCTGGGATTTGATGCGTGCAAGGTAAGTTCTTGCCGCAAGCGGGAGATGCCAAGTTGTGATGAGGCGATCGCTAGTGCTGGAGGCTTACGCCAAGGGCTGCAATCGTGTCGGCGACATTGTCACGAAGGGAGACACTTTCCGGATGATCGTCGGGGAGCGGGTTCCCGAGCAACTCGAGATGATGGCAAGGTCGAGTGGTGCCGAACTGGCTCGGCTCTATGCCGAATATCTGGAAGGCAGGCCAAAGACCGTGCGCACATTTGATGTGGGCTACGCCGATCTCTGCTTCTTCGGAGGGACCGCGAACAATCTGAGGGAGTTCACATTTCTCCTGAAGGTGCTCGACGAGCATAGCATCCGTTACTCGCACAAGTTCTTCCTACGCGATTTCAGGGCCCACACGAGCAGGATCGCGAGCGCCGTCGAGACAGTGAGGACGGAAGTCCTTCACGCCGGTGTCCAGTGGGTGCATCGCTGCGGCACCGTGAGCGGATCACACCTTAACCAACTCCTGCAGTACACCGGCATCTTTCTGGGGGTCCTGCATTCTTATGCCGACAAGCGGCATCTCCTGCCGCGGATCGCTGTCGTAGCAAACGATCATTCGCCCTCCCAGGTGGGCTTCGCGATGGCCATGAAGAGCCTCGGCGTTCCGGTGATTTATGTTCAGCATGCCGAGGTCTCGGAGATCTTTCCACCTCTGGATTTTACCGCATCCGTTCTCCGAAATCAGAGATCCCTCGACACATACAGGCGGGTCGGGCCGGTCAAGGGCAAGACATTCGTCGTTTCGCGCATATTCGACAAGGCGCGCTTTCAGGATGTCATGGCCCCATTGACGGGGGAGGCTATCGTCGGCATCTACCCTACCTCGCGCTTCGATCGTGCCGATCTTCAGGTCGCTATCGAAAGCCTGCGGCGCAATCCCGCAGTGCAGGACTACTTCGTGAAGCTGCACCCGAACACCCCATTGACGTTCAACGAGGAGGAGGCGACCTACTTCAAGTTCCGCACGAACACTCCCGATGCAAGGCATGTCGCGATTGTTGGGAATTCATCGGTCGTTGTCGAACTGTTGAGCCAGGGGCATCCTGTTTATCAACTCTTCGACCTTGATGGCGTGGACGCCGATTACTACGGCTTTGTGAAAGCCGGCTTCGCGCCCTCGATCGAGCCGGGCGACCTTGAGAAAAGCTTTTGGACAGGCGGGTTCTATAATGAGGACTGGCTCAAGAGAGGCAGTCGTTTCGAGCCGTCGATGAGGGAGGACCAGTGGGCCGCCAGGCGCAAACTGGCTCGGTTCATGGCCCGACTGCTGAAGAGGCGGGCTATGGCCCAAGCTTTGCACCAGCTGTTCAGGGTCAAGCAAAAGGCTGCGTCGGCGGGCGTCGTCTGACGCTGGAGCGATCGAAAGGACGCCTCTGACGGTGCGGCATGTGGACGTCAGAGTTTACCTTTGAAGTTCCGGGACAAGGGTATAAGGCAGGACAGCGGGGCCTCTCCGCGCTGACGGGATTTCACCGCGCCAAGGCAAAGCCCAATGCCTTCCAGGCATGTGCAATGATTGCACAGAGTTCCCGGTGATGTTAATTGTTCCGGAAAAGTATCAGATACCTTAAGAATTCGGGTTAGACTGACAGATTCAAATATAGTGGCCTCGTGTCAGCGCGGAAGGCAAAGTTTTCCCATAGTGTCGACTGTATCCGGAGCGGGGTCTTGCCGACGGAAGTGCTCGTAAATGATGGACGAATTTGAGACCGACGACCTCGATGACGATGTTGCCGGCAAGCGATCAGGCTTCGAGAGGCGATCTTGGCGTCCTCAGATCGGCAAGCGGCTGCTCAACAGAATCCGCCTGATCACGTCCTGGCTTCTCGTCACTGTGCTGCCACAGTACGGTTGGCGCTGTTTGGGGGGCATGATGCTCATCACGGCCGGCCGCTTGACCGATGCTGCAAGTTTCATCGTCGGCACGCATATCCTGACACAGTCGCTTTCCCATGGCACCGAAGCCTACAGTGGCTTCCAAAGCGGCCTGACCTTGGCCGCGATCGGCATGGCGGGCGTTCTGACCATTGGAAGTCTTTTGAGTTTCTTAGGAAGCAAAGTAGCTGTCGGAATCAGCATGGACTACGAAAACGCATCGTTAGTCCAGGGGATGACGATCGTTGCCTCTCAGCAGGGCGCGTCTCACAAGCTCTCCAGGCAGGATACCGTTAATCTCACGAGGCAGGCGCCTCGGATCATGTCCCGCAGTTTGTGGAACATCATTCATGCCTGCACATCCCTTTTCATGATGCTTGCAGGTTTCGTGACGTGCATGGTCGTTTTTCCAGTGCTCACGATGCTTGTAATTCTCGTTCTTGTTCTTTTGAGTCCGATATATATTTATGCTGCCGTCCATAGCACGAATATCGGCCATCATATGAGAGCGGTGACAGCGGGCTATAGTGCATCCCTGACCCGGCTGGAGAAGAAGTGGCTCAATGTCGAGAGGATCGATGCTCCTTCAGCCCTGGAAGAGATCAGAAACGACAGTAAGTATAATGACTACCAGAGTGCCCATAGAGCTCGTTTGATCCTGAGTTCTTGGAATCACCTGCTGAGCAATTTGACATTGGCAATCGTGATCGCGCTATCGTTTGTTTGGATCGGGAACAACGTCGAGCTGACGACGCGCTCGATCGCCTCCGTGGTGTCGTACCTGGTTGCCTTGCGTCTTTTCGCGCATGGGTTTGGAGGAATTTTCCATGGGATGCAGACGATTAATGCGTCGCTGCCGTATTTTCTCCTATTCCTGACCCATGATCCACGGCTCAAGAAAACCGTTCCCGAGACGCTGAGCTGACGGCCTTGGATGCGCACTCCCGCCCAGGGGGAAGGGCGCTGCCTTAGGATGAGAGCGCCGGCATCGAAAGCAGACGTCCGGCGCGGCCCACTTCAGGCGCCTTCTTTTCGGCCGGAGCCGGAAAGTCCCTCATCGACGGGAAAGGCCCGACGGCATATCAACGATATGAAGTATCGAATACGATACTGCCACACATCTGCTGCGGGTAGCTCGGACCCGGATGCGACGGTCGCATTGCCACGGGGCGTTAACGGTTCTCCGGCGGATCGAGAGCGATCGTCATGGTGAATTCGCGGCTTCCGCCCGGCAGGACCAGGACGATGCCGGGCTTGTCCTTGAGTTCCCCCTCATACCCGACCGGGTCGGCATAGCCCTGCCATGGCTCGATGCAGACATAACCGGCGCCGGGCTTCGTCCAGATGCCGAGATGCGGCATGTCCGGAAACGACACCGTGAGCGAGCGTCGGCCGGGCGCGCCGTAGCGCACCTTGCGGCTCGACAGCGCGCTCCAGACCAGCGCGCCGTCCTGAAACAGGTCGTCGTGCAGGGGCAGGCGGTCTCCTTTCACGGGCGTCGGGCGGGAGGCGTCTCCGATCAATCCGTCCGACAGCCGGTGCAGGGGCGCCGTTTCCGCCGTCTCGAAACGGATCTCGTGCGCATATCTGTCGCCGCCATAGGGCAGGGGCCAGCGCAGCGCCGGATGGTAGCCGAAGGAGACCGGCAGGGTGCGATCGTCCTTGTTGAACACCGATGCCGCGAAGATCAGCGCGGCCCCGTCGAGCCGATAGGCCATGTCCAGCCGGAAATCGAAGGGAAACTGCTCGCGCGTGATGTCGTCCGCATCCAGGCGGAAGCGGCAGGCTTCCGCGGTCGCATCGACGATCTCGAAGAGAGAGGTGCGGGCGAAGCCATGTTGCTTCATGGAGCGGCCGCGCCCGTCGATGAGCACCTGGTCGTCGCGCAGGCGGCCGACGATGGGAAACAGGAGGGGAGAGCGCCCCGTCCAGAAGGCCGGGTCGCCGTCCCACAGCAGATCCCGGTCGTGCTCGTCGCACAGGCGGATCAGCTCCGCCCCCTGCGAGGCGATCTGGGCCTTGAGGTGGCCGTTGGACAATGTGACCGTCATCGCGCACTCCTGAAGGACCGATGCTCCCGGCGCATCGTGTCCAACGGTTCTCAGACACTCAACACGATTCGACAATCGGCAGGCCGCTTTAAGGTGATCTTTTGCCGCTTTGGCGAGTTGTGCCTCCTCTGGGATCGGAAAAAGGGGGATCGCGGCGGCATGGCGGCCAGCGCAGACATTCTCGATTGCCTGATCGTCGGCGGCGGTCCGGCCGGTCTGACGACCGGGTTGTATCTTGCGCGGTTCAAGCGCCGCTTCCTGATCGTGGACAGCGGGACGCCCCGGGCGGCCTGGATACCGACCAGCCACAACATCCCGATGTTCGCGGACGGCATCTCGGGCAAGGATCTCCTGACCCGGGCCAGGGTCAACCTCGAGCAATACGGCAAGTGCATCCGCAGCGGTCGGGTGACCGGCCTGCGCAAGCAGCCGGACCGCTTCATCGCCCTCGTCGAAGACGACGAGGGCGGCACTGGCCAGATTTCGGCAAGGCGCGTGGTTCTCGCCACGGGCGCCGTGGATATCGAGCCCGACCTGCCGGACGTGCCCAACGCCGTGCAGCGCGGCCTGGTGCGCTACTGCCCGATCTGCGACGGCTACGAATCCCGGGATCGGAAGATCGCCGTGATCGCCTACGGGGCGCATGGGCTGGGCGAGGCCGTGTTCATCGCCCGCACCTATTCCCGCGACGTCACCTTGCTGACGCTAGGGCAGACGCTTGAACTGACGCCCGACCAGAAAGGACGTCTCGACGAGCACGGCATCAAGGTCGTCGAGGCGCCCGTGGAATCCCTCGACATGGAAAACGACCGCATTTTTGCGCTGCATGCCGGCGGAAAGGAGCACCGTTTCGACGTGCTCTATTCCGCGCTCGGTCTCAAGTACCGGTCCGATCTGGCCATTTCCCTGGGGGCCGAGCATGACGGGTCGGGCAGTCTGCTCGTCGACGAGCATTGCCAGACGACAGTCAAGGGTCTCTATGCGGCCGGCGACATCGTCCGCGGCCTCGACCAGATCGTCGTGGGCATGAGCCATGCCGCCCATGCGGCGACCCATGTCCACAACCATTGCGAGCTGCCGACCGAGGACGAGCCGGAAGGAGCCTGAGCCGGGCAGGCAAACGCTCCCTCAGGCAAAGCTCCTTCAGGCAAGGGCTTTCGCGAGCAGGGGCAGGCTCACGTCCATGCGGTAATCCACGGAGGAGTGGTTGTCGGGAAACTCCTCGTAGACATGGGCGATGCCCGCCGCCTCGAGCTTGCGGTGGAGCTGGCGGGAACCGTAGACCATGTTGTACTGATCCACGTCCCCGCAATCGATGTAGAAGGCCTTCAGCCTGCGCAGGTTCTCCTGGCAGGCCCCGTCGTCAGCCATGCGCAGCGGATCCCAGCGCAGCCAGTTGGCCCAGCGCTCCTCGATGATCTCGCAGGTGTGGAGATCCACGGGCAGCCGGATGCCGCAGAACTGGCTCGGGTCGGGATCGAAACTCGCGGCCTGGGCGAGGATCATCAGCACGTGCCAGTCCTGATCCTTGGCTTTCGGTCCCTGCGCGAACTTGTCCAGGAAGGTTTCGATGGACATGCCATGCCCCGCGAGGTGGCGCAGGGCGCCCGCGAATTCGCCAAGATGGTAGAGATATTCGAAGCCCACATCGCCCGAGTGAGAGGCCGCCGCCGCCCAGACCGAGCCGCCGTGGCGCAGGGCGTGGACGAGGGAGCCGTAACCGCCCGAGCTCTTGCCGAATACGCCCCGCCGCCCGTCGCCGCCGCAGCCGAAACGCTCCTCCACGAAGGGCAGCATCTCGCGGATGAGAAAGGTCTCCCACGGTCCCATCGCGGCGCTGTCGACATATTGATTGCCGCCCAGGCGCGTGAAGCAGTCGGGAAAGGCTACGACGACGGGAGGCATCGCGCCCGTTCCGATCAGGCGGTCGAGCCGCTCCGGAAGGTTCTCGCCGTAATTCTTCCAGTTGGTGTGGGCGGGGCCGCCGGCCGTGTAGCCCACGAGGTCGACGAGGAGGGGCAGGCCCCGCCCGTCGTGGCCTGCCGGCACATAGACGTCGATCCGCCTCCGGGCGGGATCGCCGAGAAGGTTTCCCTTCAGGCATTCGCTGTCGATCCGGAGACTGTGCACCACGCCTTCCGGCAGGTTATGATCCTTGCGCATCCTTGGTCCTCATCGCTTACGGGCGGACATGATGTGTCGCTTGAAGGGGCACCTGTCCAGAAATGAGGCTCTAGCGCATCGTGCGAAAAAGTGGACCCGGTTTTTCGCTCCGAACGATGCGCCGTTCTATAGGGGGAGCATCGGATTCGACCCCAAAAGTGGGATCCCACTTTTGGGTCCGATGCTCTAGCAACAGTTAATAAGTCTGTTCGGCCGCTAGCCTTTTCTCCGTTCCTGGCACTAGGGTGCCGCCTCAAGCGTCATTGTCTGGGGGAATAACATATGACCAATATTTTCCTGCCTAAATGGACCTTGAAAACCGAAGGCGCCATCATGCCCGACGAGAGGCTGCCGACGGGCCAGATGGTCGTCGTGGGCCTTCAGCATGTGGTCGCCATGTTCGGCTCCACGGTGCTGGCACCCATCCTGATGGGGTTCGATCCGAACGTTTCCATCCTGTTCTCCGGTCTTGCCACGCTCGTCTTCTTCGTTGTGGTCGGCGGCCGGGTGCCGAGCTATCTGGGCTCGAGCTTCGCCTTCATCGGCCCCGTCCTGGTGGCCACCGGGGCTACCGTCGGCAGCCCGAATCCGAACCTTCCGCTCGCTCTCGGCGGCATCATCGCGGCGGGCGCGGTCTATTTCATCATCGGCCTGATCGTGCAGCTCGCGGGGCACCGCTGGATCGAGCGGCTTATGCCGCCGGTCGTCACGGGCGCCATCGTGGCCGCCATCGGCCTCGTGCTGGCACCGGTCGCCATCAACAGCGCATCGGGCGTGACGCCCGACAACGCCGCCGGTTCCGATTTCGCGCGCTGGATCGCAATCGCCACGGCCCTGTCGGTCGGGCTTGTCGCCGTCTATGCACCGGGCATGGCGCGGCGTCTGCCGGTGCTCCTCGGCGGCGCCGCCGGATACCTGATCTACTTCGTCTCCGCGAACCTGCTGGGCTATGGAACGCCCATCGACTTCGCGAAGATCGGCGCGGCGGCCTGGTTCGGCCTTCCGACTTTCCAGAGCCCCGTCTTCGACATGAGGGCCATGAGCCTGATCGCCCCCGTGGCCGTCATCCTGGTGGCCGAGAACCTCGGTCACATCAAGGCCATCGGGGCCATGACGGGCCGCAGCCTCGATCCCTATCTCGGACGTGCCTTCATGGGCGACGGCCTCTCCACGATGCTCTCCGGCGCCGCAGGCGGCACCGGCATGACCACCTATGCCGAAAACATGGGTGTGATGGCCGTGACCCGGATCTACTCGACCCTGGTCTTCGTCATCGCGGCAGGCTTCGCATTGCTGCTCGGCCTGTCGCCGAAGTTCGGTGCCTTCATCGCGACCATTCCCGGGCCCGTTCTCGGCGGTCTCTCCATCGTGGTGTTCGGCCTGATCGCCGCAACCGCCGGCCGCATCTGGGTCGAGAACCGGGTCGACTTCTCGAACCCGCGCAATCTCATCACCGTCGCGACGGCCCTGATCCTGGGCGCGGGCAACTTCAAGCTGAACGTCGCGGGCTTCACGCTCGACGGCATCGGCACCGCGACCTTCGGGGCAATCATCCTCTACCACGTCCTGAACATGATGCCGGCTCGTGCCGCCGACCCGGCCCGCGCCTGATCCACACAGGAACACGCCTGAAGGAGCCCGCGTTGAGCCTCGACGCGGGCTCCTCCTTTCTTGAAGAAGACGACACGAGGGTCCGCATCGTTCTTTCCAAAAATGGGATGATGCCATGAGCTCCGGACAACAGCAGACGCTTCCGCCGCAGGTGCAGGACCAGCAGCCCGGCCACGAGACCGAGATGAACCCAAGGCCCGATTACGAACCGCGTTATCCGGGCAGCAACCGCCTCCAGGGCAAGACCGCCCTGATCACGGGCGGCGACAGCGGCATCGGTCGCGCGGTGGCGGTCCTCTTCGCCCGGGAAGGCGCCGACGTTGCCATCGTCTATCTCAACGAGACCGAGGATGCGCGCGCCACGAAGCAGCTCGTGGAGAGGGAAGGGCGCACGTGCCTCACCGTCGCGGGCGACGTGGGCGATCCCGAATTCTGCCGCTCTGCGGTCGATCAGGTGATCCAGCGCTTCGGCAAGCTCGACGTGCTCGTGAACAACGCGGCCGAGCAGCACCCCAAGTCCGGGATTTCCGAGATCAGTCCCGAGCAGATCGACCGCACCTTCCGGACGAACATCTTCGGTTATTTCTACATGGTCCAGGCGGCGATGCCGCACCTGAAGAAGGGGGCTGCCATCATCAACACGGCTTCGGTCACGGCCTATCGCGGCAGCGCGGAACTCCTGGACTACAGTGCGACGAAAGGAGCCATCGTGGCCTTCACGCGCTCGCTTGCGCAAAAGCTCGCGGAGCAGGGCATCCGCGTGAACGGCGTCGCGCCCGGGCCGATCTGGACTCCCCTGATCCCCTCCACCTTCCCGGTCGAGAAGGTGAAGAGCTTCGGCGCCAATACGCCGCTCAAACGGCCGGGGCAGCCGAACGAGGTCGCGCCTTCCTACCTGTTCCTCGCCTGCGAGGATGCCTCCTACATCACCGGTTCGATCCTGCATCCCAACGGCGGCGATCCCACGGAATCCTGACAACGAAAAAGGCGGCTCTTCGAGCCGCCTTTTCACGTCGGACATGATCGCGCTCAATGGCGGCGGCGCACGCGTACGGGAATCGGAGAGGGAGCCTGCTGCACCGTCAGTGCGAAGAACAGAAGCACGGCCGACAGCGATGCTCCGATCAGGAAGGCGACTTCCGCGATTTCAGCCTGCGACGCAATGCCCGTGACACCCGCGAGCAAAGTAAGAACGATGAAAAGAATGCACGCGCGAAGGGCAACGGAACGAGTCATCGACATATCTCCCAAGTCTTCTGAAAAACGTGCCTGCGGGGAGCCCGGTTCCATCGTCGTTAAATCACTGGAAAATACTTGTGCCGAGCTTCTCGAAATCCTGGGCGACGCTCTGTCCGGCGGAACTTCACGGTCGCGCTTGGCGTTGGTTGAGGGTCATCGGCCAAGAGCTGATCTTAAAATGAGCTGATCTTAAAATTTAGCGAGGTAACACCATGCTTGGTTGGGCTGTCACTTTTCTCATCATCGCGCTGGTCGCGGCTCTGTTCGGCTTCGGCGGGATCGCCGGCACCGCGGTCGAGATCGCGAAGCTGATCTTCTTCGTGGCGATCGTGCTGTTCGCCATTTCGGCCGTCATCGGTCTCCTTCGCGGACGAAGCCCCATGTGACGCTTCGCGCGATAAGTTTCCTTGTCGATGAAGACGCCGCCTCCAGGGGCGGCGTTTTTCTTGGATAGGGCTTCTCCGGGATGGAGGCTTCCCTGGATGGAAAATTTTTCGGAAACGACCGGCTCTTGGATCAGCCCTGAAGGGCCGCGCGGGTCATGCTGTCGGGGCCCAGATCGTCCATGTCGTTCACGTTGAGGATCGTGGCGAGGCGCAGGCGGGCGCGGTTCACGCGGCTCTTGATGGTGCCCACGGCGCATCCGCAGATGCTGGCGGCTTCCTCATAGGAAAAGCCCGAAGCGCCGACGAGGAGCAGGGCTTCGCGTTGATCGGAGGGGAGCTGGGCAAGGGCCGTGCGAAAATCCTCGAAATCGAGATGCGATCCCTGCTCGGGCTGAATCTTCAGGCGCCCGGCATAGGAGCCGTCCGGGTCTTCGACCTCGCGCCGGCGCTTGCGGTATTCGGAATGAAAGAGATTGCGGAGAATGGTGAAAAGCCAGGCATTCAGATTGGTGCCGCGCTCGAAGCGGTGGAGATTGGCGAGCGCCCGCAGGAGAGTGTCCTGAACGAGATCGTCCGCCTTGTCGACCTGACCCGAGAGGGAGATGGCAAAGGCCCGCAGACCGGGTACGGCCGCGAGCAGAGCCTCTCGGAGGTCAGGCTCGGAGGTCACGGCTACTCCTCCCTCTTCTTATCGAGCTGATCCAGAAGATCCTTGAAGCGGTCCGGAACCGGTTGTTGCATCAACTCGTCGTACATGGCGCGCAATTGGTCGCCGATTCGTTTCTGGCTGCTGCTGTCCAGTTTCGCATTGGTCCCAAGCTTGTCACTCGGAGGTGCGCTCGGGAGCGCCCGAGCCAGCTTGTTCCCCTTGTCGCTATTCATCTGATTCCCCTTGCCATCCCGCATATTATTCAGGGTGGCCAACCTTGGCAGTAGCCCTATACTCATTTTCGAGCAATAACGCCTGTTGTTGAATACAGTTCCAGAATTGGAACTTTTCCAGCTTTGCCACGTTGGAAGAGCCATCGGTACAACGAGTCAAAAGCACATATTAAGGGGAAGCGAATGTCGACAGCGCAGCTTGTCGTCCAGCACTTACCGTATCTTCGCCGTTATGCACGTGCCCTCACAGGCAGCCAGATGGCTGGCGACGCCTATGTGGCCGCGACCCTCGAGACTCTGGTGAGCGAGCCCGAGACGATCGGCCCCTCCGGTAATGTCAAGGTTGAACTCTTTCAAGTCTTCACGCGGATCTGGAACTCGCTGTCCGTGAACGGTCGCAGCGAGCAGATCCAGCGCGATCTGCCGGCGGAGGTCCGCCTGGGCCAGATCACGCCCCTTCCCCGCCAGGCGTTCCTCCTGTCCTGCCTCGAAGGATTCGGGGAGGAGGAGGTCGGCCAGATCCTCGACGTGGATACGAAGACGGTGCGCGAACTCGTCGACGAGGCCGGTCGCGAGCTGGCCGCCGACATGGCGACCGATATTCTCATCATCGAGGACGAGCCGCTCATCGCCATGGATCTCGAGGCCCTCGTGGAGGGTCTGGGCCATAACGTCACGGGCGTCGCCCGGACGCGGACCGAGGCGGTCAAGCTCGCTTCCGCGAAGCAGCCGGGCCTGATTCTCGCCGATATCCAGCTCGCCGACGGCAGCTCGGGTCTCGATGCGGTCAACGACCTTCTGAAGTCGTTCGAAGTGCCGGTGATATTCATCACGGCCTATCCGGAGCGGTTCCTGACCGGCGAGCGGCCCGAGCCGGCCTTCCTCATCGCCAAGCCCTTCCAACCGGCGAATGTCTCGGCCGTCATCAGCCAAGCCCTGTTCTTCCAGCAGAGCGCCAAGCGCCGCGAGCCCCGCGCCGCGACCGCCTGACGGCATTCTCCGCCGCTGCCATGTAAACGGTCAAGCATCTGACCAAGTAATTGCCCGGCTACCAAGCCGGGCTTTTCTTTTGCTACGCTGTAATCGAGACAAAAAAAGACGGGCGTTGACGCCCGTCTTAAGGTGCCGGCCAATGCACAAGGGGAATGCGGGGAGGACCAGGAGGCCGGTACCTTAAGAACGCTCCTTGGAAAATAAAGGTTCCAGCCTTTTTTCTTGGATTTTGTTAGTGAAGTCGTTCCGGAACATCAAAGATAAGGCCGCGTTGTTTTCTCGAATGGTTGAGCTAAGCAGCAAGGAGACACGAATGCTCCTCACCGTCACGAGATTAAGCGTTCTGGCCGGTGCTGCCATTCTGGCTGGCGGTATCGCGTTCGCGGATTCCGGCATCGGAGCCCTTCGATCGTCCCTGCTGAAGACGACGCTGAACGAGGATCGGGCGGCTCCCAAGGGCGACCGGCTGGCGGTCCTGCGCCCCGCCGACGGCGCCGCTATCGTCTCGATCGTAGAAATCGTCGGGCTCTCCCATGCCACCGTGATCCTGCGCGGCGACGACGGCGAGGTCCTCTACCGGTCCGATCCGCGCTCGGGCATCACCACGATCGTGAAGAACACCGATCTTCCCGCCCTGACCATGAAGGAGGACCTGAAGGCTCCGACGGTCCAGAATTCGCCTGCGGCGCGTGAAGGCGGGGAGCCCAGGGCGCCGAAGCAGAAGCCCCCGGTCGGTTGCATGGGCGACGTGAGCCCCCTGGCCAAGGCCAGCGCCAACAGAATGCCGAGCCTTTGCCTTGCGGCCCTGGAACAGCCTCTGTCCTGAGGCGATCGTCATCGCAGGGCGAGGTTGAGATGGTCCTGGTTTCGTGAGAATTCCAAAGATCAATTTGAGCTTTACTCGTCTAATCATCATGGAGTTAACAAGTATTCATCTTCGCTATTGGAAATGAAATTCAAGGACGGCATTTTGAATACAGGCAAATTTGGAACGGCTGCTGCGGCATGGCGTTTTGCCCCTGCGCACTTGGCGCATATCGCGATTCAATGGACATTCAGGAGAATATCACGATGCTGAAGAAGCATATGGCAGCTTGCCTTGTCGTGACGGCTTTCGCGGCTGCGCCCGCCCTCGCTCAGATCTCGCCTTCCGCCCCGACCGATCGCCCTGCGGCAACCGGTTCCGGTTCGGCGACATCGGGCTCCCCGGCGATGCAGCCTGGCGCTACCGGCTCCTCGTCCGCGGTCCCTCCTTCGGCGACCAATCCTTCGGCGGCAGCTCCCTCGGCCAGTTCGTCGGCAATGAACCAGAGCGGCTCGCAGGGGCAGTTCATGACTCGGCTTGAACCGAACCAGGTGATGGCCTCCGATGTGATTGGAACCCGCGTCGTCAGCACGAACAACGAGTCGATCGGCGACATCAACGACGTGGTCGTCGACCGTGATGGCCGGGTGATGGCGGTGGTCGTCGGCGTCGGCGGCTTCCTGGGAATCGGTGAGAAGAATGTGGCTGTTCCGTTCGACGCCCTGGAATTCGCCAGCAGCCAGCAGGCGAAGGCCATGGACAATAACGGGGGCAATGTGTCGACCACCGGCTCGACCGCCTCGGGCAACACGTCGAATTCGAACATGGCGACGAACAACGCCACCGCGGGAAGCGGGAATGCCGCTTCGTCGCACGAGCCGGATCGCGTGATCCTTCGCATGACGAAGGCCGAACTCCAGGCGGCTCCGGTCTTCAAGGCCAAGCGCGACGACAATGCGAACCGCTCGACCACGGGTTCGACCGGCGCGGGCGGCAACACGACCCAGCAGTGATGAGAAGCCGGCTCTGGCCGGTTCAGGGCGCTCCGGTTTTCCGGGGCGCCTTTTTATTATGGCCGAAAAGCAAAATAAAAGGCGCAGCCACTTCGTGGCTGCGCCTTGAAAGGTGCCGGCTCAAGGGGGCATTCGAACCGGTTATTTCTACAACGCCAGGATCGGAAGAAGGTTCCGGAGGTCGTCTGCAAAAAAGTCGCCGCGGCTCGGACGGGAAGTGTTCGATGTAAGGAACCCGGCCGTTTCGGGCACGTTGCCCCGCCGAGACAGATGCGGAGACCCCGATGACAGCCACCAACGAACTGGATGCGGCTTTGTGCCAGGAGGAACTCCCCGACGAGTTCTGCCGGCTCGCTTCGAGTTCCTCCCCCCGTGAGCGGCCGAACGTAGCCTGGATGCTGACCGGGATCGTGCAGGATGGTCAGCAGGATGAGGTGACGTGCCCGCTCATGCTCCGGCGCCACCTCGTGGTGCCGGCCTGGTCCCGGAGGATCGCTCCGGGCCTTCAGCACCGCCCGTAGAGACCGGCATCGCTTCAGGCTCGTTTGTTCGATGATCGAAACACTCGCGAATCCGTCTGGGCCCGATCCCGTCACAGTTCTCTTCCATCCCACCGCAGTGCCGGTGATCGACGTCTTCCGGTCCATCGGAAGTTTGGACGATCAATACGACCTTTCGCTTCTTGACGGTCCCGAGCGGGCGCTCTCCGCCTTTGTTTCGCTGGGCGCCGCCAAGGGGATCGTCTCGGACGCGCTGCTGCTTGCCTTTGCTCTGAGCCGCCAGCGGGGGCGGGCTTTCGATCATCGCCCGTTCCGCTCGCGGTGCGGGAGCCTCGATGAATACTGCCTTCTGGTTCTGATCGGGGCGTCGCGTCGGCCCCGATCCGACCTGGCCCGCGAGGCTTCGGCCTTTCTCGACGTCTCTCCTCTTGACCTTCTGACCGCGCTGGCCGGGGAGCTGGCGCGGCAGATCGATCTCGGAACCATCGTTTTCCCGGTGCCGGACGTTGACGAGTTCAGGTCCGTAATCGGCGTCGAGGCCCGTGAGCAGGGCGTTGTCGTCGAGGCCTTCGGTAAGCCAGGGCTTCATCTGGGCCTTTGACGCGACGCGTTTCATGCGATCCGTCAAAAACAAAGGGGCCGCTCAGCGGCCCCTTTTCGTGTGCGGATCGACCGATCCTATTCCTGAGTGCCACGGGTGTTGCCCGAAGCCTGACCGCCCTTGCGGCCTGCCTCAGAAGCAAGCTCACGGTCCTGCGAGAAGGAACGCTTCTCGGCGGGAACGCTCTTGCCGCCTTTACTTGCGATTTCACGCTGCCGGTCTGAATCCATGGACGCGAAACCGCGCTTCGAAGTCGAACCACTTGGCGCCATCTTATGCCTCCTTGACCAATGATGTTCGTGGTTGAACAACCGCTCGCTAATTCGATGGTTCCGGAAGGGGAGCTGGAACCTTTGCAAAAAATTTTTATGAAAAAAAGCAAAGTAGATGGAGAACGTATTCCAGTTTGATTGCTACGCTTAAATAATGGCAATACTCTGTTGTTTGTACCTTTAGTGGTGAGGGGTGCGACAAGTTGTGAAAGCATAGAAGATTAATGGCTATATTTAAGAAGTTAACGCGATGGTCGCGTTAGTATTTGATTCTAACGAGTGCCGGAATGCGATCCTGCAAGATTCCGATTGTCGAGCTGCCCTTGAGATCAGATCCGATTAAGCCGCAATATTCTGCACACGGTCCCGGGTGACTATAGGCATGGCCTGATTTGACTCTAAGATTTCTCTCCCAGGGGTCGATTGACTCAAGCCTACGGTCCCGGCCTGGATGCTTTCTTCTGTGAAGTTCAGGGACCGGGCGGACCCGCGCCCTGTCCGCGGGAGTGATTGCGCGGGGTGCGCGGTGTATGAGTCGCAGCAGACATCAGCGACGAGAGGGCAGAATGATCTACGACGACACGAACATATTCGCGAAAATCCTGAGAGGCGAGCTGCCGTGCCACAAGGTCTACGAGACCGAGCATGTGCTGGCGTTCATGGATATCATGCCCCGGGGCGAGGGGCATGTGCTCGTCATCCCCAAGGCGAAGGCCCGCAACATTTTCGATGCGAAACCCGACGACCTCGCGGAACTCGCCAAGGGCGTCCAGGTCGTGGCCCGAGCCGCGAAGGAGGCCTTCTCGGCTGATGGCCTGACGGTTCAGCAATTCAATGAAAGCGCAGGCGGGCAGGTGGTGTTTCACCTGCATGTCCATGTCATCCCGCGTTTCGAGGGCGTTCCGCTGAAGCCGCATTCGGGGCAGATGGAGGCCAACGACGTGCTGGCCGGGCATGCCGAGAAGCTCAGGGCCGCCTTGAAGGCGTGACGGGGTGAGAAAGGGCGGGCCGGAGGGCTCGCCCTTCTTCGTGCTTATTCCACTCGGTGCTTATTCCGCCCAATCCAGGGAGCGCGCGACGGCCTTGTCCCATTCGGCGTTCAGGCGGGAGCGGCGGGCAGCCTCCATGGCGGGCGTCCAGCGCTTGTCGATGGCCCAGTTGCGCACGAGGTCGTCCTTGCCGGCCCAGAAGCCGACGGCGAGGCCCGCCGCATAGGCGGCGCCCAGAGCCGTGGTCTCGATGACCTTCGGGCGGACCACGGGAACGTCGAGGATGTCGGCCTGGAATTGCATGAGCAGTTCGTTGACCACCATCCCGCCATCCGTGCGCAGCTCCTTCACGGCGATGCCCGTATCCTTCGTCATCGCCTCCAGCACCTCGCGGGTCTGGAACGCGGTCGCCTCGAGAGCCGCGCGGGCGATATGGGCCTTGGTGGCATAGCGCGTCAGCCCGCCGAACAGGCCGCGGGCATGGGAGTTCCAGTGCGGCGCATAGAGCCCCGAGAAGGCCGGCACGATGGTGACGCCGCCATTGTCCTCCACGCTGCGGGCGAGGGTCTCGATCTCGTGGCTCGCCTGGATGATGCCGAGATTGTCGCGCAGCCACTGCACCAGAGCGCCCGCGATCGCAATCGAGCCTTCGAGCACGTAGACCGGCTTCTCGTTCCCGAACTTGTAGCCCATCGTCGTCAGCAGGCCGCATTTCGACGGGTAGGGAGTCTCGCCGGTGTTCATGAGCATGAAGCAGCCGGTGCCGTAGGTGTTCTTGGCCTCGCCCGGCTGAAAGCAGGCCTGACCGACGAGGGCCGCCTGCTGATCCCCGAGGATCCCCGCGATAGGAACGCCCGCGAGATTGTCCTTGGCGACGCCGTAGACCTCGCTCGACGACCTGATGCTCGGCAGGCAGGCCCGGGGGATATCGAACAGGGACAGGATGTCCTCGTCCCAGTCGAGGGTCTCCAAGTTCATGAGCTGGGTGCGGCTGGCATTGGTCACGTCGGTGATATGGCAGCCGTCGTTCGCCCCGCCCGTCAGGTTCCAGACGAGCCAGGTGTCGATATTGCCGAACAGCACGTCGCCGGCTTCAGCCTTCTCCCGGGCTCCGGGAACGTTGTCGAGGAGCCAGCGGAGCTTCAGGCCCGAGAAATAGCTCGCAAGCGGCAGCCCGGTCTTGGCCCGCAGGCGGTCATGGCCGCCCTCCTTGGCGAATTCCTCGACGATCGGGTCGACGCGGGTATCCTGCCAGACGAGGGCGTTGTACAGGGGCTTGCCGGTGCGCCGGTCCCAGATCAGCGTGGTCTCGCGCTGGTTGGTGATGCCGATCGCGGCGAGGTCGCGGGGCGACAGCCCTTTCTTCGCCAGGGCCTCCTGGATCACGCTCTGCGTATTCTGCCAGATCTCGAGCGGATCGTGCTCCACGTGACCGGGCCGGGGATAGATCTGCTCATGCTCCTTCTGGCCGACGGAGACGATGCTTCCGGCCTTGTCGAAGACGATGAAGCGCGAGCTGGTCGTGCCCTGATCGATTGCGCCGATAAACTGAGCCATGGGCATGCCTTCCGGTGCTTACTGGGCCGCGATGGATGCTGCTTTCTGCTTGGCTATATAGGCATCAATCTTGGCCGGAGCACCAGCCGGCACGTGCAATCCGAGCTTGGAGCGCCGCCACAGGATATCCTCGGCGCTGCGCGCCCACTCCCGGCGTACGAGGTAATCGACTTCCGCCCTGGTCAGGCCGGCGCCGAAATCCTCGCCGAGATCGGCCATGGACTTGGCCTCGCCTAGAAGCTCGGCGATGCGGGTGCCGTAGGCCCGGGCGAGGCGGAGGGCTATCGGCTCGGGCAGGAAGGGCCAGCGCTGGCGCACGCCCGCGAAGAACCGGTCGAAATCCGCGTCGGGCATGTCGCCGCCCGGCATCTTGGCGGTTTCGGTCCAGGCCGGCTTCATGGCCGGGAAGACGGCCTTCAGCTCGTCGAGGGCGTGCTCGGCGAGCTTGCGGAACGTGGTGATCTTGCCGCCGAAGATCGACAGCACCGGCGCCTGGCCCTGCGGGGCGTCCATGTCGAACACGTAGTCGCGGGTCACGGCGGAGGCGCTGGACGAGCCGTCGTCGAAGAGGGGGCGCACGCCCGAATAGCTCCACACGACGTCCGCCGGGGTGACCTGCTTCTTGAAGAAGTGGTTCACCACGTTGCAGAGATACTGCACTTCCTCGGAGCTGATCTCGACCTTCCGGTCCGGAACCGATTCCACCGGGATGTCGGTGGTGCCGATGAGGGTGAATTTCCCCTGATAGGGGATCGCGAACACGATGCGCTTGTCCGTGTTCTGCAGGATGAAGGCCTCCTTCGTGTCGAAGAGCTTGGGCACCACGATGTGGCTGCCCTTCACGAGGCGCACGTTCTTCGTGGTGTTGAGGCCGAGCTTGGCGTTGAGCACGTCGGCCACGAAGGGCCCGCCTGCGTTGACGATGACCTTCGCGCGGACCTCCTGGGTCGCGCCCGTCTCCACGTTCTGGAGGGTCGCCACCCACAAGCTGCCCTCGCGGCGGGCGGAGACGAGCTTGGTGCGCACGCGGATGTCGGCGCCCTTCTCGAAGGCGTCGATGGCGTTGAGCGCCACCATGCGGCTGTCCTCGACCCAGCAGTCGGAATAGACGAAGGCCGTGTCGAAGCCGGGCTTGAGGCCCTTGCCCGCCGGGTGCGTGGTGAGCTTGATGGTTTCCGTGCCCGGCAGCTTCTTGCGCGGGGCGAGGTGGTCGTAGAGGAAGAGGCCGAGGCGCACGAACCAGGCCGGGCGGATGCCCTTCTCGTGAGGCAGGATGAAGCGCAGGGGCCAGATGATGTGCGGCGCGGAATTGAGCAGGCGTTCGCGCTCGAACAGGGCCTCGCGGACCAGACGGAACTCGTAATACTCCAGATAGCGCAGGCCACCGTGAATCAGCTTCGTCGAGGCGGAAGACGTATAGCCTGCCAGATCGCCCTGTTCGCAGAGCACCACGGAGAGGCCCCGGCCCACCGCATCGCGGGCGATGCCCGCACCATTGATGCCGCCGCCGACGATGAGGAGATCAGTTACTGCCGTCACGGAACGCGTCTTTCTTTAAACCAAGCCATTTCAGTCAGTGAGCACATGAGTTCTTTAGCCGTCTAACGCAAGCAAATTTTCAGGCTTTTCACGCCCCTTTTGCAACAACAGGACAACCAGAAAGAAGCCGAGCGACGCGATGGAAATGGCCAAGCACAGGATCATGACCGCCGTGTAACTGCCCCACCAGGCCCACAGCGTCCCGAACAGAAATGGAGCCGAGGCGGTGGTCAGGCGTACGGGCATGGCGATCATGCCCTGGACGACGCCGTAGTTGTCGCGGCCGAACAGCTCGGGCGGCAGGAGCGCGCGCACGATGGTCATCATCCCGTTCGAGGCGCCGAAGAGCGCGGCGAACGCGGCGACCAGCCAGGACCCGGCGGGAAGCAGGGGCAGGAGCGCGAAGGCGAGGACTCCCAGTCCCAGGGTGACGATGCCGGTGCCTTTCATGCCGAAGGCGCGCTCGCCCGCCGCCATGGCCATCCGTCCCGCCACCTGGGCAGGGCCGATGATCGAGAAGGCGGCCACCGCCATCTCCAGGCCGTAGCCCCTTTCGGTGAGCAGGGGGATCAGGTGGATCGGCAGGCCCGCCGCGATCAGGCCCTGGAGCACGGAAGCCGCCACGAAGCACCAGAACGAGGCCCTGCGCAGGACCGAGCGGGCGCTGGCCGGAAGGGCGCGGGACGGGGCGTCGGGGGAGCGGGGATGAGCCTTCAGGGCCGGGGGGATGAAGACCGCGTGGACCGTTGCGCAGACGAGGATGTTGAAGCCCGCGAGGACCAGGAGGGCGCTGCGCCAGCCCAGATATTCGATGAGGAGGTGGGTGAGGGGGATGAAGACCGTGCTCGCGAAGCCCCCGACCAGGGTCATGAAGGTGATGCCCCGGCGGGCCACGAAGCCGAGCCTGCGGGCCAGAACCGCGAAGCCCGGCTCGTAGAACACGCTGCTCATGGACAGCCCCATGGCGATCCAGATGACCACGAAGGCGGGATAGCTCTCGACCCGGGACCAGAGCGCCAGGAGCACCGCCGCCAGCACCGAGCCGGCGGTCATCACCGTGCGGCCATAGCCCAGATCGATGAGCCGTCCGACCGGAACGGCGAAGAAGGCGGACATGCCGAGGGCGAGCGAATAGGCCGCCATCAGGTCGGACTTGCTCCAGCCGAGCTCCCGGCCCATCGGATCCACGAAGAGCGCGAAGGCATAAAAGATCGTGCCGTAGGAAATCAGCACCGTCAGGGACAGCGCGGAGACGAAGGCCCAGGGCATTCGGGCGGGAGCGGACATGGCGATCCTTCAGCCGTGGTCTAGCGCATCGTGCGGAAAAGTGGATCCGGTTTTCGCGAGCGCGGCCCGCTGGGTCCGCTGCTCTCGGGGGACGAGATCTTAGAGGTGAAGCCTGAAGCCGCCCGCATCGTCCCTGACCGGCTCGATCTGCCGGAAGTCGGAGATCCAGGCATCGGCGAGGTGCGAGAGGTGGCTCGAGGGGCCGATCCCGACGACCCTCGCCCCCGCCTTGCGCCCCGCTTCCATGCCGGCCTGGGCATCCTCGAAGACGATGGCGTCGTTCGCGTCGAAACCCAGAAGCTGCGCCGCCTTGCGGTAGCCTTCCGGGTCGGGCTTGCTCCGGGACACGTCCTCGGCCGCGATGAAGGTTTCCGGCAACGGCAGCCCTGCCGCCGCCATCCATTCCTCGGCGAGCGAGCGCTTTCCGGACGTCACGATGGCCCATTCGTGCGGCTCCAGGCGGGAAAGGAAATCCCGCGCGCCCGGAACGGCCCTGATCCTCGCCGTCCCCTGTTCCGCCTGAGTGTTGAACCAGGCCGTTTCGGCCGCTTGGTCGGTCCCTTCGGGGGCGAAGAGGCGGACGGTCTCGGCGGCCTGCCGTCCATGGGACTTGGCGAGTACGGCATTCCCGTCGATGCCGTGCCGGTCCGCCCAGCGATGCCAGATCTCCTCGATGACCTCGGTGGAATCGATCAAGGTGCCGTCCATATCGAACAAGAAAACTTTGCCCCGCATGGTTTCCCGCATGGATTCTGACGCGAGTGTCCGGATTCCGGCCCAGGCCCGCGATGATGGTTTGGGCCTTTATGTCAGGCTCCGAGGTTGACGGATAGGCCTTTAGCCCTCATATGAACGGCACGGCGTCAGCGCTCGATACGAGCCGCTTGAGCGGGACTGCGTGACGGAAATTCGCCTCGACGGCGAAAACCCGGTCCCCTTCTTCAATCGCTTGACCCATACGATGGCCCCATCACGCGGGCTGTCGCCACGAGAGCCCTGAAGCGCCTTTGCTTGACTTAAGCCGAACTTGCTTTGCGGCTCACCGCATCCGTTCGAAAGATACACTTTGACACTCTTCACCGATTTCGGATTGGCCCAGCCGATCCTGAAGGCCCTGGCCGTCGAGGGTTATGAGAAGCCCACGCCCATCCAGGCCCAGACCATTCCCTATGCCATGGAAGGCCGCGACGTCTGCGGCATCGCCCAGACCGGCACCGGCAAGACCGCAGCCTTCGCGCTGCCGATCCTGCATCGCCTGTCGCAGAACCCGAAGCCGCGCAAGCCCAAGAGCCCCCGCGTCCTCGTGCTCAGCCCGACCCGTGAGCTGTCCGGCCAGATCGCCGACAGCTTCAAGGCCTATGGCCGCAACCTCCGGCTCAGCACCGAAGTGGTGTTCGGCGGCGTCACCATCTCCCGTCAGGAGAAGGCGCTGGCGAACGGCATCGACGTGCTCGTCGCGACGCCCGGCCGCCTCATCGATCTCGTGGACCGCAAGTCGCTGTTCCTGAGGGATATCGAGATCCTCGTCCTCGACGAGGCCGACCAGATGCTCGATCTCGGCTTCATCCATGCGCTGAAGCGCATCGTGACCCTGCTGCCGAAGGACCGCCAGAGCCTGTTCTTCTCGGCCACCATGCCGAAGACGATCTCGACGCTGGCCGATTCCTTCCTGCGCGATCCGGCCCATGTGGCGGTGACGCCTGTCGCCACCACGGCAGAGCGCGTCGACCAGAGCGTCATCTTCGTGCCCACGAACCGCAAGCAGGTTCTGCTGGAAACGCTCCTGCGCGATCCGGCCATCGACCGCGTGCTCGTCTTCACCCGCACCAAGCATGGCGCCGACAAGGTCGTGCGCGGTCTCGACAAGGCCGGCATCGTGGGCGCCGCCATTCACGGCAACAAGTCCCAGCCGCAGCGCGAGCGGGCGCTGGCTGGTTTCCGTGACGGCTCGTGCCGGGTCCTGGTGGCGACCGACATCGCCGCGCGCGGCATCGACGTCGAAGGCGTGAGCCACGTCATCAACTACGATTTGCCGAACGTGCCCGAATCTTATGTCCACCGCATCGGCCGCACCGCGCGTGCCGGCGCTTCAGGCCTGGCGATCTCGTTCTGCAACGACGAGGAAAAGGCTTACCTGAAGGACATCGAGAAGCTGACGCGCCTGAAGGTGCCGGTCATGCCCCTGCCGGAGGGCCTGCCTGCCGCTCCGCCTCCGTCGGAGAATTCCGAGCGCCGCAGCGAGCCGCAGCGCGGGCGTCCGGCTCCGCATTCCCGGGGCCAGCAGGGCCACGGCCAGTCGCGCCAGGCCGATCCGAACGATACGAGCGGCCCCAAGCGCCGCCGCCGCGGCGGCAAGCCGGGCGGCGCCCAGCCGCAGGGCGGCCATCCCGCCGGCCATCAGCAGCAGCGTTCCGCGCAGCCGCAGCGTTCCGCGCAGGCTCAGAAGCCCGCAGCCCAGGGGCAGCGCACCCAGCAGCAGGGCCGTCCCGCGTCCCGCTCCGCGGAAGGACGGCGCGACGGAGCCCAGGTGGCATGGCTCGAAAAGAGCCCGCGCCGCCGCTAAAAGGCATCGAACGAGATGAGAAGGGCGCCGCGAGGCGCCCTTTTTCATTCCTGTTACGGAAGCGGCGGACGATGGTGAGAACTCAAGCCGGCCCCGTTTCCGTCATGCCCGGCCTTGGGCCGGCGGAGCAGCCAAACTTCTCCTCAGCGGCGAACCCGCCTGAAACAGCGATGGCGCGAGCCGATGGGCCACGCGGCCTGCCACGAACAGGGCGTTGAACTGGTCATCGCCGTATTCCCGATCCCGGGCCACGGGCACGAAACCCGCCTTCATCAGCGTCTCGGCCACATGGCCCGCGCTCCCTCCTTCCCGCCAGAAGGGAACGGTCTCGCATTCGACGAAGACGGCGAGCGTCCGGTGCAGCACGCGGCTCGCGCCTGCAAGGACGAGTTCGGCAGCGCCTTCGACGTCGATCCAGAGAAAGAAGCTCCGGTTCGGGCGATCTCCGAACAGGCTGTCGAGGGTCCGCATCTCGACATCGTAATCGTCATAGGTGGTCTCTTCGTTCCTCAGCAGCAGCGAGGACTTCCCCTCGGGACGGCCGCGCGGCGCGTGGATCGTGGCGCGCCCGTCCGTGCCGGAGACGGCGAGGTTGCGGTAATCGACGCCGCGCGCCCGGAGCGCCGGCGCGTGATGCGCATGGGTCTTGGGATCGGCCTCGAAGGCGATGATCTCGCATTCCGGAGCCTTGTCGCGCACGGCCAGGGACAACGCCCCGTCGAGGGCGCCGATGTCGCAGACCGTGTCGGGATTCAGGACGTCGATGAGGTGCAGGAACGCGGTTCGCAGCCCCGCATGGCCTTCCGCGCCTTTCGGAGCCGCCGAGAGCACGTTCAGGTCCCGCATCAGCAGGAACGAGACCGCATGATTCAGGCGCGGGATCCCCAGCCAGTCGGCGAGCCGGTCTTTGAGATGCTCCAGCACGTCATCGTCCGATCAATGATACGGATCGGCCGCGTCGCGCAGGCCGTCGCCCATGAAGTTGAAGGCGAGCACCACCACGATGACCGGGACCATGGGAAAGAGCAGCCACGGATGAAGCTGCACGGCGGCGAGGTTCTGGGCCTCGTTGAGCAGGACGCCCCAGCTCGTCACCGGGGGGCGAAGGCCCAGGCCCAGGAAGGAGAGGGCGGTCTCGCCGAGGATCATGGAGGGGATCGAGAGCGTCGCCGAGGCGATCAGATGGCTCATGAAGTTCGGGATGAGATGGCGCGCGATGACGCGCTTCTTGGAGGCGCCCATCAGCTCAGCGGCCTTCACGAAATCCTCCTCGCGCAGAGCCAGAAGCTTGGACCGGACGGCGCGCGCCAGGCCCGGCCAGTCGAGGAGCCCGAGAATGATCGTGATGCCGAAGAAGACGAGGATCGGGCTCCAGTTCGGCGGAAGCGCCGCCGACAGCGCAAGCCAGAGGGGCAGCTCCGGCAAGGAGCGCAGGATCTCGATCATGCGCTGGATCACGTGATCCACCCAGCCGCCGAGATAGCCGGCCAGCCCGCCGAAGAAGAGGCCCAGCGCAAACGAGACCGCGATGCCGATGATGCCGATGGTGAGCGAGATGCGCGAGCCGTAGACGATGCGCGAGAAGAGGTCGCGCCCCAGCCGGTCCGTGCCGAGAACGAACATCGTGCCGCTCTCGGGCGGGCAGACGAGATGGAAATCCGTGTTCCAGACGCCCCAGAACTCGTAAGAATCGCCCCGGCAGAAGAAGCGGATCGGCTGCGGCTGGGATCGGTCGACGGTGTAGACCCTGCGGAACGTCTCCAGATCGAAGGTGAATTTGTAGGGGTACACGTAGGGGCCGACGAAGCGGCCGTCGTGAATGAGGTGGATCGGCTGCGGCGGCGCGTAGAGGAAGTCGCCGTGGCGTTTCGTCTGGTTGTAGGGAGCGATGATCTCGACGAAGGGAACGACCAGATAGAAGGCGAGCAGCACGAAGGCCGCCGCGACCGCCACCTTGTGGCGCCGGAACTTCCACCACATGAGCTGCCACGACGATGCGCGATAGAAGCTCTCGCTTTCCGTGCCGATGGGTTCCGTGACGCCCGGATCGAAGGGCGTCGGATCCACATAGTGCCGTGCGCGGGTGGAGAGCGTGTTCATCGCCCGCCTCCCATGCGGATCCGGGGATCGATCCAGGCCAGCAGAAGATCGGAGATCAGCATGCCCACGACGGTGAGCACGGCGACGAACATGAGGATGAAGCCGGCGAGGAACTGATCCTGGTTCTTCAGCGCGCTCAGCAGAATGGGTCCCACGGTCGGGAGGCTCAGCACCAGCGAGACCAGCACGGATCCTGACACAAGATGCGGCAGCAGGTTGCCGATATCCGCAATGAAGGGGTTGAGCGACATGCGGAAGGGATATTTCAGGAGGGCCTTGGTGGGTCCCAGGCCCTTGGCCTTCGCGGTCACGTAATACTGCTTTCCCAGCTCGTCGAGCAGGTTGGCGCGCATGCGCCGGATCATCGAGGCGGTGCCCGCAAGCCCGATGACGATGGTAGGGACGACGAGATGCGCGAGAAGGGACTGGATCTTGGGCCAGTCCCAGGGTTCGCCGGCGAACTTCGCGTCGTAGAGACCGCCGATGGAGATGCCGAGCCAGCGGTTCAGATAGTAGAGAAGGATGAGGGCGAGCAGGAAGCTCGGGGTTGCAAGTCCGATATAGCCGATGAACGTCGCCAGATAATCGCCCACGGAATATTGCCGCGTTGCGGAATAGATCGCGATGGGAATCGAGACCAGGTGGATGAAGATGACCGCCGCGAGGTTCACGAGCAGCGTCAGCCACAGGGCGTCGCCCACCACCTCCACGACGGGCCTGTCATATTCGAAGGACCAGCCCCAATCGCCCTGAAGCAGGCCCGAGAACCCGTCCGGCCCCGGCATCGCGCCGATCCAGATCAGGTACTGCTCCCAGGCCGGCCGGTCGAGGGCGTATTGCTTGATCAGGAACTCGGCCTTGGCGATGGAGGCGTTGTCGTTCTGCGCGCGCAGCTCGAAAATCAGGTTGGAGAGATAATCCCCCGGCGGCAGCTTGATAATGAAGAACACGAGGGCCGAGATGATGAAGAGCGTGACCGCCATGGTGACGAGACGGCGCAGCAGGAAACGGATCATCGGCGCGCCTCTTTGCCCGCTGCCTTGTTCCAATAGATCTCGTCGACCCGGTAGATGCCGATCATGGCCGTGGGTTCCCAGCTATAGAGCGCTCTTTCGGGAAGCCCCTGCAATCCGTTTCTGACCACGATCGGCTGCAGGGCGCCGGACACCGTGCCGATCACCCACTGGTTCTCCGCGTGATTGTGGAGCATCTCTTCCCAGATCCGGGTCTGCTCGGCTTTGTCGGCCGTCCCCATCCAGGCCTCGTAGAGTTCCGCGAGGCGCTTCGCCTCGGGCACGTCGATGGCCTCGCCGTTCATGCCCTTGGTCTCGATATACTGGCCCCATTTGGGCCAGGCGTAGTTGTCCTGGCGCTTGGGGGCGAAATCCGTCGGTGGCATGATCGCCGTGGGCAAGGCATTGTCGAGGCCGGGGGCCGCGACCATGATGGTCAATCCGGCAAAGGCGCGGTTGCGCAGAACCGTGCGGTCCTGCGGTTTCACGAACAGCCTGACGCCGATCTCGCGCCAGAATTCGCCGATCAGCGTCAGTCCGTCCACCACGAGGCTGCTTTCGCCGTCGGTCTCGACGATGATCTCAAGCTCGCGCCCGTCCGGCAGCAGGCGGAAGCCCGCGCCGTCGCGCTGCGTCAGGCCGACCTCGTCGAGGAGACGCGAGGCCTCGGCGGGATCGTATTCGGCGTACAGCGTGCGCAGCTCGGGCGAGAAAAGCGGGCTTTCCGGCACCACCGTATTGTTGCCCTCCGTTCCGAGCCCGAAGAGCAGGGCGTTGTTCAGGGTCTTGCGGTCGATGCCCAATGATAGGGCGCGGCGGAAACGGACGTCGCGGTTGAGCCGGCGCCAGACCGGATCGACCGCGTTGAGGTTGGGGTAGAGCGCCAGCTCCGTGCCGCGCGCATAGGGCCAGAGCAGCGTTCTGTAGCCCTGCACCTTCTCACCCTCCTTGAGCACCGGGATGTCGCTCATGGTAAGGCCGCGGAACAGGAGATCCGTTTCCCCCGCATTGGCCTTGGCGGCGAAGAGCCCGCCGGCGGAGACGTCCATGAGGATGCGGTCGAGATAGGGAAGCTGATGCCCTTTCCTGTCGACGCGGTGATAATAGGGATTGCGCTCGAACACGAAGCGGTTGGCGGGCGCAGCGTTCGTCACGCGCCAGGGCATGAGGGTCGGCAGGTCCGGGTTGGTCTGCTCCTTCATGTCGTCCATGCGGTTGTGAAGGGCGGCCCAGGATTTCAGCTTCTGCTGCCTGGCCTTCTCGTCCAGGGACGCCTGGTCCGCGTATTTCGCGTGGAACTGCTTGAGGTATTTCGACGCCCGATAGATCCCGGGATCGATGGGCCCCGCGAGCTGCGGCAGGAAGCGCGGGTTGGGCGTGTCCCAGCTGTAGCGGATCCTGCGTTCGTCGAGCACCTCGACGCGCGGCGGCTTTCCGTCCACCAGCATGAATTCGGGAGGGCCGGCGGGCGAGAGCTCTTTGTTGAGGGCGACGTCCTCCCAGTAATACCGGAAGTCCTCCGTCGTGAAGGGCGTTCCGTCGGACCAGCGATGGCCCTCGCGCAGGGTGAAGGTGAAGACCATGTCGCCCTGATTATCGAACGACTCGAGCAGATCGGGCTGAAGCTCGAGATGTCTGTCGTAGCCGACGAGGCGGGTATAGGCGTAGGTCGAGATGTAGCGGATGTCGCGGGCCCGCGGCACGAGGGTCACGATTTCGCCGCCGGGTTCGCCCGTCGCATCGACGACGAGCGGCGTCGAAGGAAGGCGCTCCGCAACCGGCGGCAGCGTCCTGTCATGGTTCTTGAAGTAGGTCGACTCCTTCAGCTCCTGCGCCCCGGCGGGCATCGAGAAGGTGCAGGCCGAGGCGAGAGAGAAGACGAGAGAGAGGACGAGGGGCGCCGTTTGCAGCCGGGTCATCATCACGCGACCTCCAGTGCCGGGGCGCGTCCCAGGCGGACCCGATGGCCGGGCTCGATCTCTTCCATCGTGCCGAATTCGCCGTCCGGGATGCGGAACGGCTCGGGCCATTCCGCGGGATTCGAGAAGCCGTCGGCCCGAAGCTTCGCGAAATCGAGCGGGCGATCGAGGTCCGGATCCGGCACGGCCGCAAGGAGCGCCTGCGTGTAGGGATGAGCGGGGTTGCGGAAAAGCGAGGATTTCGGCGCCTCCTCGACGATGTAGCCCCGGCACATGACCGCGATGGTGTCGGCGATGTAATCCACCACGGCCAGATTGTGCGACACGAAGAGATAGGAGAGCCCGAGCGCCGCCTGGAGATCCTTCAGCAGGTTCAGAACCTGGGCCTGCACGGAGACGTCGAGGGCCGAGACCGGCTCGTCGCACAAAAGCACGCGCGGTTCGAGCGCCAGCGCCCGAGCGATGCCGAGGCGCTGGCGCTGGCCGCCCGAGAAGGAATGCGGGTAGCGGCGTAGCGAGCGCCGGTCGAGACCCACCATGTCGAGCAGCTGCTTCACGCGCTGATAGCGCTCGTCGGAGGTGCCGATGTCGTGAATGCGGAGAGGTTCGGTGAGAAGCTCGTAGACCGTCATCCGCGGATTGAGGGACGAGAACGGATCCTGGAAGATGAACTGCACGGAGCGACGATAGGTTGTCAGATCCTCGCCTTCGAGGCGGTGAACGTCCTTCAGGCCGGTGCCGTCGTCGAACAGGACCCGGCCGGAATCCGGCTCGAGCCCGCGCATGATCATCTTCGACACCGTGGTCTTGCCGCAGCCGGATTCCCCGACGAGCCCCAGCGTCCGCCCGACCGGCAATGCGAGATCGACCCCGTTCACCGCGCGGATGGTGCGCGGCTCGCCGAAGAAGCTGCCGGACCGGAGCGTGAAGCACTTCGTCAATCCCTCGGCCTTGAGGATCGGCCCTTCGGGTTGTGGTCTCTCGGGAGCATGCACTCGCGCCAGGGCGGAGCTTTTCACCTCGCGGATGGGGGTCAGGCGCTCGTTCTCAGCCATGGCAAAGCGCGGGACGGCGCGCATGAGCGCCTGGAGATAGGGGTGCTGGGGATTGCGGAAGATATCCTCGCGCGAACCCGCCTCCATGACCCGGCCGCGATACATGACCACGACCTCGTCGGCGATGTTGGCCACCACGCCGAGATCGTGGGTGATCAGCAGCACCGACATGCCCGTTTCGGCCTGGAGCTCCTTGATGAGATCGAGGATCTGGGCCTGCGTCGTCACATCGAGCGCGGTGGTGGGCTCGTCCGCGATCAGGAGGGACGGGCGCGTGATCAGCGCCATGGCGATCATGGCGCGCTGGCGAAGGCCGCCCGACAATTCGAAGGGGTAGGTGCGAAGCGCCCGCTTCGGATCGGGAAAGCCGACCCGGGCCAGCACCTCCGTCGTGCGCTGCAGCGCCTTCGCCTTGCTCACGCGGGCGTGGATCAGGAGCGCTTCCGAGATCTGATCGCCGATCGTGTGCAGCGGCGAGAGCGACGTCATCGGCTCCTGGAAGATCATGGCGATGCGCCCGCCGCGCAACTGGTGCATGGCGTCGCTCTCGGGTTCGAGGGACGCGATATCCGCAGGCGCCTCCAAGGTCGGGTCGTTGAAGAGGATCGAGCCGCCGGAAATATGCGCCTTCTTTGGCAGGATCTGGAGAATGGATTGGGCCGTCACCGATTTGCCGGAGCCGGATTCACCCACGAGCGCCACCGTCCGGCCCTTCGGAATGTCGAAGGACAGGCCGTCCACCGCCCGGAAATCTCCGGTATCGGTATGAAAGTCGACCGTCAGCTGACGGATCGACAGGAGCGGCGCATCCATGAGCTCCTCCGGTTGGCAATCATCATAACGCATCAGGCCAAGGCTGCGATCCTGTTTGTTGCCGAAAACGCTTCGTCGGGCCGCAGAAGAGGGATCTGCCGGACGACGAGATGCATGATCAGGGCCTCGCAGAACGTCCAGATGGCCTCGTCGTGAACCAGATGATGCGTCAGGAATCCGATGGGCTCGTTCCGGTCAGCCTCGCCACTGGCTCTCCGCTCGATGGCGGCGGCGATCCCCGCCAGGATCCGGTCCTGGTCGGCCAGGCTCCGGGTCCCGTGCCAGTCGATCGGATCGACATGCGTGTTGACCCGGATCAGTCCTTCGGCCAGCGAAGCCGCCTTGCGGTCGCCGAAGGACGAAAGGGCCGTGAAGCCCGAACGGGGCAGATGTCGCGCCAGCTCGGGCGAGATCCGGTTCCACGGCGGGACGAAAACCGGAAGGACCTTGCGGCCGAGCTTCTCCCGGGCAGCGCGCAGGGCCTGCTCCGCTTCCCTCGCCATGGCGTCGAGGGGGCGATGACGGCCGAATTCCGCCTTCTTCTCCGCGGCGGGAGCATGGTTGGTGTGGGACCAGCCATGCACGAGGGCGAAGACGCGCCTCTCGTTCCGGAGGCGTTCGCCCAGGGAGGGCATCAGACCGGCCGGAATGGCGGCAAGCGCGAGGCCCGCCTGGGCGCGGCCGCTCAGGGCGAGGAGGCGGTCGAGCCCGGGTGTCTCGGCCACCGCGTCGTCGTCGCGCCACCAGAACCGGATCGGGCAGCCGCGATCCCTCGCCCGGTCGAGCGCCTCATCCACGGGCGACCAGTCGATGCGGCGGTGAAGGGCAGGGCGGGCGAGCACCAGGCTTTCCGCAATGGCGACGCTCTCGCGCGCGCCGTCGAGGGCGAAGGGCGGGGCCGGCTGGAGGCGGCGCGACAGGCCCTGCCGCACGGCATCGGCGAGGCGGCGGGAGGAGAGCTCCGCCTCCGGCACGATCTCGGCGAGCCCAAGGGCCTTCAGCCGTTCCGCCCGCAGGCGCTGCTCGGTCTCGTTCCCGGCCTCGAAGGGGACGAGGACCGCTTTGACCTTGCTGCGCAGAAGGTCGATGACCGTGTTGTAGCCGGCCTGGCTGACCGACAATTCCGCCCGGGCCAGAAGAGCGCGGAAGTCGGGCCTCGCGCGCTCCACCGTCGCATGGGCCGGAGCCTGGGCGCGAAGCGCCAGGAAATCGGCCTCGCCGACACCGCGCCCGACCAGGATGCGCCAGGGTTCCTCGGTGATCTCCTGCGCGGCCGCGAGCGCCGCGCGATAGAGCGGGAGGCTTGCTGCGCTCGATCCGCCGGACACGAGGATGCCCCGGCTTTCGTACCGGTCGAGCGGCTCCGGATTCTCATCCACATAGCCGGTATAGCGAATGAGCGGGCGGATCCCCTCATCGACGGGCCATGTAGCGTCCAGGGGCACGATGCGGGGATCGCCATGGACCAGCACGGCGTCGTAGCCTTCGAGGATGCGCGCATGGGTCTCCTCGATGCGGCCGGGTTTCGAGGGCGAGGCGAGGATGTCGCGGATCGAGGAGAGGACGAGCGGGCGCGGGGAGTGGCTCCGCGCATCCTTGAGGAGCGTCATGAACTCGTCCGCCAGCACGCGGCGGCCGAAGGGAAAGAGTTCGGTGACGAGGATGTCCGGGCGAAGCGTCCGCAAGGTTTCGAGAAGCTGGATGCGCCGCTCCGCCAGCCGGAAGTTATGGACAGGCGCGCCCTCCTCGTCGAGCAGGGTCCTGAAATCCGTGCCGAGGATGCGGACGGGCGGCAGCTGCACGAAGGTGACTCCGTCGAGGCCCGCCGGTTCAACGGGGCCGCCGCCGGACACCAGGGTGGTCGCATGGCCCGCCTCGGCAAAGGCGCGCGCGAGCGCCGCAGCGCGCGTGAGGTGGCCCGCTCCCAGCAGGTGGGTGACGACGATCAGGACGCGCAAGGTCGTGCTCCTCCCGATTTCGAAAGACACGAGAGCGCCGTCTGCAGGCGCAGGGCGGCGCCGTCGAGGTTGCGCTCCTCGCTCACGAAGCGCTGCGCGTTGGCGCCGAGCGTCCGAAGCCGTTCCGGGTGTTCAAGCAAGTCTTTCATGGCCTCTGAGAATGCAGCCGGATCCCCCGGCGCAGTCAAGACACCCGTCTCCCCATTCTTCACGACACTGGCGACCCCTCCGAAATCGCCCGCGGCGACCGCGCAGCCGAAGAACTGCGCTTCCAGAAACACCATGCCATAGGCCTCATTCACCGCGGGCCAGACGAACAGATCGGCGTTTCGGTAGAGCGCGGCGAGACGATTCCGGTCCTCGATCTGTCCATGGAAGCGAATACGCGGTGAAAGTGGCGCGAATAGCCGCTCGATCTCCGGGCGCGCCTCTCCGTCGCCCACGATGGCGAGGCGCCAGGGGAGATGCGCCATGCGCGCAAGTGCATCCGCGAGAATCCGATAGGATGCGAGCTTGTCGCCGTCACGCATCATGGCGACGGCGAGAAGCTGCGGCCCGGGGGAGCCTCTCACGGCGGAGGTCTTCGGCCATTCTCCGGTATCCATGAAGGGCGGCAGGTCGACCAGCGTCTGGTGCGCCGGGCGTGCGCTCTCCAGCGCGACCCGGTCCTTGGCCGTCATCACGAAGATCGCGTCGGCCCGGTCGAGCGCTTCCTCCGCCCCCGCATGCCCCAGGGCCCAGGGACCCTGCGCGCGTTTGGCGGCGCGAGAGCCTTCGGCGATCACGTAAGGGATGTTCAGGGCGTCGCTAACCTGCGGGCCGATCCAGTCGGGAGCCTTGTAATACACGTGATAGGTGAACCACAGGCAGGGCCGCCGCTCCTCGGGAAGGGCCCGGTAATGGGCGATGAGGCGGGAGGCCTCGGCCCGGGATTGCCGCTTCAGATCCTCTTGAACCCGTCCGTTGCCCGCCTTGTCGAGCGTGCGCAATGCGCTCGCGAGCCGCGGCGTGAGGCCTGCCTGACCGAGAGCCCGCATCAGGAGCCGCGCCATGGTGCGGTCGCCTGAGGGCAGGGGGTGATCCGGGCCTTTCAGGGGGGCATAGAACGCGACGGGCCGACGGTCGCTCACACGGGCTCCGGCTGTTTCGAAGGGTTGCCGACGAGGGTGCGCAAGCGCGCTTCCAGCACGTCGATGCCGCCATCCATCGAGAAGTCCCGACGAAGGCGCTGATAGGCCGCCTCGCCCAGCATGGCCCGCTTCGCGGGCTCCCGCGCGAGCAGGTTGAGCGCGTTCGACAGGGCCTCCCAGTCGCCGGGAGCCACGAGCGCGCCCTCGGCGCCGTCGCGGATGAATTCCGGGATGCCGGCAAAGTCGGTCGCCGCGATGGCGAGCTTCTGGCTCGCCGCCTCCATGATCACGTTCGGCAGCCCGTCCCGGTCGCCGGAGGCCGCTTTCTTGGACGGCAGCACGAAGAGATCCGCCTCGCGCAGCAGCGCGATGATGTCGGGCTGGGCCTTCGCGCCCAGGAACGCTACCTTGTCGGCGATGCCCGCCTGCTGCGCCTGCGCCTTGAGGCTGTTCAGCAGGTCGCCCCCGCCCACATGGGCGAAGCGCCAGTGCAGATCGCCCGGCAGGGCCGCCAGCGCCTGGATGAGGTCGCCGTAGCCCTTCTTGGCCACCGCCCGCCCGACGGAAACGATCCTCACGGGATCCTGGGGATCGGAGCCGTCGCGTGCCGGACGGCTTTCGGGGGGAGCCGGAAAGCGGGAAAGGTCGAGGCCGTGATAGACGAGAGAGACGCGGCTCGGGGCCGACAGGGCCTGCAGGTTCCCGGCGCCATGCGCCGTGCAGGTGACGCCCCAGACGGCTTCCTGCATTTTCTCGCGCTTTTCCCAGTCGGGCGTCGTCCAGATGTCCTTCGCGTGGGCCGAGAAGGTCCAGGTGCGGCCGGTCAGCAGCGCCGCATAGCGCACCACGGAGGCCGGCGTGTGGAGATAGTGCACGTGGAGATGCCCGACCTCCGCGGGCAGTTCCCGCGCCATGACGAAGGCTTGCCCCAGGCGACGCACGCGGTTCATCGTGAAATCACGCTTCAAATCGCGCCGGAAGGCCTTGAGCAGCGGGCCGAAACCCCGTTGTCCGATGCTCCAGAACGCGCCTTTGAGAACGCGCAGCGGCTCCTCGTAGAGATATTCCGGAAGATAGGTCACCCGCGCCCTGATCTTCTTGTTCATGGGATGCACGGCCCGCTCGGTCGGATGGCGGAGGGACCAGATCTCGAGATCGAGACCGCGGTTTTCGAGGGCCAGGATTTCCTGCGCGATGAAGGTCTCGGACAGGCGCGGATAGCCCTTCACGACGATGGCGATCCGCCGGGATTCAGGTGAGGGAGGCATCGGAATGGTTTACCCGGCCGCCTGACGATAGGCGGTCTCAAACTGGGGTGTCGGTTCGAGGAGAGCCTTAAGCCGCTCCTGCACCCGGTCAAGCCCGTCGAGGAGGCCGGGAATGGTCACTTCGGACGGGCGCGGCTGCGAGGAGAGGTTGCGCAGGGCTGCGGCCATGCGCTCGGGCGTGCGCGGCTCCTTGTAATCGCTCAGCATCCGCACGAGACCAAGGCGCTCGGCCTCGACGGCGCGGATATATTGCTCGAGGCGCGGGCGGGTGCGCGGCACGATGAGGGTGCGCTTGTCGAAGGACAGCGCCTCGCAGAACGTGTTGTAGCCGCCCATGGCCACGATGGCGTCGGCCTTCTTCATGAGCCGCTCGATCTTGTTGTCGAAGGACATGACATCGAGCTTCGGCTGCCGGGCGATGCGCTCCACGAAGGCCCGGCGCTTGTCGCGGTCGATGAACGGGCCGAACAGGATCAGGGCGGGCTGCTCCAGGGTTGGATCGGCTTCGTAGGCCGAGATCACCCAGTCGATGAGGTCGTCTCCATCTCCGCCGCCGCCGGTGGTCACGAGGATGAAGGGTTGCTTGGTGATCTTCGGATACCGCGTCAGCGAGGGGGTGGGGGGCACCTCGCGGCGCAGATAGCCGGTATAGGTGACGCGCTCGCTCACCTCCTCCGGCAGGTTGAGGGCCTTGAGCGGCCGGTATACGTCCTTCAGGCCATAGACCCAGATCTCGTCGTAGTAGCGGATGAGGGCCGCCTTCGCTCCCTTTCGCTCCCATTCTGGGACGAGAAGGCTCGGTTCGTCCATCACGTCGCGGATGCCGAGCACGAGGCGGCAGCCCGCCGCCTGGAGATAGTCGAGGGCGGGCAGGACCTCCCCGCGAAAGCCCGTGGGTTCCTTGTCGACGATGAACACGTCGGGCCGGAAGGCCTTCGCCGTCTGAAGAATGAGCGCCTGACGCAGGCCGACCGCCTCGTCAAGGTTCACGTTGAGGTTGAGGCTGCGGTAGTCGCCGTCCGGCAGCTTCGTGACGCCCGGGATACGGATGTAGTCGACTCCGCTGCCGAACTCGAAATTGCCGATGACCGGCGAGCCCGAGATGATCACCACCGATGCGTCGGGCCGGTCGGCCACGATGGCGTTGGCGATCGCCCGCGACCGGCGCAGATGGCCGAGACCGAAGGTGTCATGGCTGTAGATCAGGACCCGAGGACCTCGGGCCGGGAGGCCCCGGGGGAGGCGTGAATCGGGTTCCTTGCTTAAACTGGTCACCAAATCCGCCATCCGGACGCCTCTTGGCAGGAAGGCGCATCGGTTGACGACGCATCTTCCGTCTCTACCTCTTCTCAAGCCCCCACCGATCAAATAAGGCAGGATTGGAGATCGGGAAGAGGTTCTCTTCAGCTTTGAAGGTTATAACTCTACGGCAATGGAAAAGAGCCTCTTTCGGTATATCTGGACTCATTCCAAGCGCGACCAGCTGTTCATATGCTTTGTCGTACTGCTGTCTCAACCATTTTATTTCATCTCCCTCGACCTGCCTCGCCAGATCGTGAACGAGGCCATTCAGGGCGACGCGTTCAAGGACGGCAACGTTACGGCGCCTTTCCTGCGGCTGCATATCGACTGGCCGCGATGGCTCGGCGGCGGGTCCCTTCAGCTGTTCGAGGGATTCCAGGTCGGCCGCGTCGGGCTCCTGATCGGTCTCTCGTGCCTGTTCCTGTTCTTCGTCGTCATCAACAACGGCTTCAAGTACTGGATCAATCTCGCCAAGGGCGTTCTCGGAGAGCGCATGCTCCGGCGCATGCGGTTCGACCTGTTCGCGATGGTCCTGCGTTTCACGCCGGAGGCGTTGCGCACCGTCAAATCCTCCGAGACGGCGACGATCATCAAGGACGAGGTCGAGCCCATCGGCGGGTTCATCGGGGATGCCTTCATCACGCCGGTTCTGCTCGGCCTGCAGGCCCTGACGGCCTTGTTCTTCATCATGGTTCAGAACGTGTGGCTCGGCCTCATGGCGCTGGCCGTGATCGGCGTGCAGTTCACCATCATTCCGCGCCTCCGGCGGGAACTGCTGCACCTCGGCAAGCAGCGTCAGCTGGCATCGCGCGAGCTCGCGGGACGAATCGGCGAGGTGCTCGACGGCATCGAGGTCGTGCACGTTCACAATGCCTATGCCTGGGAAAGGGCGGAAATCGGCAGCCGCCTCTTCAGCCTCTTCGCCATCCGCCTGAAGATCTACAACAGGAAATTCGCGGTCAAATTCCTCAACAACTTCCTGTCGCAGGTCACACCCTTCCTGTTCTACGCGGTGGGCGGCTATTTCGCGCTGCGCGGCACGCTCGACATCGGTCAGCTCGTGGCCGTGATCAGCGCCTATCGCGAGTTGCCGCCTCCGTTGAAGGAGCTGATCGACTGGGATCAGCAGCGCCTCGACGTGCAGGTGAAGTACGACCAGGTCACCCAGCATTTCGCGGAAGAGCGGCTGGGACCGATGATCGATGCCGAGGAGGCCGCCAATGACGAGCCGCTCGCCGGTCCGCTCGTGGCCGAGGGGCTCAGCCTGACCGGGTCTCACGGCGACCTGGTGATCGACAACGCCTCCTTCTCGCTGGAGCTGCCGGCCACGGTGGCGCTGATTTCCAACGGCAGCCCCGCCGCGAGCATGTTGGCCCGCATCCTGGCCCGGCGCATTCCCGGCTATTCCGGACGCATCCGTATCGCCGACCGGGATCTCGCGCATCTTCCCGTATCCGTTACCGGGCGCCGGATCGCCTATGCGGGCGTCGATCCCATCATTTTTCCCGGCAGCATTCGCGACAACCTCGTCTATGGACTGCGCATCAAGCCCATGGACCGCGATGCCGAGCGGCGCGATGTGACGCGCCGCATCGCCGAGGCCGCGCGGACGGGTAATCCCTTCGAGAGCATCGCCGACCGGTGGGTCGATTACGAGCGCCTCGGCCTGAAGGACGAGCACGATCTCGACCGGGTGCTGGTCGGGCTGCTGAACCAGATCGGGATGGGTGAATCGATTTACCTGTTCGGACTCGTCGGGCAGATCGATCCGGAGCGGCATGCCGCCCTTGCGGAGCGTCTGGTCGAGGCCCGGAACAGGCTGCGGGAGAACTTCCGGTCGAACGGCATGGCGGACCTCGTGGAGCCCTTCGACATCGACCGCTACAACGATCAGGCCACGATCGCCGAGAACCTGCTCTTCGGCGTTCCCGTCTCCGAGGAGTTCGTGGGCCGCAACCTCGCGGACAATTCAAGGTTCCGCAGCGCCATCGACCGGGCGGGTCTCACGGACAAGCTCACCGAGATGGGCCTGCAGATCGCGGAGACGATGACCGAGATCTTCCAGGGATTGCCGCCGGGACATTCCCTCTTCGCACAATTCTCCTTCATCGGCGCTGACGAGCTGCCGGAATTCCAGGCCATTCTGCGCCGCCTGGCGAGGGGCGGCTCCGGGCTGCGGCAGGAGGAGCGGACGCGGCTTCTGGCCCTGCCGCTCGCCTATATCGAGGCCAGGCACCGTCTCGGCCTGCTCGACGACGAGCTGCGGCGGCGGATCGTCGAGGCCCGCAGCTTCGTACGCGACACGCTCGAGAAAGAGGATGCCACCGGGGTGGAATTCTACGATCCCGACGGGATCTGCATGGCGGCTCCCCTCCGGGACAATCTTCTCTTCGGCCGCGTCAATTATCAGGTGGCCGACGCCCGCCACCGGGTCGCGGAGGCCATCGCGGCCGTCGTGCGGGAGCTCGACCTCCTCGAGGATGTGGAGCGGATCGGGCTCGATCACGAGGTCGGCGCCGCAGGCCGCCTTCTGTCGCCGCAGGAGCGCGCCAGCATCAACCTGGTGCGCTGCCTGGTGAAGCGCCCCGACATTCTCGTCATCGACGGGGCCTTGGCGCCCTTCGACGAGGAGCGCGCCGAGAGGATCCTCCGGGCGCTTCTCGACTATCTCGAGCAACAAAGCCTGTTCATGGTGCTGTCCAATGATCGACAGGCCGCGGCTTTCGATGTTCAGATGCGCTTTCACGGCGATACGATTGTCACGGAAAAAACGGCGGATTCGCCGGGACGGGCGCAGAGGCCCGAGGTGGAGAGCGCCCGCAATGTTGCAGGAGAGGTGGCATGACCCTTGAGACCGAGGTTCAGTCCCTGAGGCAGGTCCCGATGTTCCGGGATGTCGATCCGGCCCGTCTGAAGCTGCTCGCCTTCACCAGCGAACGGGTGCAGTTCGCCGCTGGGCAGAGATTTTTCTCGCAGGGCGATCCGTCCGATGCCGCCTATGTGCTCCTCGACGGGCGGGCCGGCGTGCTCCTCAACACGCCCAGAGGGGAAATCCAGGTGGCGGAGCTCGCCGGCAACGCTCTCGTGGGCGAGATGGGCATTCTCTCCGATACGCCCCGCTCGGCCACGATCATGGCGGCCGAGCCGACCACGGCTCTGCGCATCGACAAGCGCGTCTTTCTGGAACTGCTGGCCCAGTTTCCGCAGATGTCCCTGGCGGTGATGCGCGAACTGGCGCAGCGTCTCGAACGCACCAATGCGCAGCTCGTAGCCCAATCTTCCTCGTGAAAGCTCGCTTTTAGGGTTACTTTCCCGGGGAAAAGACCCCCTCAAATTGATTAAGATTGCGGTCTTACGGCCAAGCTGACCGATTCTCGACACAACTACCCGTCAACTCTTGTCCCAGAATGACACAAGGGGTGGTTCGGCATTCAAGCCGAACCCTGCGGGAACAAGTGTGATGCCGAGTAATGCAAGAACGCTGCTGTGCGCCGTGCCGCAACCTGTTGCGGATCCGCGCCAAGGCGGCCGAGGCTGCCGCCAGACGGTTCGCGTGGCCCTTGCTTTGGGCCTGATGGTCGGGTTCCAGGGGCTGACGGCGGGACCCGCCGCCGTCGCCACCCTGCCGACCGCCATGATGGGGGACAACCATTCGTCTCACGCCAAGACCGTGAGCCTGGCCGATCCCGTCCTGGCATCGGTCGCCTATACGCCGGAACTCCTCAAGCAGCCCGGTCTGTTCAGGGAAATCCTCAACGGAGCGTTCTCGCTCGCCAAGAAGCGCCCGCAGAAGCCCGCGCCCGAGGAGGCGCTCGCCGAAACGGCCAATCCGGACGAGATCATTCCCTTCAACGGGCGCAACATCCCGCGCTGGCTCGTTCACTCGATTCTCAAGGCGGCGCATGTGACGGGCGTGGATCCGGTCTACATGATGACGCTCGCGGACGTGGAATCGAGCCTCTCGCCCGAGGCCAAGGCGCCGACCTCGTCCGCCGAGGGGCTGTTCCAGTTCATCGACCGCACATGGCTCGAGGTGGTTGCCATGCATGCGGCCGATTACGGCTTTACCGCCGCGGCCGCGGCCGTCCGAATCGTCGACGGAGAGCCGGAGGTGAGCGGCAAGGACCGGGAGTGGATCATGGACCTTCGGACCGATCCCTATTTCTCGGCCCTGATGGCGGGCGAACTGATCAAGGACGTGGAGCGCGCGCTCATCGCTCAAGGCGAGCGCGAGATCGCCGAGGCGGAGCTCTATCTGGCGCATTTCCTGGGCGCGCAGAGCGCCGTGCGCTTCCTGGAAGTGCTGGACCAGGACCCGAACATGAAGGCTTCCAAGCTCTTCCCGAAGGCCGCGAAGGCCAATTCCGGCCTCTTCATGGAAGGCAAGGGCCGCAAGCGCCGCCCGGTCTCGGTGGCCGAGCTCTACAACAAGATCGATTCGAAGATCGTGCGCCGCCTGGATCGCTATGAAGGCATTGGCCCGTATCTGGCCGAAGTCACCCGTCCGGCCGCCGAGATCACCGCAACCAGCGCCCTCACGCGCTGATCAGAACGCCTTGAACGTGATGATCGTGTGCGTGTCGGCGATCTCGGGAATGACCTGCACGTTCTCGGCGATGAAGTGGCCGATATCGACGCCGTCATCCACGTGAAACTTGGCGAGGATGTCGTAATTCCCGGCCGTCGAGTAGATCTCCGAGGCGATCTCCCGGTCGGCGAGGGCGTTGGCGACCGCGTAGGTCTTCCCGAGCTTGCATTTGATCTCGACGAAGAAAGTCTGCATGGGGCGCTCCGAAAGGCGTCGGTTTCAACAAAGGCGAGATGATGGAACGTATGCCACGGGATGCGGTTCGCGTGAACATCCCGCGCGTTCGAAATCTCACGGCCGTCCGATGCTCACATAGGTGAACCCGTTCCGGCGCATCTCGTCGGGACGGTAGACGTTGCGCAGGTCCACCACCACGGGTTCGGCGAGAAGCGCCTTCAGGCGCTTGAGATCGAGCGCCCGGAACATGTCCCATTCGGTCACGATCACGAGAGCGTCCGCGCCGCGGGCGCAGTCATAGGCATCGCGGGCGTATTCCACGTCGGCGAGCATCGCGCTCGCCGCCTGCATGCCCTCCGGATCATAGGCCCGCACCTGGGCGCCGGCATCCTGCAGGGCCGTGATGACGTCGATGGAGGGGGCCTCGCGCATATCGTCGGTATTGGGCTTGAAGGTCAGGCCCAGCATGGCGATCGTCTTGCCCCGCACCGAGCCGCCGCAGGCCGCGATCACCTTGCGTCCCATCGCGCGCTTGCGCTGGCTGTTGACGGCCGCCACGGTCTCCACGAGGCGCGTGGGAGCCTCGAAATCCTGCGCCGTCTTGATCAGGGCCAGCGTATCCTTGGGGAAGCACGAGCCGCCATAGCCCGGCCCGGCATGGAGGAACTTGGAGCCGATGCGGTTGTCGAGGCCGATGCCGCGGGCGACGTCCTGGACATTCGCGCCCACGTGCTCGCACAGATCCGCGATCTCGTTGATGAAGGTGATCTTGGTGGCCAGAAACGCGTTCGCCGCATACTTGGTCAATTCCGCCGTGCGGCGGGACATGGCCAGGATGGGCGACTGGTTGAGGTAGAGCGGACGGTAGACTTCGTTCATCAGCGCTTGCGCCTGCGGGTCGTCCGTGCCGATGACAATGCGGTCGGGGCGTTTGAAGTCGGCGATGGCCGCGCCCTCGCGCAGGAATTCCGGATTTGAGACGACGGCGAATTCCGCATCGGGGCGGGTTTCCCGGATGATCCGTTCCACCTCGTCGCCGGTGCCCACGGGCACGGTCGATTTGGTGACCACCACGGTGTAGCCGTCCATGGCCCCCGCGATATCGCGGGCGGCCTGATAGACGTAAGAGAGATCCGCATGGCCGTCGCCGCGGCGGGACGGGGTCCCCACCGCGATGAACACGGCCTCGGCATTCCTGACAGCTTCGGGCAGGGTGGTGGTGAAGGTCAGGCGGCCTTCGCGCACGTTCTTGGCGACAAGCTCGGCGAGGCCCGGCTCGAAGATGGGAATCTCGCCGCGGTTGAGGGCCTCGATCTTGCCCGGGTCCTTGTCGACGCAACATACCTCGTGTCCGAAATCGGCGAAGCACGCCCCGGACACCAGGCCGACATAGCCCGACCCGATCATCGCAATGCGCATCAGGATCTCTCCTTTGTCATGAGTCCGAGGGTTTAGAGCGCGAAAGACTTGGCCGCAAGCTGAAGCTGGAAAGAGACGGGAGCCTTTCTGTCACAAAACTCCCTTTGACATCCGATCAAACCGCGCCCAAAAGACCGCCGTTTCGTACACGGGGCATTCATGGACAACCCTTTCCTTGTCGAGGTCACCCGCGGACCACTCGTCGAATCGCGCCATCGGGGCAGCGTTTCCGTGGTCGATGCGGATGGCTCGATCGTTCTCTCGATCGGCGATGTCGACCGGCGCGTTTTTCCGCGCTCGGCGGTCAAGGCCCTTCAGGCGCTGCCGCTCCTCGAGAGCGGGGCGGCGGACAAGTACGGCCTGACCGACGAAGAGATCGCGCTCGCCTGCGCGTCCCATTCGGGCGAGCCGGAGCATGTGCGCGTGGCGCAATCGATGCTGGCCAAGGCCGATCGCGACGTGGGCTGCCTCGAATGTGGAACCCATTGGCCCCTGGGCGAGGCCGCCAACCGCGCCCTGGCGGCGGAGGGAGGCACTCCGAACGCCCTTCATAACAACTGCTCGGGCAAGCATGCGGGATTCATCTGCCTGGCCTGCGGGCTCGGAGAGGACCCGAAGGGCTATGTAAGCCCGAACCACCCGGTGCAGCGCATGGTGCGCGAGGCCCTGGAGGATGCCACGGGCGCCTGCCACACCATGGAAAACAGTGGCATCGACGGCTGCTCGATCCCGAGCTATGCGATCCCGCTGCCGTCGCTGGCGTTCGGATTCGCCAAGTTCGGCAGCGGCGCGGGCCTGTCGGCGGACGGGAAGGCGGCCGCCGCGCGCATCCGCAAGGCCGTGGCCGCACACCCCTTCATGGTGGCCGGCACGGGGCGCTTCGACACCAGGCTGATGGAGCTTCTCAAGGAACGCGCCTTCGTGAAGGTGGGCGCGGAGGGCGTCTACTGCGCAGCGCTCCCCGAACTCGGCTACGGGATCGCGCTCAAGGCCGATGACGGGAATGCGCGGGCCGCCGAGGCCATCATGGCGGGGCTGATTCTCCGCTTCCTGCCCCTCGACGACGAGATGCGCGCAGCCATCGGAAAAATGGCCCAGCCGATCCTCAGGAACTGGAACGGCATCGAGGTCGGCGGGATCCGCCTGACTCCCGTGGTGCAGGGATAAGCCTCTTCCGGGCCCAGAGCATCGGACGTGAAAAGTGGAATCCACTTTTGGGATCGAATCCGATGCTCTAAAGCCCCAAAAGCCTCACGATCTCGCTTGCGCCCGCATTGGGGGACAACGCGCCCTCGCCGATGGCCCTCTCGATATCCGGCACGCGCTGTTTCAGCGCCGGATCCTGCGTGAGGCGTTCGTGCAGACGTTCATGGACCAAGGCCCACATCCATTTCGTGTCCTGGCCGCGCCTCCTGGCGGCGAGTTCGCCGGTGGCCTCAAGGCGCCTGCGGTGGTCGAGCACCTTGGCCCAGATCTCGTCGAGGCCCTGGCCGGTCAGCCCCGATATCGTCAGGACGGGGGGCGTCCAGACGGAGGAGGCCGGGGCCAGGATATGAAGGGCGGCCTTGTATTCGGCGGCGGCCGCTTTGGCCTTGACCCCCGCGTCGTCAGCCTTGTTGACGGCGATCAGGTCCGCAAGCTCCAGAATGCCCTTCTTGATTCCCTGCAACTCGTCGCCTGCGCCGGGGAGCATGAGGACAAGGAAGAAATCCGTCAGGTCCGCCACGGCGGTTTCCGACTGGCCCACGCCCACCGTCTCCACCAGGATCACGTCGAATCCGGCGGCCTCGCACAGCAGCATCGTCTCCCGGGTCTTGGCCGCGACGCCGCCGAGCGTCCCGGAGGACGGGGAGGGACGGATGAAGGCGTTCGGATCGATCGCGAGCCGCGCCATTCGGGTCTTGTCGCCCAGGATCGCGCCGCCCGTGCGGGTCGAGCTGGGATCGACGGCCAGCACCGCGACCTTGTGGCCCTTCTCCGTCAGCATGCTGCCGAGACTGTCGATGGTGGTGGACTTGCCGACTCCGGGAACGCCCGTGATGCCGATGCGGACGGCCTTGCCGGTGCGCGGCATCAGCTCCTGGAGCAGGGCACGCGCGGCTTCCCGGTGGTCGGGACGACGCGATTCCATGAGCGTGATGGCGCGCGCCAGCGCGGCGCGGTCGCCCCGCGCCACGGCGTCGGCCGTCACATCCGTCTTTCGGTGAGAACCCCCGGTCATGGGATAAGGCTTAGCGCATCGTGCGAAAAAGTGGACCCGGTTTTTCGCAAGAACGATGCGCTGTTCTATAGGAGGAGCATCGTGCGAAAAAGTGGACCCGGTTTTTCGCAGGAACGATGCGCTCTTCTAGGAGTGAGCATCGGATTCGATCCCAAAAGTGGATTCCACTTTTCACGTCCGATGCTCTAGGGAAAACAGTTCCGGCAGATTCGCGGGCTGCTTTCACCACGTGATCGGATCCATCCCGATCCGTCCCCAGGCGGGGATCTTGAGGGCGGGGCGGCGGATGTCGATTCCGGCGACGAGCCCCATGAAATCGATCTCGACGCCCTCGACCCAGCCGAGCGCCAGGCCCGCATAGCCGGCCAGCGAGATCTGGATGCCGGTGCGGCTCGGCGTGAGACCGACGATGTCCTGGAGCGGTCTCCAGTCCTTGCCGAGCGCCGTCGGCGGCAGGGCGGCGTCGAGCTCCGGCACGTTGCGCAGCACGTGGGCCACGAAGGTGTTCGAGTTAGGGCCCGGCCAGGCGCTGTAGGCCCCGTAGGAGGCATAAGGATAGCTTGCGACGGCCTTGCGGATCAGCGGAATCAGGCGTTCGGCGGCCTCTCCCTCGATCACGCCGACCGGATGCGGGGCATTGCCGAACCAGCGCCCGTCCGGCGCCCAGCCGTTCGTGCGAACGGGACTGCCCCAGCCGACCTTGTCGTAGCGGGTGTATTGGTTGGCGCCTGCCTCCTTCACCACGATCCAGGTGTGATGGGCGAAGATCCCGCGCCAGCGACCCACCCGCGCCGCATAGACCGCCACGATCGCCTGCGGGGCCGCGGAAGGCTGCGGCAGCAGCTTCGCGCTCGACCAGTCGGCGGCCCGCCCGTTCGGCGCGACATCTTCGCGCATGACCCACCACAAGGCATGGGCGCCGAGCGGCAGGAGGAAAAGGCCGACAATGAGGAGGAGAAGACGGGCGAGGGCTCTCATGACCCCACAGTAACGATGGAAGACGAGCATCTTCAAGGTACCGAGCGTTCCGCGGCGTTCACCAATGGTTTACCATAGATGGTGCGGAATGGGGGCATCGACTGGCTCTGCCTTGCGCATGCCATGATCGGCGGCAACACAGCAGCGACCCTCCTCTCGGTTTGATTTTCCGGCCTCATGCAGCTCTCCATGTCCCGCCTCGCCATCGTCTGCCTTGCCGCCGTGACGCTCTCCGGGTGCATCGGCGACGACAATGTCCTGACGAGCCCCCTGACCGCGCCGCGCCCGGGCCTGGAAAAGGACCCCACGCTTTTGGTCGCCACCACGCGCCTGCCCGTAGGCGATCCGCCGAAGAAGCCCTGGTTCAGCAGTGACCGCGCTCCCGACCTCATTTACGCGCAGGCGCGCCTGAGCCCGCCGTCGGGATCCTTCATCGGCAGTTCGGGATGGGCCATCACGAAGGTCGATTCCGTCGAGCGCTCCCATGCGGCGCAAGCCTTCGCGCAGGCCGCATTCGGGCGCGACCTGCTGCTCTATATCCACGGTTACCGTGAGAGCTTCGAGACGGCGGCCGCCTCCACGATCGACCTGTCGGAAGGCATCAAGTTTTCAGGGGCCACGGGGCTGTTCACCTGGCCTTCCGCCGCTTCGACCTTCAGCTATGTGGCCGACCGTGAGAGCGCCATGTGGTCGCGCGACGCCCTGGAGGATGTCCTGGCGGCCATCGCCAAGACGCCGAGCGGCGGGCGCATTCACATCGTCGCGCACAGTATGGGCACGCTGCTGACCCTGGAGGCGCTGCGCATGCTGCGCGCAGATGGCGGCGAGAGCGTCATGGAGCGCATCGGCGCCATCGTGCTGGCCGCACCCGATATCGATATCGACCTGTTCGCGCGCGGACTCGAGCGACTGGGGCCGGATGCGAAGAAGATCACCGTGATCAGCTCCACCAACGATCGCGCACTCGCCGTGTCGAGCCGCCTCGCCGGCGGCATCGTCCGCGCGGGAGCGGCCGACCGCGATCGCCTCGAAGCCCTGGGCGTGCGTGTCGCCGACGCCTCGGAGTTCGGCAGCGGCATCATCAATCACGATCTCTTCCTGTCGAATCAGGAGGTCCAGCAGGTGATCAAGCGGGCGATCGAGCGGGCGCGGTAGAGCGGATTCTGTTCAGCTCGACCAGGGCAGCCGCGTATTGAAATTAAGAGTTGCAAGCCCGGCGGCAAAGGCGAATGATCGGCTTCCCTGACCAGAAGTTCGACAGTGAGGCCGCCGATGCCTGGACTGGGTGAACGGGCTTCCTATCAGCAGCGCGCCATGGGGATGCTGCTGGTTGTGACAGTGATCCTAGGCGTGCTGGGATTGCCCATCGCCGTCTGGCTCGACCTGCGGATCCTGTCGGAAAATCTCCTGCGGATGCAGGCGCGGGAAACGAGCCGCGTCATCGACGACATGCGCAGCTTCTACGGCAGCGATGTGGTGGCGCGGGTGCTTCAGGCGCCCGGTCCGGTGACGGTCACTCACAATTACAACGAGGTGCCCGGCGCGATCCCCATTCCGGCCACGCTCTCCATCGAACTCGGCAAGCGCATCAGCGCCCATGACGGATCGGTGAAGTACCACTTCGTGTCCGACATGCCATTCAAGGGCCGGGAGGCGCATCCGCTGGACGATTTCGAGCGCAATGCCCTTGCCCGTTTGAGGGCCGATCCCGACCAGCCGATCGTCGAGGTGTCGGGCTCGCTGTTCGACGAGAACGTGAGAACCGCCGCTCCCGTGGTCATGGGACCGGTCTGCGTCGGCTGCCACAACACGCACCCCGACAGCCCCAAGACGGATTGGAAGGTCGGGGACGTGCGCGGCATTCAGGAGATCTCCGTCAACCAGCCGATTCTCTCGAACATTTTCTCGTTCAAATATTCCCTTGCCTATCTTTCGCTCGCCTCGATGGCGGGGCTCGCCTGCATCCTCCTGCAGCGCCGGCAGGAAAAGCTGATCCGCGGCATGAACCAGGAGCTCGCCGAGGCGAATGACTTCCTTGCCGGCATCTCGATGAAGCTCGCGAAATACCTGTCGCCCCAGGTCTACAAGAGCATCTTCAGCGGGCAGAAGGACGTGGCGATCGCGACCGAACGCAAGAAGCTCACGATCTTCTTTTCCGACATCAAGGATTTCACCGCCATCTCGGAGCGGCTGCAGCCGGAGGACCTGACGGAGCTCCTGAACGACTACTTCACCGAAATGTCCGAGATCGCTCTCCGGCATGGAGCGACCATCGACAAGTTCTTCGGCGACGCCATCCTGATCTTCTTCGGCGATCCGGACACGAAAGGCGTCGAGGAGGACGCGAGGGCGTGCCTGCGCATGGCCGTCGACATGCAGCAGCACATGGATCACCTGAACGCCGTCTGGCGCAAGCGCGGGATCGACCTGCCCATGTATGTGCGCATGGGCATCAACACGGGCTTCTGCAATGTCGGCAATTTCGGAAGCGACGACCGCATGGCCTATACGATCATCGGCGCGGAGGCGAATCTCGCTGCGCGCCTCCAGGCCATCGCCGAGCCGGGAGGCATCTGCCTGAGCTACGAGACCTACGCCCTCGTGCGCGATATGGTGCGGGCGAGGCCCCTCGAGCCCATCGTCATGAAAGGCATCAAGCGCGAGGTCGTGCCTTATGCCGTGGAGGGCCTCCTGGGCGAACTCGCGCAAAGGCAGCAGGTCATCATCGAGCATGTGACCGGCCTCGACCTGTTTCTCGATCTCGATGCCCTCAAGCACAATGAGGTCGAGCGCGCCAGGCGGCGCCTCTCGGAAGCGCTGGCGGCGCTGGAAAGATCGGTGCCGGCAGCGAAGGCGGGTTGAGGCGCCGTCCTCCGCTGCCCGTCTCCCGATCAGGCGACGATCACGAACTCCGCCGCGCTCATCTTCAGGTTCTTACCGATCGTCGCGAACTTGATGGCGGAGACCGATCCGGTGCCGTCGGGATCGTAATAGAGAGCGCCTGTGCCAGGGTCGTAGACGATATGGTCATTCCTGTCGTGCGCCGCCTTTCCCTTGAAGAACTCGCCGCCATTCAAGGTTCCGCTCTTGGTCGCGATCTTGCTGAAGTATGTCCGCGACAACTGGATGGTGTCGTTCGCCACGTTGTAATCGAGGATCTTGTCGCAGTTGGTCCTGCTGTTCGGCGTCGATTTGAAGAGGAAGACGTCGTTCCCGCCGAGGCCCTTCAAGGTGTCGTTGCCGCGAGCGCCGTTGATCACGTTGGCGGCGCCGTTGCCGACGATGAGATCGTTGCTGCTTCCGCCGATGGCGTTCTCGATGACGGCCCCCTTGGCGATGGTGAAACCGCCATAGACGTTGATCTGCCGCGAGAAATAGCCGGCGGCATTGGGGTCTCCGGCCTTCAGGGACGCTTCGTTCAGGTTGATGCTGACCGGGACCGTCGATTTCGCCCCCGAGATCGTATCGATCCCGCCCGCATCCCAGATCGTCGTCCAGCCTGTACCCTGGACGTTGACAGTCGGCAGCGAGTAGACATTGTTGCCGGTCGCGGTCTGCATGTTGCGGCCGTAGATTTCCTGGAGGGCCGCCGTGTCGATCGCGCTCGGGGTCTTGAGGAAGCCGTAGTTGCCGAAGAAGGAGTGATCGGTGGGCAGGTTGTTGACGCTCATCAACGTGTAGGGCGATCTGTCGAACGCCCCCGGCAGCCCTTCCTGGTGGGCCCAGTTCAGGCCGACGGCTTGCGCGGCGAGGCCAAGGATGGTCTGGAAGCCCACGCCGCCCGGCGTGTAATTCTGGAAACCGTCGTGGAGGTTCACGAGGTATCCCCAGGACTGCTGAACGCCTGCGATGGGCTCCACCGGCGTTTCATGGATGAACTGGCCGCTGATGTTGTGGTCCACGAACTGGCCGCCCAAGACCCTCCACCAGACCGCGTCGGCCTCTTCGAAAACATTCGTGAACTGGAACTTCACCCCGCAGAACGCCTCGAGCGTGTGGGCAGCCTGCATCAGGGACCGCTCGTCGCCCGCCGTCCAGGGTTGCGTATCGGTTCCGTTCCTCGCGAGCGCATCCCAGTCCATGACCTCGCGGCCTTTGACCTCGACCGCCTTGAACCAGCCGCCGTCGCCGTTGGCGCCGTTGGCCGTCCCGATCTTGATCTTGACCGGCCCCGAGGACATGTCCCAGACGCCGCCGGCGGCCAGGACACCGTCGATGAAGGCATTGCCGGTCTTCGTGATCTGCTTGATTCTGCTCATGATGCGCTCTTTTGATGACACGTGATAACGTGTTAATCATATCGCGCAAGTTTCGTCGTGCGTGAGCGCACATGGCGAACGGCGGCGGGTACAGTTACAGCATCGGATGTGGGTTCGATTTCACGTCCGATGCTGCAGGTCTATGCTGTTGAGCATCTTTTCACGCAAAACCGGTGCCCACTTCTGCGTTCGATGCTCTGGCGCGGCGCCCTCGTTCGCCTCCCAGGCGAACCGGGCTATTCCGCGGCGTGATTGGGGCCGTATCCGAGGCGGCGGTTGAGGTCGTCGATGAGGGTGACGGCGGCGTCCGCGATCACCGTGCCGGGCGGGAAGATCGCCGCGGCGCCGGCTTGGTAGAGCGCCGCGAAATCCTGCGGCGGGATCACGCCGCCGACCACGATCATGATGTCCTCGCGCCCGAACTGCGCCAGCTCCCGCCGCAGCTCCGGCACCAGGGTCAGGTGCCCGGCCGCCAGCGACGACACCCCGACGATGTGCACGTCGTTCTCGACCGCCTGGCGCGCGGCCTCCGCCGGGGTTGCAAACAGCGGCCCGATGTCGACGTCGAAGCCGAGATCGGCAAACGCCGAGGCGATCACCTTCTGGCCGCGGTCGTGCCCGTCCTGGCCCATCTTGGCGACCAGAATGCGCGGCCGGCGGCCGTCGGCGTGCTCGAATGCCGCCACCCGCCGGCGCACCGTCTCCACCGCCGGCGAGGCGGTCCCGACCTCCCGCTTGTAGACGCCGGCAATCGCCCGGATCTCGGCCCGGTGGCGGCCCCAGACCCGCTCGAGCGCGGCCGAGATCTCGCCCACCGTTGCTTTCGCCCGTGCGGCTTTGACCGCTAAGTCGAGCAGGTTACCCTGACCCGTCGATGCGCCCTTGGAGAGAGCGTCGAGGGCTGCATCCACCTCCGTCTGGTTGCGCTCGGCGCGCAGCTTTTTCAGCTTCTCGATCTGCTGCGCGCGCACGGCCGCGTTGTCGACCTTCAGGATGTCGATGGAAGCCTCGTCCGTGGGACGGAAGGCGTTCACGCCAATGATCTTCTGGTGGCCGGAATCGATGCGCGCCTGCGTGCGGGCGGCGGCCTCCTCGATCTTCAGCTTGGGGATGCCCGCCTCGATCGCCTTCGCCATGCCGCCGAGCGCCTCCACCTCCTGGATATGGCGCCAGGCCGTGGCGGCGAGTTCCCTGGTCAGGCGCTCGACGTAATAGGAGCCGCCCCACGGGTCGATGATCCGGGTGGTGCCGCTTTCCTGGGCCAGAAACAGCTGCGTGTTGCGGGCGATCCGGGCCGAGAAGTCGGTCGGCAGTGCGAGCGCCTCGTCGAGCGCGTTGGTGTGCAGCGACTGCGTATGGCCTTGCGTCGCCGCCATCGCCTCGACACAGGTGCGCACCACGTTGTTGAACACGTCCTGGGCGGTCAGCGACCAGCCCGAGGTCTGGCTGTGGGTGCGCAGAGGAAGCGACTTCTCGGATTGCGGATTAAAGCCGTTGACGAGCTTGGCCCAGAGCAGGCGCGCGGCGCGCAACTTGGCGACCTCCATGAAGAAGTTCATGCCGATCGCCCAGAAGAACGACAGCCGCGGCGCGAACTGGTCGATGGCAAGCCCGGCGGCGAGGCCGGCGCGGATGTATTCGACGCCGTCGGCGAGCGTGTAGGCGAGCTCGAGGTCCTGGGTCGCGCCGGCCTCCTGCATGTGGTAGCCGGAGATCGAGATCGAGTTGAACTTCGGCATATGGGCCGCGGTGTAGGCGAAGATGTCGGAGATGATGCGCATCGAGCCTTGCGGCGGGTAGATGTAGGTGTTGCGCACCATGAACTCTTTGAGGATGTCGTTCTGGATCGTGCCGGCGAGCTGTTCGGCCGGCACGCCCTGCTCTTCGGCCGCCACGATGAAGAGCGCCAGGATCGGCAGCACGGCGCCGTTCATGGTCATCGAGACGCTCATGCGGTCGAGCGGGATGCCGGCGAACAGGGTGCGCATGTCGTCGAGCGCGTCGATGGCGACGCCGGCCATGCCGACATCGCCGGCGACGCGGGGATGGTCGGAATCGTAGCCGCGATGGGTGGCAAGGTCGAAGGCGACCGAGAGGCCCTTCTGGCCGGCCGCGAGGTTGCGGCGGTAGAAGGCGTTGGAGGCCTCGGCGGTGGAGAAGCCGGCATACTGGCGCACGGTCCAGGGCTGGGTGACGTACATGGTCGGGTAGGGCCCGCGCAGATACGGGGCCAGCCCCGGAAAGGTGTCGAGAAAGTCGATCCCGGCCCGGTCGGCCGGGCCGTACGAGCCCTTCACGGCGATGCCCTCCGGCGTCAGCCACGCCGCACCCTCAGGCGCGGCCGGCCCAGCGGGCGAGACCTGCAAACCACCCGCCCAGCCAAGCTGCGAAAAATCCGGTATCCGTGTCATGGCCCTGAAGCGAATGCCCTCATCGAAAGGGAGAAGTCGTGGTCTTCCGGTATTCTAGCGCATCGTGCGGAAAAGTGGATCCGGTTTTCGCTGACGCGGCCCGCTGGGTCCGCGCCGAACGATGCGCTCATCTAAAGAAGGGAGCATCTAAAGAAGGGAGCATCGGATGGAACCCCAAAAGTGGATTCCACTTCCCGCGTCCGATGCTCTAGGACATCCGCTCCCGGGAGGCCATCGGCGCAAGGTCGAGTGCCGCGCCCCCTTGTCGTGGAAGCAGCGCTCTTGTTTGGCGTAGCCGCATTTTTGGACGGCGAACCGAATCCACTTCGCCGAAAATGGCTCCGACGTTCAGCCGCGCCTCTCTGCGTTCCAGGTGCCGGAGCAGACCCGCCCGCCGGACGTCGTCCAGGTGCCCCGGCCCCAGCCGTCCGAGAGCTGCCCTGTGACATGGGCGCGGTCCTGGCCGTGCGCGATGCTGGCGGAGACGGAGCCGTTCGGGCGGACCTGGCCGTTCACGTCGAAGCGTTCCTGTCCGCCGTAGCGCGCGCGGCCGTTCTGCACGATCACCGGATAGCGATAGGCGCGGTCGCAAGCCCCCTGTTCGGTCACGACCTCCACGCTCCAGGTGCCGTCGAATTTCTTCGTCTGCGCGTGGGCCTCGGGCGCGAGAGAGGAAACCGCCAAGACCGTCACGCCGAGCCAAACCATCGTCCGCATCGAGAACTCCATGCTGCCAAGACAGGCCTGGATAACGTGAGGTTGAGGGAGGGGTTCCTGGGGCGAGACGGCATGAAAAAGCCGCCGCATCGGACGGATACGGCGGCCTCAGGCTGCAAATTCGGCTCAGCTCTGCGCGAAGCTGGAACGCTTTTGCGCGCTCCAGCGGCCCGAGCAGCCATAGCTGTCGACCTTCCAGACGCCGGAGCCGGACTGGCTCGACAGGCTTCCCGAGGCCTGGCCCTGGGCGGCGCTGCTGCGGATGTCGAGATTGATCGCGCCGTTGGAGCCGATCTGCCCGTTGATCACGGCCGGAGCGGCTCCTGGAGCGCCCTGGTAGCGGACATTCCCCCGCTCGACGGTAATGGCATAGGTGTTGGTGCCGCAGATCCCTGAATCCGTCACCAGCTGCACCTGCCAAGTTCCGTCATGCATGGTCTTGGGAGCCGCGACGGCGCCGCCGATGATGAGACCGAGGCTTAAGCCCAGCGCCATCGTCTTGATGAAGTTCATGAACCGTGGTCCTCCCGGTGTCGCAGCCGGGAAGACGCCATAAGCTCAGGCGCAGGCCTTCTCGAGGGCCTCGCTCAGAAGCTTAAGGGTGTCGCACCCGGTATAGATAAAAGTGGTGATGCCGGCGCGAGTCAGCTGTTCTTCGCGTTCGCCCGCGCGACCGGCCATGTAGATAACCGAAGATCCTGCGTCCCGCAAGGTCTTCGCTGCCTCTTCTGCATGCGCCACATAAATGTCATCGGACGAACAGATACATGAAAGCTTTGCTTTACTGTCGATATAGGCTTGGCGAAGCTCGGCTGGATCGGAAAATCCATCATTCATCAGGGCTTCGATGCCGCCGGCCTCGAAGACGTTCTTGGCAAAGCTCGCCCGGGCCGTGAACGCGGAGACCGGCCCGAGATTGGCCAGAAACACCCTCGGGCGCGCGCCCGTCCGGGCCAGATGCGCGTCCGCCCAGTCGCGCAGGCGCTCGAAGCCTTCAGCCGTGCGCCGCGACGGCAGCGGCGTCACCGTCACGGCGGCCGGGCCGGGCTGCGGCGGCGGCGCAGGAACGGCCGGCCGCAGCACCGCCACCGGCGCCTCGTGCAGGTTCGGGAACGCGCTCGTGCCGGTGATCGGCTCCTGGCCGGTCGCAACCGCCCGCTCGCGCCGGGCGCGCACCGCCGCGATCCGGCCCTGCAGCGCGCCCTGCTGCAGGCTCGCGACCAGGCCGCCCTCGCGCTCGAGCGCCTGCAACAGGCCCCAGGCGCGCTCGCACAAGCCCTCGGTGAGCGCCTCGAAGCCGCCGGCGCCGGCGGCCGGATCGGCCACGCGCCAGAGCTGGGCTTCCTCGAGCAGGATCAGCTGGGTGTTGCGCGCCAGCCGGCGCGCCAACGCATCGGGCAGGCCCAGCGCCGCCGTGAACGGCAGCACCGTGATCGCATCCGCGCCGCCGATCCCGGCCGCGAAGGTGGCGAGCGTGGCGCGCAGCAGGTTCACCCACGGATCGCGCCGCGTGGTCATGCGCCAGGCGGTCTCCGCGTGCAGGCGCAGCGGGCGCGGCGCCAGGCCGCAGGCCTGCTCGATCCGGGCCCAGAGCCGGCGCAGCGCCCGGAACTTCGCGACCGTCAGGAACTCGTCGGCATCCGCCACCAGCAGGAAGGCCAGGCTCTGGCGCGCGGCATCGAGGGAATGGCCCTGCGCCTCAAGCGCGCGCAGATAGGTCAGCGCGGTCGCCAGCACCGCCGCCAGCTCCTGCGCCTCGCTCGCGCCCGCCTCGTGGTAGGCGCGCCCGTCGGCCAGGAAGGCCCGGCCGGCAAAGCCTTTTGCGCTCAGATCCGCGAGCACCGCGCCCATGCGGGCCGCCACCGCGTCCCAGGGCGCGGAGAGGTGTCCCAGCGCGGCCATCGCACCGAGCGGATCGAGGCCGAGATCGAGCGAGAGCTCGGCGAGCCTGTGCCCGCGCTGTTCGGCCAGCGCGACGAGGCGCTCGGCCATGACCCGGCCGTGGCCGCCGGCATCGAGGCGCAGATGGATCAGGTCGAGCCGGATCTCGGCGAGCGCCTGGTCGAGGGCTGCGGGCGTGGCGGCCGCGACGCCGAAGCCGCGCGCGGCCGGGGCGTGGCGGGTGACCAGGGTCAGCGCGTCCGCGCCGCCGTCGAGATCGGCGAGGGCGAGATCGCGGGCCGTGGCGGGCTCGGGATGGTCCATCCGCTGCGCCACCCGCCAGCGCCCGGCCTCGGCGCGCGCGATCCCGGCCGCGCCCTCGGCCTTGGGATAGAGCGGCTCGATCGCAAGCCCATCCTGGCTGCGCGCGACCAGCGTCTGGGCGAAATCGGCCCCCTTCAGCACGGCCTCGACCCGCGCAAGCCACTGCTCGCGGGTGGCGGCAGGAAAATCAGCGGCAAAAGACACATCGTCCATGGGGATCCCCGTCCGGATAGGGCACAGCGTGGGTTGCGCCGGAAGATAGTGGCTCGGACGGGATGTGGGAATGCCCTAAAGGGCGTGGAAGAAAAGAGCGGTCACGCGCATGTCCGCAACGTTCCGTCCGGATTGCACCCTCGTTATCCCTGGGTTCGTCCCGGGGATCCACGTCTTTTGGCACTGCGGCTCCAGGACGTGGATGGCCGCGACAAGCGCGGCCATAACGAAAAAGGGCAAGAGCATCGGACGTGAAAAGTGGACTCCACTTTTGGGATCGAATCCGATGCTCCCTTCTTGGAAAAAGCGCATCGTTTAAGCGAAAAACCGAATCCACTTTTTCGCACGATGCGCTAGGACATAAGCGCTTCGGCTGACCTCAAACGAATTGCGACAGGCCCGGGATGGAGCCCATGATCGTGCCCATCGTGTCCTCACCGGCCTTCTCCCGGCCATAGGCGAAGAGTTCCTTTCCAAGCGGCTGCATCTGGCCCATGGAGACGCCGATGCCCATGAGTTGGCCGCCGAGCGCCATGACGCCGCCGCCCAGGGAGCCGATCATGCCCATCATGCCGCCCCCGCCGCCGGAATTGGCCTCGTCGATGGCGTCCTGCGCGCCCGGGAGAGCGGCGATCAGCTGGTTGACCTCATTCTGGGGCCCTTCCTTCTGCAGATAGCCGAGGATGAGGCCGATGGCTTTGCGAGTCGTGGCTTGATCGAGGCCTGTTTTCTGCGTGATGCGTTCGATGAGCTCGTCCATGCGATTCTCCTGTGCTGCTCCGACGTAATGGTTTAGTTCTAAACTATCTATGTGGGAAACCCCAATCGAAAAGTCCCGGAGTGGAAACTAGCGACAGGACTTCTAAGATCCTTGGATGGAATCGGGAGAGACAGCATGCTCGCGGACGGCAAGATCTTCATCGGCAAAAGCACCAAGCCGGAATACCTGGATTTGGCGCTCGCCAACCGCCACGGACTGATCACGGGCGCCACGGGCACCGGCAAGACCGTTTCGCTGCAGGTACTGGCGGAAGGATTCTCCAGCGCCGGTGTCCCCGTCTTCGCGGCCGACATCAAGGGCGATCTCTCCGGCATGGCGGCTCGCGGCAACGGCAAGGCGCCTCTCGTCAAGCGGGCGCAGGATATCGGGATCGAATACAAGCCGGACAAGTTCCCGGTCGTGTTCTGGGACATCTTCGGCGAGCAGGGTCACCGCGTCAGGGCTACGATCTCCGAGATGGGCCCGCTGCTTCTCTCGCGCCTGCTCGATCTCAACGATACCCAGGAAGGGGTGCTCAACATCGCCTTCCGGGTCGCGGACGAGCAGGGCCTGCTGCTGCTCGACCTGAAGGACCTGCGCGCGCTGCTGCAGCTCATCTCCGACAATGCGAGCGAGCTCACCACGACCTACGGCAACGTGTCGAAGGCCACCATCGGCACGATCCTGCGTCAGCTGCTGGTGCTCGAGAACCAGCGCGGGGACGAGTTCCTCGGCGAGCCGGCGCTCGACATCAAGGACCTCATGCGCACGGACCGCGACGGGCGTGGCATCGTGAACATTCTGGCGGCCGACAAGCTCATGAGCAATCCGCGCCTCTATGCGACGTTCCTGCTGTGGCTCATGTCGGAACTCTTCGAGGAGCTGCCGGAGATGGGCGATCTCGATCAGCCCAAGCTCGTGTTCTTCTTCGACGAGGCGCATCTTCTGTTCAGCGATGCGCCGAAGGCGCTGCTCGAGACCGTGGAGCGCGTCGTGCGCCTCATCCGGTCCAAGGGCGTGGGCGTCTATTTCATCACGCAGAATCCGGTCGATGTGCCGGAGACAGTGCTCGCGCAGCTCGGCAACCGGGTGCAGCACGCCCTGCGGGCCTATACGCCCAGGGAGCAAAAGGCGGTACGCGTCGCGGCCCAGACCTTCCGGCAGAATCCCGCCTTCGACACCGAAAAGGCGATCATGGAGCTCGGCGTCGGCGAGGCCCTGGTCAGCATGCTCGAAGGCAAGGGCGCGCCCTCCATGGTGGAGCGCACCTTGATCGCGCCTCCCATGGCCCAGGTCGGGCCGATCGATCAGGCCGAGCGCCAGCAGATCATCGCGGCCAGCCCGCTGAAGGGGAAATACGACCAGCCCATCGACCCGGAATCGGCCTACGAGATGCTCGCCAAGCGCGCCGAGAAGGCGGCCGCCGACGCCAAGGCGGCCGAGGGCGGAGGCGGTATCTTCGACATGCTCGGAGGCCTCTTCGGAACCTCGGGGCAGCGCAAGGGAAGCCTCACGGTCGGCCAGCGGGTCACGCGCGAGGTGACGCGCACCGTCGTCAACCAGACGATGGGCACCATCGCGGCGGAGATCGGCAAATCGATCGGCGGCCGCCAGGGTGGCTCCATCGGCCGCGCCATCGTGCGGGGCACGCTGGGCGGGCTGCTGAGGCGGTAGCGCACGGTTCCTTCCTCTCATCCCCCGCTGGCGGGGATCAATATCCGCCGAGGTTTCAGGAAAGAGCGCGGCGGCGCCCGCTCGCCTGTAGGGCGATACGTGAGGGGAATGCATGCCCACCTCTGCCCCTTGCCCCTTGCCCCTTGCAGGCTGTCCATCTTCGGCGCACCTTGCGGCGCAACCGGACAGATTCTTCCAACCCAAAGGACCGCCATGTCCCAGCTCGACCAAGTGCTTTCCAAGATCGATTCCGATTTCGACGCCTCCCTGGAGCGCCTGTTCCAGTGGCTCAAAGTGCCCTCGATCTCCACCGATCCGGCCTACAAGGACCATTGCCGCATCGCCGGTCAGTGGCTCGCCGACGAATTGAAGACCATCGGCATCGAGGCCTCCTTGCGCGAGACGGGCGGGCATCCTGCCGTCGTGGCTCATGCCAAGGGCGAGGCGAAGCCGCATGTGCTCTTCTACGGCCATTACGACGTGCAGCCGGTCGATCCGCTGGAGCTATGGGACGAGCCGCCCTTCGAACCCCGCATCGTCACGCTGCCCGACGGGCGCAAGGCGATCAGCGCCCGCGGCTCCTCCGACGACAAGGGCCAGGTCATGACCTTCGTCGAGGCCTGCCGCGCCTGGAAGGCGGTGACCGGCTCGCTGCCCATCAACATCACCTTCCTGGTGGAAGGCGCGGAGGAGGACGGCTCCAAGTTTCTTCCCGAGTTCATCGAGGCCAACAAGGACGAGCTGAAGACCGACGTGGCGCTCGTCTGCGACACGGGCATGTGGGACCGGGATACGCCCGCCATCACGTCGTCCTTGCGTGGCATGGTGTACGAGGAAGTGATCGTGCGCTGCGCGGACCGCGACCTCCATTCGGGCACGTTCGGCGGCGCGGCGCGCAACCCGATCCACGTGCTGTCCAAGATCATCGCGGCCATTCACGACGAGAACGGCCGCATCACGATCCCGGGCTTCTACGACGGCGTTCCCGAGACGCCGACGCAGGTTCTGGAGCAATGGAAGGGCCTGAACCTGACGGAGGAGGAGTTCCTCGGCCAGATCGGTCTGAAGCATTCGGCCGGCGAGAAGGGCCGCATGCTCATCGAGCAGATTCAGTCGCGCCCCACCTGCGACGTGAACGGCATCATCGGCGGCTATACGGGCGAGGGCACCAAGACCGTGATCGCGGCGGAGGCGCGGGCCAAAATCTCGTTCCGCCTCGTGGGCGATCAGGATCCCGCGAAGATCTCCGAGAATTTCCAGGCCTTCGTGCGGGAGCGCATCCCCGCCGATTGCTCGGTGGAGTTCATCAGGCACAAGGGCTCGCGCGCGCTCGCGCTGCCGCACGATTTTCCGGCGCTCACCGTCGCGAAGGCCGCGCTGCATGACGAGTGGAGCCGGGAGCCGATCGTCATCGGCATGGGAGGGTCGATCCCGGTCGGCGGCGACTTCAAGCGCATCCTGGGCCTCGATACGCTCTTCGTGGGCTTCGGCCTCGACGACGACCGCATCCATTCGCCGAACGAGAAATACGACCTCCAGAGCTTCCACAAGGGCACGCGCTCCTGGGCCCGCATCCTCGCGGCCCTGGCACGTTAAGTTCACCCGGCAGGCTTATCCCCGCGTCGCGCCGGTGGTCTTTCCCATGTCGTCCTGCCCGGCCTTGTGCCGGGCATCCACGTCTTCGAACCGTTGAGTCAGGGAAGACTTGGCAAGGAAGACTTGGCAAGGAAGACTTGGATGGCCGTGACGAACAGGCCATGACGGGAAGGAGGCGGGCGGCCGACAATCCTCACAGGAGCCCGTCCAGAGCGTCGATGACGGCGTGCGGCGCGAGGTCCTCGTACTCGTCGGGCAGCCCGAGCCGGTTCACCCAGATCGCCGTGAAGCCGAAGGCCGCCGCGCCCGCAACGTCCCACCGGTTCGAGGAGACGAAGACGATCTCGTCTTCGTTGAGAGACAAGGCCTCGATCGCCATCTGATAGGCATCCGGGCTCGTCTTGAACACTTTTGCGCCATCCACCGAGAGCACCGCGTCGAGATAGGCAGCAAGATCGGCCGAGGCCACCGCGGAGCCGAGCATCCCAGGGTCGCCGTTCGACAGGATGGCCGTGCGAAGGCCCCGTGACCGCAAGCCGTCGAGGGCCGCGCGCACCTCGGGATAGGCGTCGAGGGTGCGGTAGGCGTCGAGCAGGAGAGGGCGGACCGAGTAATCCGCCGTCGGGCAGCGGGCGAAGGCGTAATCGAGGGCCTGTTCGGTGAGCGCCCAGAACGTCCGGTAACGCCCGGCCAGGGACAGCACCCAGGAATATTCGAGCTGCTTGGCGCGCCAGATCTCGGACAATCGCGTCCCCTCCGGGCCGATCTGCCCCGCATGGCGCGCGACCGCAGAATGCACGTCGAACAAAGTCCCATAGGCGTCGAAGACGACGGCTTTGCTCCCAGGCGGAATGAGGGGCAGCGACATACTCCGGGTCCTCGAACCAGGGGAGGCCGATCAGGACTGATCATCCCCACTCATGCATTTCATCACAAGACTTTATCCTGTCCAAGCTCCTCAGACGATTGACGGGGGTGACGCAAAGGGATTCGATAGGGCAGGTATTCTGACCCAAAAGTATTCTGACCCAAAAGGATGAGGACAGTGGCTTGGTATTCGCAGACCTGGAACTGGTTCAACGGCGCATGGCATGAGGGCAACCCGCCCCTGATCGGACCCCGGTCCCACGTATCCTGGCTCGGTTCCTCGGTGTTCGACGGCGCGCGCGTGTTCGAGGGTGTCATGCCCGATATCGACCTGCATTGCGCCCGCGTGAACCGTTCGGCGACCACCATCGGTCTGAAACCCACCATGGACCCGCAGGCGATCGTCGAGCTGGTGCGCGAGGGCGTGAAGAAATTCGCCCCCGGCACGGCGCTTTACGTAAAGCCCATGTACTGGGGCGAGGCCGAGGGCCTGGCCACCATCGCGCCCGATCCGGAATCGACCCAGTTCTGCCTCTCGCTCTTCGAGGCCCCCATGCCGGTGCCAGGCGGCATGTCGGTGATGAAGTCGAGCTTCCGCCGCCCGACCCTGGAATCCATGCCCACCGATTCCAAGGCGGGCGCCCTCTATCCGAACAATGCCCGCGTGATCCGCGAAGCGAAGGAGAAGGGTTTCGACAACGCTCTGGTTCTCGACGCGCTCGGCAACGTGGCCGAGACCGGCACGACCAATATCTTCATGGCGAAGGATGGCGTGGTCCATACGCCGTTCCCGAATGGCACCTTCCTCAACGGCATTACCCGTCAGCGCGTGATCCAGCTCCTGCGCGACGACGGCGTAACGGTCGTCGAGGGCGCGCTGCGCTACGAGGATTTCGCCACGGCCGACGAGGTCTTCACCTCGGGCAATTATTCCAAGGTGATGCCGGTGCTGCGCATCGACAGCCGCGATCTCCAGCCCGGCCCGTTCTATCGCCGCGCGCGCGAACTCTACTGGGCCTATGCCCATTCACAGCCCGCAACCAAGGCTGCTTGAACGTCGCTCCGTCCTCCGCCGTCTTCCGCCTTCGTGGGGATGATTGCGGGCTCCGGTGCCGTTCCCGCAGCCACAACGAAGTTGTGAACTGCAGACTGCAGCCCGCGCCCGACATCCGCCCTAAATGGCTCCGGCATCCGCGTCCTGCCGGAGCCTCCGATGCGTCCCATTCTGACCAGCCTTTTCGCCCTCGGCCTCCTGACGGCGCCGGCCTTCGCCGAGCCCGTCGATCTCGAACTCGTCTTCGCTGCCGATGGCTCAGGCTCCATTGACGACGACGAGCTGCGCCTGCAGCGGAAGGGCTGGGCCGACGCTCTCACGAACCCGGACGTGCTCGCGGGCATCAGGGATGGGCCTCTCGGGGCGATCGCAGTCGCCTTCATGGAATGGGGCGGGCCGAGCTCGCAGGTACTGATCGCCGACTGGCACGTGATCAGGGACGAGGCGAGCGCCAGGGTCTTCGCCGACAAGCTCATGAGCGCGCCGCGCGGAGCCACCGGCTACAACTCCATCTCGAACGCCATCGACTTCTCCGTCCGCCTCGTGGAGCAGAACGCCCACGAGGGCACGCGCAGGGTAATCGACGTGTCGGGCGACGGTCCGAACATGAACGGCAGGTCCCTGGAATACGCCCGTGCGGAGGCGCTCTCGAAAGGCTTCACCATCAACGCGCTCGCGATCCGCCGCCCCGGTAGCGGGCGGCCCGGCGGGCCCGGCGGCCAGCCGCTGGAGGATTATTACGCCCGAAACGTCATCGGGGGGCCGGGGAGCTTCGTGGAGATCGCGGACGAGACGCAGCCTTTTGCAGCGGCGGCCCGGCGCAAGCTCCTGACCGAGATCGCGGGGACCGATGCTCCCTCCTCGAGGAGCGCATCGTTCTCGCGAAAAACCGGGACCACTCTTTCGCACGATGCGCGAACACGCCACGCGGGGATCAGCGCCGCGCGAGCCTCACGCCCATCGCCTTGAGGCCCGCCAGCAGTACGCCGCCATAGATCAGCGCGCCCGCAAGGCCGAGCGCCCCGAGCAGGATTTCGTTCCGCCAGACCGGGAGCAGGGCGGTCCAGCCCTCGAGGGGCGCAGGCGCGAACCAGGTGAAGATGGCCAGGAGCACGCTCGCCGCGACGATGGCGAGGCATGTCCCGCCGAGGGAGCGGTTGGGGGCTGTCCATCCGCGCCGATAGGCGAGCGCGAAGAGCAGGGCGAGGTTGACCCACACGCCGATGGCCGTGCCGAGGGCGAGGCCGACCACGCCGTAGGTGTCCATGAGCAGGATTTTCACGACGACGTTGACGCCCACCGCCGTGAGCGAGGCGATGAGGGGCGTCGCGGTGTCGGAGCGGGCATAGAAGCTCGAAACGGCCGACCGGATGAGGACCGCGGCCGGAAGCCCCAGGCCGTAGGCCGCCAGCACCGCGCCCGAGCGCCGTGCCGCCTCGGCATCGAAGGCGCCGCGCTGAAAGAGGGCGGACATGATGAGGTCAGGCATCAGCAGGAACGCCACCAGGAAGGGCGCGGCCAGGGCGAGCGTCAGGCCGATCGTGCGGTTCTGCGCCGCATACGCGCCGGCTTCGTCGCCCGAGGCGATGCGCCGGCTCATCTCCGGCAGCAGCACGGTCCCGGCCGCGATGCCGATGACGCCGAGGGGGAGCTGGTAGAGGCGATCCGCGTAGTAGAGCGAGGACACCGCGCCCGTGGGCAGGAACGAGGCGATGATCGTGTCCGCGAAGATTGCGAGCTGCACGCCCGCCGACCCGATCACGGCGGGGCCGAGCGCCTTGAAGAAGGTCTTCATCGGCCGGTCCATGCGCGGGCGCTCGATCCCGGGCGAGGCGAGGGCGCGCTTCGTCTCCCACCAGACGAGGACGAGCTGCAGCGCCCCCGAGACCGTCACGCCCCAGGCGGCGGCATAGCCCGCGTTCGGGAACAGGAACACGACCGCGAGCGCCGCGATCATCGCGACGTTCAGGAGAACGGGCGCAGCCGCGGCGGCCCAGAATCGGTCGTGGGCGTTCAGGATCGCCGAGTAGATCGTCACGATGGTGATCAGCAGGAGATAGGGAAACGTGATCCGCGTGAGCGAGACGGCCAGATCGAACTTCGCGGGGTCCTCCGAGAAGCCCGGCGCGAGAAGCCGCACGACGCCCGGCATGGCCAGAAAGGCCGCGACGAGCAGCCCGATCTGCACGATGAGCATCAGGGTCACGATGCGGCCGGCGAAGGATTTCGCTGCCTTCTCTCCCCCGGTTTCGAGCACCTGGGCGTAGGCGGGCAGGAAGGCGTTGTTGAACGCGCCTTCGCCGAAGATGGCGCGGAAATGGTTCGGAATGCGGAAGGCCACGAAGAATGCGTCGGCCACGGGCCCTACGCCCATCACGGCGGCGATCACCACGTCGCGGATGAAGCCTGTAAGGCGCGACACGAGCGTCCATCCGCCGACGGAGAGGATCTTCTTGAACATCGGTCAGGTCCGGTGCGTCTGGTCGTGGACGGGAACGAGGCTGTCCGAGACCTCGGCGGTGCCGCCGATCCGCTCGGCGACCACATAGAGCGGCCGGCGTTTCACCTCCGCGAAGATGCGGCCCACATATTCGCCGATGATCCCGAGCGACATCAGCTGAATGCCGGAGAAGAACATGATCGATACGATCAGGCTCGGAAAGCCGGGAAGGTCGGTGCCGAACAGGAGTGTCCGGATCAGGAAGTAGAGGGCGGCGGCGATCGACAGGAAGGAGATCAGGAAGCCGAGATAGGTCCAGACCCTTAAAGGCACCGTCGAGAAGGCCGCGATGCCGTCGAAGGCGAAGCGGAAGAGTTTCCTGAAGCTCCATTTGGAGGTGCCGAAGCGGCGCTCCTCCACCACGAAAGGCACGCCGGCGCTCTTGAACCCGATCCAGGCGTAAAGCCCTTTCGAGAAGCGGGCCTTCTCGCCCATGGTGCGCAGCACCTCGACGCCCTTCCGGTCGATGAGGCGGAAGTCGCCCGCGCCCTCGGGCAGCCCGATTTCGCCGAAGCGCGCAAAGAGGCGGTAGAACAGGTGCGCGAAGCCGCGCTTGACCCGGGTCTCGTCCGAGCGGTCGGTGCGCTGGCCGTAGACCATGTCGTAGCCCTGCCGCCAGCGCTCCACGAAGGCCTCGATCATCTCCGGCGGATGCTGCAGATCCGCGTCCATGATCACGACTGCCTGGCCTCTCGCGTGGTCGAGGCCAGCCGCGATGGCGATTTCCTTGCCGAAATTTCGGCTGAAGGAGATCGCTCCGACCCGGGACTCCCGCTGACTCAAGGTGCGGATGGCGTCCAGGGTGTCGTCCCGGCTGCCGTCGTCGACGAACACGACCTCCCAGGAAAGGCCGATCCGGTCGAGCACCGGGAACAGGCGCTCGCAGAGCGGCCCGATATTGGCGCTCTCGTTGTGAACGGGAATGATGACGCTGAGCTTGGGCGAGGCCACGATTGGGAAACCCTTTATGATTGTGCGCATCAAGAGCCGAGTTTGGGACTTTGCTCAAGAGCCTATGGACCGGTTCGGAACAGAATGTCGCGTGCCGTGCCGGCTTCCTGTTGCCGCATGATCGTGTCGTAAAACCAGTTCCCACTATCGGGTCCGATGCTCTCACTATAGAGCAGCGCGTCGTTTGAGCGGACCCGGCGGGCCGGGCTAGCGAAAACCGGGTCCACTTTTCCGCACGATGCGCTAGGGTGCGGCAAAGCCGATTTCAGGAAAGCCATGCCTTCATTTCGCAGCGTCATTCTTTGCGCCGACGATTATGGCCTGAGCGACGGCGTCAGCCGGGGGATCGCGGAACTCGCGGCGATGGGCCGCCTGTCGGCGACGGGCGCCATGACCAACATGCCCGGCTGGCGGCGGACCGCGCGGGATCTCGCGCCGCTGAAGGGCCGTATCGGGATCGGCCTTCATCTCAATCTCACGACCGGCGCGCCTCTGGGCGCCATGGCACGGCTTGCCCCCGCCGGGTGCTTTCCCCCGCTCAAGGAGCTGTTGACCCATGCGGTCCGGGGGCAGCTGAAAGGGACCGAAATCCGGGACGAGATCGCGCGTCAGCTCGATGCCTTCGAAGACGCGCACGGGGAACCGCCCTCCTTCGTCGACGGGCATCAGCACGTGCATGTGCTGCCCGGGGTGAGGGGGGCGCTGCTCCTGACGCTTCGGGAGAGGGGCCATGCCGGGCGCGTCTGGCTGCGCGATCCCGCTGATGCGGCGACGTCGATCCTGCGCCGCCCCGTCGGACGCGCCAAGGCACTGGTCGTCAAAGGCTTCGCCCAGGGCTTTTCCCGCGACGCGCATGCGGCGGGCTTCATGACGAACCGGGGCTTTTCCGGGTTCGCGCCGTTCGACCTGTCCGTTCCGGCCGGGCGGATCTTCAATGTCGCCTTCTCGCATATGGGGCCGAGACCGCTCGTCATGTGTCACCCGGGCTATGTGGACGAGGAGCTGCGCGGACTCGATCCGGCAGTCGAAAGCCGGATTGCCGAACTGGATTATCTGAAGTCCGGCGCCTTCGGCGCAGTTCTGGAGGAGCAGGCGATCAGGCTCGTTCCCGGACCATAGAGCAAGCCTTCTGACGGGATCAGAAGGCTTGCTCTTTCTCTTTGACGGAGCATCGTTCGGAGCGACACGCAGGGTCCACTTTTCCGCACGATGCGCAAGCGCCGCAAACAGAACGGGCCCCGCAAGGGGGCCCGCATGACGCAACGATAAACGAGGGATTACTTCGTCGCCGCTTCGAACATTTCCTCGACATGCTCCCAGTTCACCAGGTTTTCGAGGAAGGCCTTGAGATAGTCGGGCCGGCGGTTGCGGTAATCGATGTAGTAGGAATGCTCCCACACGTCGCAGCCGAGGATCGGCTGAGCGCCGTGGACCAGCGGGTTCTCGCCGTTGGGAGTCTTCATGACGGTGATCTTGCCGTCCTTCACGGCGAGCCAGGCCCAGCCGGAGCCGAACTGGCCGACGCCCGCCTGGATGAAGTCTTCCTTCATCTTGTCGACGGAGCCGAGATCCTCGACGATCTTCTTCTCGAGCTTGCCGGGCAGCGCGCCGCCGCCGTTGGGCTTCATCCAAAGCCAGAAGTGAATGTGGTTGTAGTGCTGGCCGGCATTGTTGAAGAGAGCCTGGTTCTTGCCGTAGGAGCCCTTCACGACCTCCTCGACGCTCTTGCCTTCGAATTCCGTGCCTTTCAGCAGGTTGTTGCCGGTGTTGACGTAAGCCGCATGGTGCTTGTCGTGGTGAAACTCGAGAGTTTCGCGCGACATGTAGGGCTGCAGGGCATCATAAGCATAGGGCAGTTCGGGCAGAGTGAACGACATCGGCGTCTCCTTTGGATTGAGCGACCTGTGATGGTTAGTTAAAGCTCCCCGGGCCCAAGGGCAACGGCCCAGGCCCGGACTTTTTTCTGCCCAATCTTTTCATGAGGTTGCCTTTCGCCTATAGAGGCATAGCTTTCCGCTTGAAAACCTTGTTTTGCGTATAATGGAGACGGCATGATCATCGCTCTTCTGGCCCTCGCTTTTGCGATGATCGTTGGCGGGTTGCTGGCTGCTTTCTTCGGATGGGACATCGTTCTGATAGAACGTGGCTGGACGATGGTGATCGCCGGCAGCTTCAGCGCCGCTTGCGGCGCGCTGCTGCTCGGGATCACGGCGGCCGTATCGAAGCTCGCGCGCATCCAGTCCGAGCTCGCCCGCCTTCAGATCGGTTACGACGAAGCGGTTCGTGACGAGGCCTCCGCCTCCACGAACGGGCTCTCGGCGGCCGCTCTCGCCGGAGGCCTGCTGGGCGGGCGCATGTTCGGCCGCGGCGGGACCGCGGAGCCGGAGGCGGCCCAGCCGGACCTGCCGCTTTTCCCGCAGGGCGAAGGATCTGAGCCCGCAGCCGGAAGCCGCGCGGAAGCCGATGGGGAAAAGGCCGGCGAAACCCGTCCGTCCGGACCGACTGTCGACGACAAGGCGCGTCCGGAGGAGGACGAATTCGAGGTCAAGGTTCCGGATTTCCTGCTCGCCGAACGCCGGGAGGAAACCACCGTCGAACTCCGCGACAGGGCGGCCGAGACGTCCTTGTTCGCCGATGAGCCCAAGCTGGCGGAGCCAGAGGAAGAGCATCGGGATGAGCGGGAGCGCGACGAGCCCCGTGAGATTCCGGCCGGTCCGTTGCCGGCCGTCGAGCAGGACGCGGACACGCACGGGAAAGACATCGAAGCGGAGCGCGGCCTCGAGCCGTTTTCCGGAGGCGAGAAACCTGCCGCCGCGCTCGAGGAAGAGGTCGCCGAGGAGAAGGCCGGTGAGGAGAAGGCCGGCGAGGCCCCGCGCCCCGGCGCCACCGTCGTCGGCACGTACAATTCCGGCGACAATACCTATGTCATGTTCTCCGACGGCTCCATCGAGGCGCAGACCCCCAAGGGCGTTTTCCACTTCCAGTCCCTCGACGAGCTGAAGGCCTTTATCGCTTCCGGTGGGGAAGGCGAAAGCTCCGTTACCTGAACAGTGGCGCGAGGGCCCGGAAATCCTCGGTCGCGGCCCTCTCCATCCATTCGAACGCGACCATCTCCGTCGTGACCCAGTGGCAGCCCGCATGAAGCAGGCGCGCGCAGGCCGCCTGGACGCTGTGCAGCGAGCGGCTCGAAACCCCATCGGCGACCACGTAGACGTCGAGACCCATCTCCTTGAAGGCGAGTGCGCTCTGCAGCACGCAGATATGCGCCTCGGCCCCGCAGATCACGAGTTGGCCGCGTCCTTCCCCGCGAAGCAGCGAAACACGCTCAGTGATCGACGGGTCGCCGGCCGAGGAGAAGCTCGTCTTCGACAGAACCGGCGTCGAAGCCGGAAGAGCTTCGGATACGGCTTCGACCGTCGGTCCGAGACCCTTTGGATATTGCTCCGTGACCGTCACGGGCACGCCGAGCCGGGAGGCCGCCTGCAGCAGGATGCCGATGTTCCGGAGCATCGCGTCTCCTTCGTGAATGGCGGGCATGAGCCTGGCCTGCGCATCCACCACGAGAAGATGCGATCGGTTTGCGCTCAACAACATGATGTCTCCTCATCGCGTCGGCGGATGACCGGAAGCCCTTCCTCCGCCATCTGAAAGCTATCCGGATCGACGGCATCGCCGCGCGGCGGCGTCAGTCGTAGCCAGCGAGCCGTTCCTAGAGCCTTTTCCGCAAAAGTGGATGCCGGTTTTGCGAAGAAAAGGCGTCTTTCTCAAACAACAAATGCCTTTCCGTGAACCGAAGTTCATGGAAAAGGCTCTAGCGCATCGTGCGAAAAAGTGGATCCGGTTTTTCGCGAGAACGATGTGCTCTTTCCAAGGTTGGAGCATCGGATTCGATCCAAAAGTGAATTCCACTTCCCGCGTCCGATGCTCTGGCGCATCGTGCGGCACAGTGGACCCGGTTTTCACGTCCGATGCCCTAGGCGTCCGGGTTGAAAAGGGGCGGCGCTCCCGGAATCGGCATGCTCATCGTGAAATGGAGGCCTTCTTCCGGGAAGTCCATGTTCACCTGAGCCTGCAGCTGCGTCGACAGCACGCGCTGCAGCAGGCGCGAGCCGAAGCCCTGCCGGCCTGGGGTGGCGACGCGCGGTCCGCCATTCTCCGTCCAGGCAAAGTGGAGCATGGGGCCGTCCCCGTCGGTCTCAATGGACCAGCGAACCTCCACCTGCCCGCCGAACGTCGATAGAGCGCCGTGCTTGGCCGCGTTGGTCGTGAGCTCGTGGATCGCCATGCCGATGGGCACGGCCGCCTCCGACGGAAGGTCCACATGCGGTCCCTCGATGAGGATGCGATTGCGGGCCTCGTCTTCATAGGGGCCGAGCTCGGTCTCTACGAGCTCATGAAGATCGGCGCGCTGCCAGAGGTCTTCCGTCAGGAGGTTATGCGTGCGCGCGAGCGACACGATGCGTCCGACGAAGCCTTGATAGAACTCGTCGATGCTGGACGACGTGCGCGCGGTCGAGCCCACGATGGCCTGCACCGTCGCCAAGGTGTTCTTGACGCGGTGGTGGAGCTCCCGGATCAGAAGGTGCTGGCGCTCTTCCGCCTGCCTGGCGTGCGTCACGTCGATGTTCGTGCCGACCATGCGCACCGGCTTTCCGTCGGCGTCGTAGATGACGGACGCAATCGTATGGAATGTGCGGGTGCTGCCTTCGGATGGCTGCGCTCGATAGATCAGGCTCAGCTCCGTGTCGCGGCGGGCAATGGCGTCGTACATGACCCGGTTGGTTGTCGCCCGATCGTCGGGGTGAACCTTGTCTTCCCAGCCGGAGATGTCTCCCTTGAACGTGCCGGCAGCGATTCCGAACAGGCGCTCCTGCTCGGCGGTCCAGGTGATGTGGCCGGTCGTCATGTCCCAGTCGAAGACGCCGATGCCTGCGGCCTGCTGGGCGAGCGAGAGGCGCTCCTCGCTGAGGCGCAGGGCCGCTTCCGTTTCCTTGAGGTCGTGAATGTCGACGCTGGTGCCGACCCAGCCGCTGAACTCGCCCTCCTTGTAGAACGGCTCCGCCTGGATCAGGTGCCAGCGATAGGCGCCCGTGTGAGACTGGTAGCGGACCTCGGTCGCATAGGGCGTACGGTCCGCCATGACGCTCTTCAGCTCGTCATGCATGCGCGCCATGTCGTCGGGATGGATCGCCTGCATCCAGCTATGGCCAAGGGCCTCTTCCGGCGGGAGGCCGGAATACTTCGCCCAGCGTTCGTTGGCATAGGTCAGGCTGATGTTCGGGTCGACAATCCAGACGAGCAGCGATTCCGCGATGATGCCGAACCGTGTTTCGGTCTCCCGCAGGCCTCGTTCCGCGCGCGACTTCTCGATGGCGAGCCAGGTCCGTTCCGCGACATCCTCGATGAGCGCCACGTCCTCGCCCGTCCAGACCCGCGGAGCGGCGGAGCTCGTGGAGAGCACCGCCTTGAGATGATCGCTCCTGAGCACGGGCATGCAGACGAGCGATCTGATGTTCATATTGGTGTAACGCGCCTGATGCGCGTCGCCGCGCAGCCGGAGATCCGCCTTGACATCCTCGACGATAACCGGCTCGCCATGCCTGAGGGCGAACAATTCGAATTCGGCGAGCTGGTCGAACTTCTCCACCTTGCCTTCGTTGGAGATGATGCCCTTCGACCATTCGCGCTCGACGACGATGTCGCCGCGCTCCTCGAAGACCTCGCCGTAGCTGGCCGCATCGATATCGAGAAAGCGCGCCAGATGCCGCGCCGCCGTCTCCATGATCTGATGCGGGTCGTCCAGGGTGCCGAGCTGGTCGTTGAGCTCCAGCAGGAATTCCTGGCGGCGCTGGGCGAGGGTGATCTCCTCTCTGGCTCTGTCCCGCTCCGTGATGTCCTGCACGACGCCCAGCGTGTAGACTGGTTTGCCGTTCTGGGCGATCACCCCGCCACGAACGTGAATGCGGCCGGGGCGTCCGTCCGCGCGAATGATGCGGTGCTCGATGTTGAAGTCGGTCCTCGTCTTCAGCGCATAGGAAACCGCCTGATCGATCCGCGCCACGTCGTCGGGATGGAACATCGCCCGCAGCCCGTCATAGGTGAGGGGCGCATCGGGCGGCAATCCGAAATAGGCCTTGAAAGCCGGGGTGCCTGTGACCTCGCCCGTTTCCTGGTCGCATTGCCACGCGCCGAGCCGACTCACGTCGAGCGCCATGCGCAGCTTCGCCGCGTTGAGGCGAAGCGCTGTTTCGGCCTGTACCGCGCGCCGTTCCAGCTCTGCGAGGCGCTGCTCCGGAGTGACGTCGTCCGTTAAGTCTGAATCGACTCGATTCATCATGAATGTACGTTCCCGACGGTTGGAGCCGCTCACACCCCCCGCGCGGCAACTCCGGCTTAGGTCAGACTTGCGGTCGGCCCGCGAAGCCCTCCGTGCATGCGAGCGCGAAGGTGTAGGCCAGCGCGACCTCCTCGAGCCGGTCGAACCGGCCTGCAGCGCCTCCGTGACCCGCGTCCATGTTGAGCTTGAGCAGGATGGGGCCGCCGCCCGTCATCGTTGCCCTCAGCCGTGCGACCCATTTGGCGGGCTCCCAATAGGTCACGCGCGGATCCGTCAGGCCGGCCAGCGCCAGAATCGCCGGGTAGGCCTGAGGCTTTATGTTATCATAGGGCGAATAAGACAGGATAGTCCGGAAGGCCGTCTCGTCGGCGGCCGGATTTCCCCATTCGGGCCATTCCGGCGGGGTGAGAGGCAGCTCGGCGTCCAGCATGGTGTTGAGCACGTCCACGAAGGGGACCTCGGCGATGATTCCGGCAAAGAGGTCCGGTGCCATGTTGGCGACGGCTCCCATCAGCATTCCGCCCGCGCTACCGCCATGGGCCACGATCCGCCCCCGGGAGGTATAGCCGGCCTTGGCCAGTGCCTCGCCACAGGCAATGAAGTCTTTGAAAGTATTGGTCTTCTTTTCGCGCTTTCCGTCGAGATACCAGCGCCATCCCTTTTCCGTGCCGCCTCGGATATGGGCGATAGCATAGACGAAGCCCCGGTCCACCAGGGACAAGATGCTCGTGCGGAAGCTCGCAGGCATCGACATGCCGTAGGAACCGTATCCGTAGAGCAGGCAGGGGGCCGAGCCGTCGAGCACCGTCTCCCGGCGGTGCAGGATCGAGATCGGCACCTGCTCTCCGTCCGGCGCCGTGGCGAAGAGGCGGCGGGTGACATAATCTGCCGGGTTGTGGCCGCTCGGAACCTCCTGGCGCTTCCGCAGCGTCCGTTCACCTGTCCGAAGATTGTAGTCGGTCACCTCGTTCGGGGTCGTCAGGGACGAGTAATGGTAGCGGATCACGTCCGTGTCGAACTCGTAGCCGGGCGTGAACCCGAGGGAATAGGCCTCCTCGTCGAAGGCGATACTCTCCTCCCGACCGGTGGCGATCTCGCGCAGCACGATCCGGGGGCTGGCATTCTCGCGCTCCAGACGGACGAGATAGCGAGCGAGCGCCACCACCGAGAGAATCATGATTCCCGGGCGGTAGGGGATGAGATCGGTCCAGTTCGTACGCGCAGGGGCGTCCACCGGGGCCGTCACGATCTTGAAGTCCTCCGCCCTGTCGGCATTGGTGAGGATGATCAGGCGGTCCCCGTGATGCTCCACGTCGTATTGCAGCTGAGGCGTGCGCGCCTCGACGAGACGAGGGCGCGCGGCGGCGTCGGACCGGTCGAGGAGCCAGACCTCCGAGGTTTCATGGTCGCTGGCCTCGATCAGCACGAAGGCGTCCGACTGGGTCACGCCGAGCTTCACGAAGAAGCCCGGATCCTTCTCCTCGTAAATGGTCTGATCCTCGGCCGTATCCGAACCGAGGAGATGGCGCCGGACGCGCACCGGGCGGTGATTCTCGTCGAGCTCGACATAATAGAAGCCGGAACTGTCGTTGAGCCACACCACGCCCCCGGATGTCTGGGGCACCTCGTCGGGACGATCCGTGCCGGACCCGAGGTCGCGGACGCGGATCGTGAAATACTCGGAGCCCTTCACGTCCGAACCCCAGGCCAGGAGCTTGTGGTCCGGCGAATGATCCGCTCCGCCCAGATCGAAGAAGGCGTAGCCCTCGGCCTCCTTGTCCCCGTCGATCATGATGGCCTCGCCGCCGCCGTCCCGGTGCTGGCGGCAGACGAGAGGATGCTGCCCGCCTTCGCGGTAGCGGCTGAAATAGGCGAACGGGCCGTCGGGTTGCGGAACGGTGGAATCATCCTCCTTGATGCGCCCGCGCATCTCGGCGACGAGCCGGGCCTGGAAGTCCTCGGTCCCGGCGAAGGCTGCGGAGGTATAGGCGTTTTCCTGCTCGAGGGCTTTGCGGATGGCCGGATCGAGGGCGGCCGGGTCCTTCAGCACGTCCTTCCAGTTCTCCGCCTTGAGCCAGGCATACGGATCCTGGATTGCCACCCCGTGCACGTCGAAGCCGTGCGGCCTTGCGGGCGTGACCGGCGCGGGGGGCAGGAGGCGATTGGACGGGGGGCGCTCGAGTTTCATGAAATCATCCGGATCGGAGGCTTAGGGCAGGGCGATTATGCATACATAACTCGGATTCCCCATGTGGGGTCCGTGCCGGGGCGTTGCCGCGCGGTATGCTTGTCCGTAGGGCGGCGCCATTATAGCTACTTCTTCTGATTCACAGAGCGCCGAATTCAATATTGTGCTGCTTCGAGGCGTTGGTGGGTTTCCCGTCCGTTAAACCTGGGTTTATTGCACACTGAAAGTTGACCCCAAGTTTTCCAAAGTTTTCCTTTTATTGATCTTGTGTTTCAAACGAATTTGACATACCTGATCGGACAGGAACGATTGCCGCGCGTTTACAGTGCGGTTTAAGAAAGAGGCAAGCATTGCTTGCGCGATGACTGCTCAGAATTCCAGGCTGAAAGGCATTTGAGCTGTCATTGAGGGCCGGAAAGGAAGAAAATCAAAATGAGCGACAATATCGCTGCGTCAAACTACATTGAGCTGGCTGCGGACATCGTATCGGCGTACGTGAGCAACAACTCTGTTCCGTCGGGCGACCTGCCCACGCTGATCAACGAAGTCCACTCCGCTCTCATGCGCGTCGGCGGCGGCACCGTCGAAGCTCCGGTCGAAGCTCCGAAGCCCGCCGTTCCGGTGAAGAAGTCCGTCACTCCTGACTACATCGTCTGCCTGGAGGACGGCAAGAAGTTCAAGTCGCTGAAGCGTCATCTGCGCACGCAATACAACATGACTCCCGAGCAGTACCGCGAAAAGTGGGCTCTGCCGGTCGATTACCCGATGGTGGCTCCGAACTACGCCAAGGCCCGCTCCGAGCTTGCCAAGGAAATGGGCCTCGGCCAGCAGCGCCGGAAGCGCCGTTCGTCGCGCAGCAGCAGCTAAGCCGCTTGACGGAGAAGACCTTGGAAAGCCGCCCCTTCGGGCGGCTTTTCGCATAGGCGACCTATGGGCGACTCGCGCGAGAGAATGTTCACTTCTTGGCGCCAATGGGCCCGGGAAGGGCGCTGTCCGACTTATCCCCGGTCTTATCAACAGTTTTGAATCCCGTTGACAACTAGGAATATGCGCCCACTATCAGAAGCGGAGGGGTGAACCTTTCTTTCTTTGTTTTCGAGAACAAATCATGAACAAAAGTGATAAAGAACGACTTCCTCAAGGCACTGCCCCGGCGGGACGTCGCAAGGGCCGGTCACCGGGAAAGATCAAGGGAACAAGGCCGGCGAGAGGGCGGGACGCATCCGCAACCCAGAGCAGAGGGGCGGATTGCCTCTCGCGAGCGGCACAACGACTACTGGCTGTACTGAATGCTGCGGAAACATGCGTCCTGGTGGATCCGACCGACGAGGGCAGTGTCATCGTCCACAGGAAACGCGCAGGAATCTCGGTCGGAGCCGGGCGCTTCGGGCGGGCGGATGCGGAGGCGCTCGTCCGGCAGGATCTGGCGGTCTGGCGCGGCGCGGCGGGGCGGGAGATGCTGTCCTTGAGCGAGGCCGGGCGCTGCCATCTCCGGCGCGCGGCGGGACACGCGCAGGAGGCGGATTTCCTGAGCCAGCATCGCGATGTCGTGAATGCCACGATCGAGGCCGAAACGGGTCCGGCGCGCGTCCGGATGGATGCGGAGGAGAGCCCGCTCGATTGGCTGCGCCGCCGCAAGGACCGGACCGGTGCGCCGCTGATCGACGAGGCGGCCTACCAGGCCGGCGAGAGGCTGCGCACGGACATCATGCTGGCGGGCCTGTTGCCGGGCGTTACCGCCCGATGGGACGCGGTCCCGACGGGCGGCGGCCCCGCATCGCCTTCCGAAGCCACGGACCGCATGATCGCCGCCCGCCAGCGCATCCGGCATGCCTTCGCGGCGGTCGGGTCGGATTTCAGCGATCTCCTGATGGATCTTTGCGGATTCCTCAAAGGCCTGGAGCTGATCGAGCGGGAGCGAGGCTGGCCACAGCGCTCCGCAAAGGTCGTGGTGCGCCTCGCCCTGGCCCGTCTTGCGGAGCATTACGGCATCGAGTCCACGGCGAGGGGCCCCGCTATCGCGCGCGGAATCGGGGCCTGGCAGGCCGTCGTGATCGAAGGCGGGCGCGTCTAGAGCATGGGACGCGGGAAGTGGAAACCGAATTTGCGCGCAAAGATGCTCAAACCGACACGTTCGAGCATCGAACACGGGAAGTGGGGGCCGGTTCTTCGCGAAGAACGATGCTTCATCCAAGAGAGACCAAGCATTCTGATCCCGCCAGAATGCTATTTGCTCTAGAGAGCCGCCTGGGCGATCTGGGCGTCGCGGCGGATGCGCTCGACCATGGACCTGACGCCGTTCGACCGCTGTGGCGTCAGATGCTCCGCGAGGCCGAGCTCCTTGAACAGGGCGAGGGCGTCGGTGGAGAGGGCCTCCTCCGGCGTCTTGCCGTCGTAGAGCGCGATCATGAGGGCGACGAGGCCGCGCACGATATGGGCGTCGCTGTCTCCGAGGAGATGGAGCGCGGGTTTGCCCCGGGAGCGGTCGAGACGCATGTCGATCCAGACCTGGCTCGCGCAGCCCTTCACCTTGTTGGCGTCGGTATGGGCCTCCGCGGGAAGCGGATCCATCATCCGCCCCAGCTCGATCACGTAGCGATAGCGCTCTTCCCAGTCGTCGAGCAGCTCGAAGTTGGAGACGATCTCGTCAATGGTCGGCAGCATGGCAGTCCCGCTTTGTCTGCCGGTCATATAATCATTGCGTGGGCGTTTGGCGACCGGGGGCCGACCACGATCAGCCGCGCGGCCGGTGCGTCGAGGGGGCGCGGTCTTCCGGCCGCAGGGTGTCCGACGGCTTCGCGGCCGGGGGCGTCAGGCCGGACGTGGTGAGGATCTTGTCGACGACGGCCTGCCTGGCGTTCTCGGGCAGCGCCTGCCACACGGTTTCGAGATGGCCCGCCGATCCGTCCGCCGCAGGCTTCGACGCCACGGGCGTCGCCTGCTCCACGCTCTTCGGCGAGAAGAAATTCTGGACCGAATTGGGCCCTTCGCCGCGCTGACGGACGGGCGAATAATAGAAAATCACGCCAACGATGAGGATGAAACGCAAAATCGAAAACATAAGGCGATTGCCGGTGCCAATCGAAAGATCAAAGGTGATGCATCATAACGTACGGCACCGAGCCCGCGTAGGCGAGCGGAGTGGAATTTCGGAACAGGGTGAACGAAGGGTTAAAGGCTCGACCGTTTCGGGCCCGGCCGTTAAGATCTTTGATTTGTAAGGAAAAAGCCCGGGTCATCGCCTTGCCGGGACACGCGCCGGGCGTCATTCTGCCAAGGGTTGTCGCGGCTTCGGAGCCGAGGAGGCGTGTGCTTAAGCGTTCGTTTAATGGGCGTCTGCCACGCTTTCGCCAACAAGAGGGAGGAGCGGCCTTGGGTGCTCCCGCCCGTGATCCCCGGCCTCGACCGGGGTCCGTCACGTGGCGTCGGCGCCCGATCGTCGTGCTGCTCCTTCAACGTATGGGATGATTGTTGTGCGTGATGCTTTCGCTGCCGAGACCGATGACGATTTCGACCTGCCCGCCGTCGTGCGGCGGAAGGCTTCGCCGCGTCCGCAGTCGAAGCGAGCGTCGAAAAGGCCTCCGCGCAAGATCGGCATGGGCGAACGGCTGGCGGCTCACGCTCTGAAGCATCCCGGACGCGTGGCGGCCTCCATGCTCCTGGCGGCCTGCGCGGGCGCCATCGCCTGGAATGCCCTGCTGTCGCAGAGCACCCGTCATCCCGCGCCGTTGTTCTCGCATCACGAGCCGCCCGTGGCCGCATCGGTCCCCGCTGCCGCGCATGCCGAGCCGACGCAGCCCCTGCCGCCGGCGCGGCCCGGGGCCGAGGCTCACGAGATGCAGGCACTAGCCGTGCACGAGCAGGGCGAGCCGCCGGCTGCGGTCGAAGCGGCCCCCGCCGCTTCCCCGTCGCGCCCTGCGCCACGCAGCGGGATCTCGGACCTGATCCGCAACAACGGTGTGCCGGCTCCCGCGCCGCAGCGACCACAGCAGGCGGCGGTACAGGCATCGGTTCCCCCACCGGCGCAGAGCCGCGCGGCGACGGTGCGCGATCCCATTGCGGAAATGATCCGCCTCGGCGGCCCGGTTCCGACGCCGCCCGCCAATGTGGGCCGGACCGACGGTGGCGATGCCGTGCTCTCCGGCCAGCGCGCCCTCGCACGGCTGGGCTATGGCGTGAAGGTCGACGGGATGACGGGACCGGGAACCCGCCAGGCGATCGAGCGCTTCGAGCAGGACCGGCGTCTTCCCGTCACCGGCACCTTCGGCCCGCGCACGATGCGCGAACTCTCCGCCGCCTCGGGCATTGCCGTTCAGTAATGGCTCGTCTCCGCTCCGATTTCTTCGTATCCGCCTACTTGCGCCGCTGCGGCGTCGAGGGCGTGGAGGCCGCCTTGCGCAAGCGCGGCGCCGCCGAGGCCGGAGCGATCTTCGTCAAACTCGACCATCTGGACGGGACGGCGAGCCTCTACGGGCCCGCGCCGCAGCTCTTCGTCGACGACAGCGGCGAGCGCCTCTTCGCGCCGATCCTGCAGGGCGTGACCCCTCTCGACGTGGAGGAGCGGATGGCCCGGGAGCAGCGCTTCGATTCCGATCTCTGGCTGGTGGAGGTGGATGACCGCCAGGGCCGCCACTTCCTCGATCTCGCGCCAGAGTCCTAGGCCCTCGAACACAAAAGTGGGCATCGGATCTGGATTCGAGGTCACGTCCGAGGCTCTCTTCTTGGAATGAGCGCATCGCTCAGGGCGGAAAACCGGGTCCACTTTTCCGCACGATGCGCTAGAGCCTTTTCCGCAAAAGTGGATGCCGGTTTTGCGAAGAAAAGGCGTCTTTCTCAAACAACAAATGCCTTTTCCGTGAACCGAAGTTCATGGAAAAGGCTCTAGAACGCCCTGCTCGCCTCGCGGAGCGCTTTCGCGCCCAGAATCGCCTCCACGAGGACGAGAGCGACCGGGCCGGGGACCTCCCGCATGGTGCGCACGAGCCTGCGGATTTCCGAGAGCGGATAGGAGAGTGCGGGATGCAGGGTCAGGAGGATGCGGATCGCATCCCGCTCGGGCATTCCCAACGCCTTCAGCGCCACAGCGAGGAGCGGATGGCGGCCGGTCTGAAGCAGGCGCCAGTCAACGGGGTCCGGGAAGCCGAAGGCTCGCGTCAGCCATCGCTCGAAGCCTGGAACATCGCCCTCGTTCGCGGCCTTGCGCAGCGCCGCCACATCGTGCTCCGCAAGGCGGCAGGACGGCGCGCGGACGGGCGCGAGCAAGGTCGCGATCGTCTCCCGGATGTGCCGCTGCCGCTCCCGGTCGGCGGCCAGATAGAGGCATGATTCCTGCGTCGCGGAGAGATCGCCGCGCCGAAGGAGGATGCGGGCGAGGGCAGGGCGTTCGACCGCCCGCCGGACCAGTTCATGAAAGGTCGGCATCGAGGGCGGGAATGCCGGATTGGCCGCGAGGGTGTCCTCGCAGGATTCCTCCCGAAGCACCAGCAGGCGCTCGATATCGGCCTCGTCGAGACGGTCGCGCGAGGCAAGCTGCGCACGTCCCGCTGCCGTTGCGAACAGACGCCTGTCGAGGCGGCAAGCAGGCGATGATGCGCCTTGCAGTGGGACGGTCTCACGCGATTCCGGCAGGTGCCGGCGCAGATAGTCGAGAACGGAGGGCGGTGTGTCCTGGCAGCGCGCGAGGATCTGCGCGATCTCGAGGAGGGTGGCGTGGTCGGCCTTTGGCAGGAAGCCCAGCGCCAGCGCCTCGAAGGTCTCGATGCTCTCGCGGTCCCGTGCGGGCGCGGCGGCGAACATCTCCGCATTGACCTTGAGAAGGGCCGCGCAGGCATCCGCGCCACTCAAGTCGGACAAGGCGGGCCAGAGACCCGGGTTCGCAGAGGACGCCATATCCAACACCTTCTCCAGCGTAGCCCCGCTGAAACCCTAGAGAGCGGCGGTTAAGCGGATCTTTATGCCGCCCGGCGGATGCGCTCTTCGGGGCGCACTTTCGAAATGGGCGCCTTCGATGTGCGCGAGGGCACACACACATTCGTGAATCCCGGAACTCAAGCGCTGCCGTCACTGTTGTTTTCTTGCGAGACCTGGCGTTTTTCCGACGTCCCCCACGTCCAGGAAACGGTCTGTTAACCATAAGGCTTTTTTCGTGAGCGAGTTGCAGTGACAGATTTCAGAACGTGAGAGGAAAAGACAATGCAGGATGCGTGGACGAGATCGCCAGGAGTGGTGATCGCTTTTCCCGATGTCGCCGACAGGCCGCAACGTCCGCACTTGAATGCAGACGAGCCGCGAGGCGAAATTCTCCTCTTTACGGGCGTGCGCTACGAGCGGCCCGAGCCGAGTCCTGGCCCGTCCCATCCCTACGCCAGCAACCGTCCGGGCCGTCGGCGCTCGTAGTTTCTCTTGAGTTTTTGTCGAAGCGAGACGCTTTTCGCGTCAGGCGAGGGCCCGCGGCACCTCGCGCGCCATCAGCACCGCATCCGGTCCGTATGTGAGGAGTTTCGCCTCGAGACCGGGAACTTTCCTGACGTGAAAGCCCAACCGCTCCCAGAAGGCCTGCGAGTTGTTGACGGCAACCAGTGAGAGATTGTCGAAGCCGGCGTCCCGCGCGTGGCGGAGGAGCCGTTCGCCCACCTGCCCGGCGTGGCCCTTGCCGCGGGCCGAGGGCAGCAGCGCCACGTCATGGACGTAATAGGTCGTGGCATCGCCCGGGATCTGTCCCAGGCGTGAGTTCAGCGCGGGCGGCGTCCCGAAATGCCAGGGATGGGTGAGCGCATAGCCGAGAAGGTGCCCACTCTCCTCGAGGGCGAGGCAGCCTTGCGGATAGAGGCGCAGGCGTTCCTCGAAGACTTGCCTGTCCTCCGGGTGATCGACATGAATCGTGTCCGCCAGGATCTGCACCTGCGCGAGATCCCGCGCGGTCATTGGACGCCAGGGCATGGTGTGCTCGGTTCAATCTGTCTGTTCGGTGATGCAGGAGACGGCTTTCGCGGTCTCTTCGGCCTGCGGCCGCTGGCTGGCGGTGGGAGCCGCCACCCGCACGATGACGAAACCCTGCTGCTCGGGAGCGACGATCCGCACGTCGCGGGAGGGCTCGTTCTCGTCTTCCGCCGCCCGCGCCTCATCGAGCTGACGCGCTGTCATGGCGACGATTTCCAATTCTCCGCGCACGGCGGCACGGTCCGTAACGGCGAAGAACACGCCGCCCGATTTCCGGTGAAAGGAAAACGACAAAAGGTTCGGTCCGGTCTGGGCCGAAACCCGAATCGCGCCGTTCCGCAGATCGAACGCGCAGGCTGCGACCGCGACCGCCGGATCGGGCAGGGGCATCCAGGTATCCGTGCCGCCCGGAGCGCTGATGATCTGCGCCTCGTCGGCCGCGAGCGTCGATTGAACCTTCGAGAAGGCGTCATGCTCGGCAAGATACGGCGTTGCCAGAATGGATGCGATGTGCACGCCCGCGGCCAGCACGAGGCCGCAGAGAGTGGCGATCAGAAAGCGGCCCCAGCCCCTCATGCGCCGCACTCCACGCGCTGGATCGATGGAAAGACGCTCTCGGTCAGCCCCGTCCCCGCGGCGCCGGGCGTGTCGTAGAGCCTGAGCACGATGCTGAACCTGCCCGAAGGCGGAAGCTGGAGCCAGTTGCCGTCCTGGAGGTTGCGGGAGAGGGCGATCTCGAAGCCATCCTCGTCGTCGCGCAGAAGCTCTGCGGAGGTGAAGCTGCTCCGTCCCAGTTCGGTCTGGAGAAGGCGGCCATTCTGATCGTAGACGGAAAAGGTCCAGAGGCGGGCTGTCGGGGCCACCGAACCGACGCGATAGGTGCAGGCGGAATCGAGATCCCTGCCTTCGCTGTCGGTCTTCGCCGTGAAGCCCAGGCCTTCGCCGGTCGCCAGGGGAACATCGCCGCGTTTGGCCAGGATCGCCCGCATATAGGGATCGGCCGAGGTCGAGCCGAGGGCCGGCCAGGCCGTCCATGGGCCGATGCGCAATCTGCCGAAAGGCGGCTCGCCCTTGAGGATCCAATAGGTCGAGCCCAGTCCCAGCCCGAGCGCGAGAAGAACCGCATACACAACCAGCAATGCGGTAGGGATGGATCGAAAAGTCACGGGCTTGGATGCGGCATCGGACACGCGCATCGAACCCGCCCCGGGGGCGTTCGTCAATAGAGCCTCGGTCGTCATCGTTACGGCATCGCCACTTGGCGGGACGCTTCGACGGAGCCCGTCATCCGCGGAACGCCGCTTTCCTTCGCGGTGGATATGGAGCGCTCGGCGGATTGGAACAGGGTGCCGATCCCTCCCAGAACCTCAAAGGATTTCCGGGACAGGGTGCCGGCCAGGAAGGCGGGCATCGGGCCCTGCGCCTGGTCCGCCGCCGGGCGGCTCGACGTGGCGACGCGGGCGAAGGGACCGGGATCGACGCCGGGAATCGGCCGGATCTCCAGATTCTGGTGGGCGAAGTCCATCACCTCGTGCCACGTATGGGCCGGCAGGGTGCCGCCGGTCATGTTGTTCATGGGCTTGGAATCGTCGTTGCCGTACCAGACGGCGGCAACGAGATTGCCGGTGAAGCCCACGAACCAGGCGTCCTTGTAGGCGTTGGTCGTGCCGGTCTTGCCCGCCGTGGGAATCCCGTCGAGGCCCGCGCGGCGGCCGGTGCCTTCGGTGACCACCTTGTTGAGCATGAAATTCATGTCGTTGACGACGCGGGTTTCCAGCACCTGCTTGGGCGGCGTGTCGCGATCGTGCCGGTAGATCACCTCTCCCGAGGAGTTACGCACTTCCCATGCGGCGTAGGGATCGGCCCGATAGCCGCCATTCGCGAACACCGCATAGGATGACGCCATGTCGATCGGCGTCACCTCGGCGGCCCCGATGGGAAGGGGAGCCTCGTTCGCCAGCGGATGGGTCAGGCCCATGCGCTTGGCGGTGTCGATAATGACGGTGCGGCCGGCCTTCGCGTTGCCCTTGCCGATTTCCACCGACATCCGCACCGGGATGGAGTTGATCGAGCGCGCCAGGGCCGAGACCAGGGGCATCGAACCGGCATAGGAGCGGCCGTAATTCTGCGGGCACCAGTTGCCGAGGCAGATGGGGGCATCGACCACGATCGAACTGGGCTTGAGCTTGGGATTGGTGGTCAGAGCGGCCGCATAGACGAAGGGCTTGAAGGAGGAGCCCGGCTGGCGCAGGCCGTTGGTGGCGCGGTTGAATTGGCTCTGGCCGTAATCGCGCCCGCCGACGATGGCCCGGACGGCTCCGTCGACATCCATGACAACGATCGCGCCCTGACCCGCGCGATACTGACGCCCGTTCTGGCGCAGTTCGCTTTCGAGAAGCTCTTCCGCATGTCGCTGCAGGGACGTGTCGAGGGGCGTCTTGACGGTGAGCACGCGCTCGGTGCCGAATTTCTTCTCGGCGGCCAAAGCCTTCACCTGTTCGAAGGCCCAGTCGAGATAGAAGTCGGGTGTCGTTTCGCGCTCACGGCTCACTGGGGTCGCCGGGTTCCGGCGCGCGGTCTGGATCTGGCCCTCGGTGAGGAAGCCCGCCTCGACCATGTTGCGCAGGACCTCGTTCGCGCGGGCGCGGGCCGCCGGCAGGTTCACGTGGGGCGCATATTTCGTCGGGGCCTTGAACAGGCCCGCCAGCATGGCGGACTCGGCCAGGGTCAGGTCCTTGGCGGGTTTGCCGAAATAATAATCGGCGGCCGCCACCACGCCATGGGCGCCGCCGCCCATATAGGCGCGGTCGAGATAGAGCTTGAGGATCTCATCCTTGGTCAGGTGGAATTCGAGCCAGACGGCCAGGAAGGCTTCCTTGATCTTGCGCTCGAGGGAGCGCTCGTTCGTCAGGAACAGGTTCTTCGCCAGCTGCTGGGTAATGGAGGAGCCGCCCTGGACCACGCCGCCGCCCTGGGTGTTGACCAGGAGCGCCCGGAAGGTGCCGATGGGGTCGATGCCCCAGTGATCGTAGAAGCGCCGGTCCTCGGTCGAGAGCGCCGCCTTGATCATGTAGTCCGGAAAATCCTCGAGCTTGTAGGAATCGTCGAGATGCAGGCCGCGCCGCCCGACCTCCTGCCCGTAGCGGTCCACGAAGGTGACGGCGAGATCCTGGGTCTTCAACCAGTCGTCCTCGGTCTCCCGGAAGGCCGGAAGCGCCAGGGCCAGCATCACGATGCCGCCGGCGGCGCCCAGGGTCGTCGCTTCGCTCGTCAGGTCGAGAACCACGCGCAGGGGCCCGCGGAAGCGCAGGCACTTCATCTTTTCCGAATAGGATTCATAGGCCGAAGCCAGACCGCGCCCGCTCTGGAACAGAAACGAGTTCAGCCACGCGTCCAGCCAGAGCGCGGCACGCTTGATCCGTGTCGAGAGAGGGGTGGAGGGATGCTGGCGCACGGTGGTCCTTCGGGGGAGGGTCAGGAATACCTGAGACCTTGCTTATGATCGTTTGTTTCTCTAACGGCAACGGTTGCACGTTATGGAATGTCTTTTCAACAACTCGCGAACAGGTTCTCCGGTTCAAAATAGATGTACCATGCCTGGGGAAAAGGTCTGTAGACGTGCGTTGCCGCACCCCTCCTTCAAACCGCCGCAAAGAGAGACCACAGAGCGCCCATGTCCCCAACCGCACACGACCTTCGCTCCGAGCCGGAGGAGCTGCCGTTCTGGCGCGCCAAGACGCTCGATGCGCTCAGCCTCGACGAATGGGAGAGCCTGTGCGATGGCTGCGGGCGCTGCTGCCTCGTCAAGCTCGAGGATGAGGACACGGGCGAGGTTCTCTACACGGACGTGGCCTGCACGCTGCTCGACGGCGGGACCTGCCGGTGCCGTGACTACCCGAACCGCCAGGCCAAGGTGCCCGATTGCGTGCGGCTGACCCCCGAGACGGTGCGGGGCCTGTCCTGGCTGCCGAGAACCTGCGCCTACCGCCTCGTCTCCGAGGGCCGGGATCTGCCCTGGTGGCATCCCCTCGTGTCAGGCGATCCCGAGACGGTCCATGCTGCCGGGGTATCCGTGCGGGACCGGGTCGCGGGTCCCGAGGAGGATTTCAGCCTGGCGGAGCTCCTCGAAAGGCTCACGGACTGGCCGATGGAGGAAGCCGACCGTTAACCCTCGGCCTCCCCCGGTCTTGCCTTGTCCTCCCCCGGAATGGTTGTGGGCTCGCCCAGGGTCTCGCGGACATAGAGCTTCTTCACGAGCACGAAGACGACCACGGCCAACGGGAAGCCGACGATCAGCCCGAGCGTACCGAAGAGGACGCTGCCGATCAGGATGGCGAAGAGGGCGAGCGCCGGAGGCGTGGCGATGAGGTTCTTCGTCACAAGCGGCTGGATGACGTTGCCCTCGATCTGCTGAATGACCAGCGCGGCGAGGATCGTCCAGAGCGCCGTCTCGCCGCTCATCGTGAAGGCGATCAGGACGGCGGTGGCCGCTCCCAGGAACGGCCCCAGGAACGGAATGAAATCCGCCAGCCCCGCGATCAGGCCCAGCGCGTAGGGAGAGGGCAGACCGATCCACCAATAGGCCAGGGTCGACAGGACGCCCACGCACGTCATGGCGATGAGCTGTGAGATCAGCCACAGCCTCAGCGCCTCGCCGGAGGCGCGAAGCGAGCTTTCCACACGCAGGTGGTGGCGGACCGGAAAGAGCTTGATCGCCCCTTGCAGATAGGTGTTCGGGGAGGCCGCGATGTAAACGCCCGCCACGATCACCAGCACCGCATTCGTCAGGCCGCCGAGGATCGTGCCTCCGATGCCGGCAAGCCGCGACGCGATGCCGCCGGCCGGCAAGTCGCTCAGCATGTCGTTCAGGTTGTCCGTCACGGAGCCGAAGCCGAAATTCCTGCTGATGCTGTCGATGGCGCCGGGAAGCTGCTCGGCCACGTTGGCGAATTGCGAACGGATCTGAGTGCCGAACAGAATGGCCAGGACCACGAAGAGGCCGAAGATGAGCAGGGACGCGGCGGCCAGGCTCCAGCGTTCGGGCACGCGAAGATAACGTGCGAGCAGGTCCGCGAAGGCGCGCAGGATGATCGCGACGAGAACGGCCGCGAACGCTAGAAGCGCGACATCCGCGAGCTTCCAAAGCAGGAGGGCGAGCAGGGAGAGCCCCAGGACGATGAGGGTTTTCCGTACGAACTCGGCATCGCCCATGATCTTGCGAAAGGAATAACCGTCTTCGTCCATCGCCTCTCCCCGGCCTCGTCACGGGGACAATGGCAACCGCAAAGCTGGGTTCCTTCGACGAACCTTCGCTCTTTCATGTCGTATTCCTGCAGCTTGGCTGCCAGTGCTGTGCAGTGTGCGTTTCTGCCGTGTCCGGGAACGTAAAAACGAAAAGAAGGTTGATTGTACGGAAGGAGGAAGAATGTAATGACCTCGAACGTGATCTGCTTTTTGCTTGGAACCGTTTTTCCTCTGGCAGCCGTCGGCTGGATGATTGCTCATCATTAGCCGGATATTTCATTGTTCTCGAAGATGAGCCTGGAAAATAGCCGCGCGCCGCTTGCCGGGGCATGGACAATGCTACCGGGACGTCCCGCTGGTTTCTCCAGCGTATCGTGCGGACCCGACGGGTCGCGCGAGCGAAATGTGACCCCGGTTCTTCGCAAGCACGATGCGCTCACCTAAGAAGGGAGCGCCGGAGTTGGAGATCAGCGTGAGGCGATGGACGCGCGCTTGATCAACTCCTCCCGCAGGGGTGCCGGCAGTTCGATGCCGCTCAGGCGCCAGGTCAGGTTCTTCAGACGCATGGTAATCCTGAATTGCCTGTCCTTCGGCTGATCGACAGGAACCGGGATCGTGATGCTCCGGAAACCCTGTGCCTCCGAGAAGAAGAAGGTCTTCCACGCGAGCTCCAGCGAGCCGAAGCCAAGCTGGAGGCGGGCGGCGGCCGCGCCCCTCGCGCCGTTCGGGCTTCTGCCCGTGGCCCGCTCGGGCCAGCCGTCCTCGAACAGATCGACCAGGGCCTGGGGCGTCACGAGCTGTTCAACGACTGGGTTGAGAACGGAGCTTCCCGCCTGGGTGGCGACGTCGAGCTCGGCCCCGTCCAGGTCCTTGTCCTTCAGGTATTCCCCGAGGATCTGACGGGAGAGGGACGCCCTCAGGGCGGTGAAATTCACGCGTTCCTCGATCCGGTTTAGGTCCTTGGCCTCGACCGCCTTGCCGAGGTCGTACAGGCCCACGAAGGGCGAGATCATGAAGATCGCCCAGGCCAGGAAGAGGAGAAAGCAGATCCGTACAGTCCAGCGCATGTCGTCGACCGTTCCTTCCCGTTGTTCCCGGCTCTCGCCTCGTCCGCGGGGGGGCGCGACAGCCGGCAAGGGCTCAATGTGGGAAACGCCCGAGTCGGAAAAAGGGCAGCCGAATGGCCGCCCTTCCGCAATCCACGGTTCGTGAGAGGGCGTCGAAAGGGCCGCCCTCTCTTCCTATCATCCACTCTCCGCCATTATCGCGGCTCTCGTATGATTCCCGCGAAGGCCTTCATCTGAACCGCGACCGTGATCCCGGGCTCAGCCTGCGGCTGTCCCGGGATGGCGGAAGCGCGCGGAACCGAGAGGCGCTTACCCGCGGGCGCGGGCGCGGATCATGAAGGTGTCGTAGGCGTACTCGGCCACCTGGAACCAGAGATACTCCTCGTTGCGGAAACCGCGGATGCTTTCGTAGATTTTCTTGAAGTCCGGGTTCTTTCCGGACACCTCGTCGTACACCTCGTTGGAGGCCTTGTAGGCGGCTTCCATGATCTCCTGCGAGAACGGACGCAGTTGCGTGCCGGCGCCGAGCAGGCGCCGCAGGGCGGCCGGATTGCGCGCGTCGTATTTCGCCAGCATGTCGTTATTGGCGTAGCCGGCGGCGGCGGTCAGGATCGCCTGATAGGATTTCGGCAGCTCCTTCCATTTCGCGCTGTTGATGAACAGGTGAATGGACGGTCCGCCTTCCCAGAAGCCGGGGTAGTAGTAGAACGGCGCGACCTTGGCGAAGCCGAGCTTCTCGTCATCGTAGGGTCCGACCCATTCGGCGGCATCGATGGTGCCGCGCTCGAGCGACGGGTAGATGTCGCCGCCCGGAATCTGCTGCGGCACGACGCCGAGCTTCGCCATGACCTGACCGGCGAGCCCTGCGATGCGCATCTTGAGGCCCTTGAGGTCCTCGACGGTCTTGATCTCCTTGCGGAACCAGCCGCCCATCTGCACGCCGGTATTGCCGGCCGGCATGCCGTACATGTTGTGCTTGGCATAAAACTCGTTGAGCAGGTCGTTGCCGCCGCCGTGATAGAGCCAGGCGTTCTGCTGGCGGGCATTGAGCCCGAAGGGCAGGGCGGTGCCGATCGCGAAAGTCGGGTCCTTGCCGAAATAATAATAGGAGCAGGTATGGCCCATCTCGATGGTGCCGTTGCCGACCGCATCGGCCACCTGCGGCGTGCCGACGATTTCTCCGGCCGCGAAAGGCTGGATCTGGAACTTGCCGTCCGTTGCCTCCGAGACGAATTTCGCGATCACTTCGGATGCGCCGTAGATCGTGTCGAGGGACTTCGGAAAGCCGGATTGCAGGCGCCACTTCATCTCCGGCATCGTCTGCGCGATGGCGGGAGCCGCCACCGCCGTCGAGGCGGTGCCGATTGCGGCGGCCTGCAAAAATTGACGACGTTTCATGGTTTTATTTTCCTCTCTGGCCGTGACTTCAGTCACTTGGGCCCAATTGACACCTAATTTCGTTCTGTCCGCAAGGAGGGATAACGCCGTTATCGACCAATGGCGGAGAGGACGCGTGAAAACTCCTTCCAGCGGCTCATGAGACGGGTACGTCGATGGTGCAGACCACGCCCTCCGGCTCATAGGCGATATGCGCCGAGCCGTTCAGTTCCCGCGCGAGTCCGGCCTGGATCAGCCGCGAGCCGAAGCCCATGCGCGACGGAGGCGCGACCGGAGGGCCGCCGCGTTCCTCCCAGCGCATCCGCAGCCGCAATCCATCGGAGTCCGTCAGGACCGACCAGCCGATGCGGATCCGCCCCGCGGGGCGGCTCAGGGCACCGAACTTGAGCGCGTTGGTGAACAACTCGTGCAGGGTCATGGACAGGCTGAGCGCCATCGGCGGCGCGATGCGCAGGTCCGGCCCCTCGATCGCGATGCGCGCCCTTCCCGTGGTCCCCGCCGCCCCATAGGGCGCGCAGGATTCGCTCACGATATCGGACAGGAGGGCGCTCTCCCAGTTCTCGCGGGTGAGCACGTCATGGCCACGCGCGAGGGCGAGCAGCCGCGCCTCGAAGGCGCGCCGTGCCGCCCGGACTTCGTCGTCCGCATGGGCTGCGAGGCGCCCGAAGCTCTGGGCCGCCAGGGACTGGACGGTTGCAAGCGTATTCTTGACCCGATGATTGAGCTCGTGGATGAGGAGGCGCAGATGCTCCTCCGATTGCTTGTGATCGGTGATGTCGATCTGGAGCCCGTCCCAGACGGCGCCCCCATCGGGGAGCGTCCGGCGCGTCGCCACGATCCGCTGCCATCGCGACTCGCCCGTCGCGCCATGCCGGATGACGATCTCCATGTCGAAGGGCCTGCCCGTGACGTGGGCCTCGGCCTGCGTCCGAAACACGGGCTCGCGGAATTCCGGCAGGAGCAGGTCGTAGAGCGCCGACGGATCTTTGAGCGCGCGCTCGGCCGGGACGCCGTTGAGCCGTTCGCAGCTTGCCGAGACATAGATGAAGCGGCGGTCGAAGAGATTGTCCGCATCGCTCATCTGATAGACCATGCCGAGCGGCAGATGATCCGCGAGCGCGCTCAGCTGCGCCTGGCTCTCCTTCAGATAATCCTCCGCCCTGCATCGCTCGGTCCGGTCGCGGAAGCTGACGGCGATGCCCCCGTCATAGGGAAAGACCCGAAACTCCAGAGTACGGTCGGGCGCAATGACGGACCTCGCCTCGAACGATGCCGCGACGCCCGTGGCGAGGACGTCTTCGTAGCGCCTGCGCAGCTCCGTTCCCTCGGAACCGGGAACGACGTCCCAGATCACGCGGCCGAGCATCTCGCCGGCCGGAATGCCGAAATGCTCCTGCGCCGCGCGGTTGATGGAGGTGAAGCGCCAGTCGCCATCCAGGGAATAGAAGGCGTCGCCGATGCCTTCGAGAAGGGCTGCGAGCCGTCCGTCGGCCTTCGCCTCCGCGGCACGGACGGTCACGTGCGCAACCGCGCCGCCGTTGACGCCCCGAGGCCGTTCGTAGGCCTTCGCGACAATGAGATCGCCGGAAACCGGCTGCATGTCGGAGACGGAAGTCACGATGGAGCGAGGCGCAGTCATGAGATGATATATAATCACATTACATTCGATCCGCAATCCTCGCTCGCCGCTTGCGGAGTGGAAACATCAGCGGGAACAAAATCTTACGACCCCCGGTGGATCAGGAGGCCGGCCCGACGCGTACACCGGAGCCTCGACCGACATCCCCACCTCTCATGCCATCCGCGCCTCGCGCGTCATCCCCGCGCAGGCGAGAGGCCATGAGAACTACGATTCAGAAGGGGCGGCGTTCGCTCGCCTCGGGACGACGATACCCGAGACGCGCGTACCTGACCACGAAGACCGGATTCGCGAGAGCATCGGACGTGAAAAGTGGATTTGTACCTTTGGGATCAATGCGATGCTCCCACGATAGGCCAGCGCATCGCTTCGGGAAAACCGGGTCCACTTTTTCGCACGATGCGCTAGCAACGAAGGAATCAGTTTCGGGGCTCGCTGAAGGCTTCCGCGGCGCAGACCAGGGCGAACAGAGCCGTCACGCCGAGCAGTTCGGCGACGTTCAGCACGATGGCTGGATCGAGGATGGAGGAAAGCGCGCTCGTGGTGAGCGCAATGATCGTAGCCCAGGCGAGCATGGGCCTTCTCCCGGAAGATAGTCGTGCGTCCTAATAATCCCAAAGAGACAAAGAAGTTCCTAATCTCGTCCCGCAATTTTTCTTGCAACGATTTTTCTTGCGATATTCGCGCGATGCGGCTCGCGGAGGTGGCCGGGCGCGTTATCTGCGCCTGTAAGGCGAAACGCGTGAGGAGCGTGTCATCGTGCGACCCTTGATCGATCGGAGCGTCGGCAATCTTCCCTGTCCCGATGAAGCTCTCCTGGCGGAGGCGCGCCGGACCGCGCCGGATCCGTCGGCGCATGCCGCATTTCTGCAGCGGATCGAAGCTTTCCACACCCTCGAATTCCAGCCCGCGCACGGGGCCGGGGCATGTCCCGGCCGGTTGCGGATCGCGGCCCTGAACGCCGAGCGGCTGACGCGGCCCGATGCGGTCGTGCGGCTGAAAGAGCGGACCGGCGCGGACGTGCTGCTCCTGAGCGAGGCGGATATCGGCATGGCGCGATCTGGCAACGTTCATGCCGTTCGCGACGTCGCGGGCGCGGCCGGGGACGGCTATGTCTTCGGCGTCGAATTCGTGGAGCTCGATATCGGCGACCGGGAGGAGATGCGCCGCCATGCAGGCGGGCGTAATGCCTGCGGGCTCCACGGCAACGCCATCGTCAGCGGCCTCACGCTGGAGCGGCCGCATCTGATTCCGCTCGAGGAAAGCGGCCGGTGGTTTGCGGGATTCGAGGGCGCACAGCGGCGAATCGGCGGGCGGATCGCGCTCGCCGCGCGGGTGGCGGGCGCGCCGCGGCCGCTCTGGGTCGTGAGCCTGCATCTCGAAAGCAAAACGGATGCCGCCGACCGGCAGGCGCAGATCCGGACTCTGCTCTGCGCCCTGGAGCGGCTCGCGCCGGGGGAGGCCTGCATCATCGGAGGTGATTTCAACACCAAGGGGCTGCCGAAAGGAGAAGGGGAGCGGCCTCTCCTGATCGAAGAACCGGATCGGTTCGAACCGCTTTTTGCGGATCTTCGCGCAGCGGGGTTCTCCTGGGCGGGCGCAAATCTCGCCGCGCCGACTCAGCGCGACAGTCTGTCGAAGACGCATCCGCGCCCGTTCGGAACGCTCGATTGGCTTTTCGTGCGCGGCGTCGCGGCGGCGAATCCGCAGATCGTTCAGGCCGTGGACGAGGAGGGGCGGCCCATCTCCGATCACGAGATGGTCGCGGTCGATGTCTCGTTCGATATATGACGTGCAGCGGAAGAAACGCTGCGGGGCAGCCCTCAGGCCTGTCCCCGCACGCTTCGCGCGACCGTTCTCAGAACACCACGAAATCGAGGTTGGTAACGCCCAGACCCTTGGCGAGGGTGGCGAACTGGATCGCCGCTCCCTTGCCGTTGCCGTCCGCATCGTAGAGCAGGGCCCCCGTGATCTTGTTGTAGACGATGCGGTCGTCCCGGTCATGGGCCGCGGCGCCGATGTGGAAGGCCGCCTTCGACAAGGTCCCGGTGCGCGTCAGGCCACGGAAGACCGCGTTCTCCAGGTTGATCGTGTCGTCCACCGGCCGGAAGTCGGTGATGCGGTCCACGTTCATGCGGGCTTTCAGGGCGGTGTTGAACACGAAGGTGTCGCGATCCGCGCCGCCCGTGAGGACGTCGTTGCCGGCGCCGCCGTTCAGCGTGTCGTTGCCCGCGTTGCCCCGGAGGGTATCATTGCCGCCGAGGCCGAACAGGACGTCGCGGATGCCGGTTCCGGCGATCGTGTTGCGGCCGGCCGTCCCGTTGATGCTGACGACATCGTTCGAACCCAGGTGCAGGGAGCCGAGGCCGGATACCTGGTCCGCCGACAGAGTGATGCGGTTGTCGATCGCATCGAAGGTATCGACGCCTTTGGCGATGAGCGCGCCGATCTGGGCTGGCGTCAAGGCCGCGAGGCTCGCACCGGTGTCACGCAGGGTGACCATGTCGCCCGTGCTGAAATTCAGGGAGCCGAGGGCCGATAGCTGAGCGGCAGAGAGCAGGATCCGGTCGTCGACCGCGTCCAGAACGTCGACGCCCTTGGCGATGAGCCCGGCAATTCTGTCCGCCGACAGGGTGGCGATATTGGCGCCCGTGTCCACGACCGCGACCGTGTCGCTTGCGCTGATGGCCAGCGCGCCGAGAGCCGACAATTGCGCGACGGAGAGCGTGACCTGATCGCCGATGGCGTCCAGCGTATCGACCCCCTTGGCGATGAGGGCCGCGACCTGGGCCAGAGTCAGGGCGGAAATGTTTTCGCCCGTATCCGCGACGGTCACGCGATCGCCGACACTCAGGTTCAGGGTGCCGAGATTGGACAATTGCGCGACCGAGAGCGCAACCTGATCGTCGGTCGCGTCGAGGGTGTCGACGCCCCTGGCGATGAGGGCGGCGATCTGCCTCGCCGTCAGGGCGGCGATGTTGGCGCCAGTATCGGACACGGCCACGACATCGTCATCGCTCAGGGTCAGGGTGCTCAGAGCCGCGAACTGAGCGGCCGTAAGGGTCAGATCGCTGGTGGCATCGATGGCATCGAGCCCTTTGGCGATCAGGGCGCCGATCTGCGCCGGCGTCAGAGCCGCGATGCTCGCACCGGAACCGGACAGCGTCATCAGACCGGTCGTGACGAGGCGAATCGGCCCGAGAGCGTTGAACTGCGCCACCGATAGGCTGAGAGAATCGTCGTTCACGTCGAGGCTGTCGATGCCTCTGTCGACGAGCGCCTGGATCTGCTGTGGGGTCAGGGCCTCGATGTTCTCACCGATATCCACCACCCGGACTCGGTCGCCGGCGCTGAAGTTCAGGGTTCCAAGCGCCAGAAGTTGAGCGGCGGAGAGCACGACCTGATCGTCGATGGCGTCCAGCGTGTCGACACCCTTCGTAGTGAGGTCTGCGATCTGCGCCACGGTGAGCGCCGCGAAGGCCGCGCCCGTATCCGACACGGAGACCTGGTCTTCCGCTCGCAAATCGATCTGCCCGAGAGCCGCGAACTGGACCGCCGAAAGATCGATCCGGTTGTCGGTGGCAACCAGCGTATCGACGCCCATGGCACCGAGCACGGCGATCTGCCCGGGGGTGAGCGCAGCGATGTTCAGGCCGGTATCGGCCACCGTCACTCCGTCGCCTCTCGCGAAATCGATGGAGGTCTCCGCCAGGAAGGCCGCTTGGTCCGCATTCAGCACCAGCTGATTGTCGGTGACGTCGATCCGATCCAGCCCTTTGATGCCGAGCGAGAAGATCTGCGCCGGCGTCAGGGCCGAAATGTTCTCGCCCGTATCGGACAACGTCACGCTGTCGCCGGCCGTCAGACGGATCGGGGAATCGGCCAGGACGGCCGCTCGCGCGGCATCCAGGACCAGGTCGTCGTCCGTCGCGTCGATCCTATCGAGCCGCTTTTCCACCAGGCCGGCGAGCTGTCTCAGGGACACGGCCGCGATGTTCGCGCCCGTATCCGAGAGGATCGTTTCGTCGTGCGAGGTCAAAGTGATCGGGGTGTCCGCGACGGCCATGATCTGCGCCGCGTCCAGGATCAGCAGATCGTCCATGGCGTCCAGGGCTCCCAGGCCTTTCTCGGCCAGGTCGGTGAGCTGATCCGCCGACAGGGTCGCGATATGGGCGCCTCTGTCCGACACCACAATGGTCGAGACCGCCAGAGATACGGATGCGCCTGCCAAGGTCGCGGCCTGAGCCGCATCGAGAACCAGCTGCCCGTCGGTCGCATTGATCACGCTGACGCCCCGTTCGAGAAGCGTCGCGAGCTGCGTCGCACTCAGGGTCGCGATGTTGGCTCCCCTGTCCGACACGACCACCGTGTCGTCCGCCGCCAACGCAATGGACGTCTCCGCGAGAGCGGCGGCCTGTGCGGCATCCAGGACCAGCAGGTCGAAGAAGCTGTCCCGGGCGTCGATGAGGCTGACGCCACTCTCGTCGAGCGCCGTGATCTGGGCGGATGTCAGGGCGGCGATGCTCGCGCCCGCATCCGCCAGAACCACCGACTCCGTCGAGAGGAGCGCCACGGATGCGCCGGACAGCACGCCCGCCTGTGCCGCGTTGAGGACCAGATTGCCGTCTGTGGAACCAAGACCGTCGAGGCCCTTTTCAGCCAGCATCGCGAGCTCGCCTGCGGAAAGGCCGGCGATATTGTCGGATGTGTCTCCCACGATCGTCACGTCGTCCGGCATGAAAACGATGGCCGAACGCGCCAGAGCGACGGCTTGAGCCGCATTCATGGCCCAAGCGTCGTCGAAGCAGTCGATGAAGTCGACTCCTTTGCCGGCGAACGATGTGATGTCCTCGGGCGCCAGACGCTCGAGACTGTCGGCGAAATCGTAAAGAATCGCGGCATCGCTGGGATCCAGGCGAATCGCCCCGAGAGCACCGATCTGGGCCGCCGTGAGAAAAAGAATGTCGGTCCAGCTGTCGATGAGATCGACGTTGTCGGCGGACATTTGAGCAAACCAGGCCGGGTCGAGCGCATAGATGTTCAGCGGATCGTCCTGGATGATGACGAGGTCATCGGGGTCGAAGGCTCCCGTTCCAGCCAGATATTCTTCAACTGTGAGCTTCAAATCCATCGTCTCGGCCTCTCGCTATATAAATGTTGTAATGTATCATTTGACGACCTAGCGCAAGCCATGATCGTCGGGGCCGAGGGCTTCACGTCCGGCTGTTTCCCGGCCTGGTCCCAGGGCACTTGGGATAGGGTGCGATGACCATTGGCCAAACCTTGCAGAGGCGCCTTCCGGCCGTGAGCGAACGGTTCGCGCTGAGCCGCGGGCGGACATTGGGGCTTGACAGCGCAACGCTGAAAGAGTACAAAACATGAACACTGACGAAGTGCGGATGAAGCCCGCCCCGCTTCATACGCGACCCGAGACCTTCACCGCTCAAGCGCCGCTTGAGCGGTTTTTTATTGGGATGGCCGCGCCACCCGGCATCCCCTCTATGACCATTGCGGCGCGGTCATCCGTGCCGCCCGGTCATGCCCGGCCTTGTGCCGGGCATCCACACCTTCGGGCCGCGCGGCCTGACGAGATGGATGACCGCGTCCGCGCAGTGCTTTTGGATTCCCAAGCAGCCGGGGACGATCTAGACTCTCCTGGTCGTATCCGGTGCAGCGCTGGCCTGACGCCAGCTCACCTCCCGAAGGAGGCCGCCATGTATGCACGACTGACGACGTTCCGTGTGAAATCCGACAAGTTGGACGACCTGCGCCGGTGGCGCGAAGAGAACCAGACCAGGATCTACGGCCAACCCGCCCTTCGCGAATGGGTCGGGCTGATGGACGAGCACGGCGAGTTCACCGTCGTAGCTTTTTTCGACGATGAGCAGGCCGCCCGTGATTCCATGCCGTATGTCCGCACTCTCTGGGGCGAGATCGCTTCCATGATCGAGGGCGAGCCGACGGCCCGGTTCGTCCAGGTCATGGGCGGCGACGGCATCGCCATGCGCGGCGTCGTCGCTGCATAAAGCAGGACATCGCCACGCCTCGACGTCATTCCCGCGCAGGTGGGGATCCCTATCCGCTGACGGTGATGAAGAGAGTGCAGCAGCCGCCGCCGCGGTCTGTCCTGGACCGCCGTCGTTACGGATCCCACCCTTCGCCGGGATGACAAGAAAGGGACGGACGAAGGAAGGCGGGATGACAGAGCTTCGTCCCGTGACGGTCTTCATTCCGATAAGGGGTCCGGGTCTGCGCACTGCGCGGCCCATAAGGTCGCGACGGTCTCAATCGGCTCACCGGCTATCGGCCTCAATACTTTGGAAAAACCACACAATTTTCAGCCGGCCTCAGAGATCGGGGGCTCCATTGCGCGAGAACAAACAATGAACATTATCGATCAAGTCGCCGAGGCGATCATCAGCCGAGGCGATCTCGCCCATCTCGCCCTGTTCGTCTGGGCGAGCGGGGCCTCCACGCTGCTCGCCATGACTCTGCGCGATCTGTTCGCGGCCAACCGTCGCTTCGACGAGTTCGTGCGCGAGCTGTCCCTGTTCAACCGCCGGCACAAGGGAGATCCTCCATGATCCGAACCTCGCCCCGACTCGTCCGGAAGTGGACGACAGCCGCGCGGGCCGGCCCTTATCCATTCGAGTCTCCGTCGCTCGATTATTTTCCTGAACCTTGGCAGGAGATGCGCGTTACACGCAAGCCCGCAGGCAAGCGGACGATGCGGGCGCTGCCCGTGATGCCGTCCGCTGTCTCGGGAGTTGTTTCATGAAGAAGCTTGCTTTCGTCGTCCTCGTCGGCCTCGCGGCCGCAGCCTGCACCACCACGGAAGAGCGTGTCGGCGGCGCGGCGGTCGGCGCAGGCGTCGGGGCCGTGGCCGGTCCGCCCGGCGCGCTCGTCGGCGGAGCTATCGGGGCCGCTGCCGGACCGTCGGTGACGCATCAGGTGCAGGCCAGCACCCGCCGCACCACCCGTCATCGCCATTACCGGCATCACTGATCACCCATTCCCGTTCACGGGAATCCGAGGGCTCGCCGATCGGCGGGCCTTTCTCGTTTGAACCCAATCCTTTTCCAAGCCTTTCGGATCGACATGATACCTGGTGTCGAAACCAGATTGTCGTCTGGAGCATCGAACCCAAAAGTAGGTGCACTTTTCACGTCCGATGCTCCACTCCTTAAATGCCGCATCGTTCTCGCGAATAATCGGATCCACTTTTTCGCACGATGCGCTAGCGACGCCGCATCGGCGGCAGGCTACCGCCAGAACGCGCCATTCGTCATGAACCGCACGACGCAGAGCGCCATCCGCAAGTTCACGGACGCGAGACGCCGCGACACGTGCGGGGGCAGCGACCCGGCGGGCGTGAGCGGGCTCAGTGCCTCGCCCATGCTCCGTTGCGGGCCGTGAGGCTGGCGACCGCCTGCCGGATCCATCCGAGATGCTCGATGAGAGGCGTGACCGCGGTCAGCCCTCCGCAGGCGCTGGTGCCGCGGCTGCGCAAGGCGCCGCTCGACCAGCTCACGATGCCGTAGAGCAGATAACTGTTCTGAGTCGCGGCGAGGATCGGCCCGCCGGAATCGCCCCGGCACGCTCCTGCGCCGCTCGTCTCGGCCAGCCGCTCCCGGTCGGCGACGATCAGGACGCGGTTGGCGACCTTGATGGGGCCGAGCGAGACGAGATTGGCCTGACGCAGAACGCGCGCCGTGCCCTTCAGGCTTTCGTTCGAGACGCCGAATCCCGCGATGGTCACATCGTCGCCGACATCGATCCTGCCGGACAGGCTCGGGTCGAGCGGCAGGAAATCACCGCCGAGCGGACGTTCGAGGAGCAGGATCGCCAGATCGACGCCAGGCTGCGTCCGCGGGGTCGTGCCGGTGACGAAGCTCGGATGGACGGCCAGTGCAATGACTCCGACCCGCTGCGGCCTGAAGGCCTTGTTCACGCCGACGACCCGGTAGGTGGCGGTGTCGGTCACGCAATGGGCCGCCGTGAGGACGAGACCCGGGCCGATGAGGGCGCCGGAGCAGAGCTCGCCCGAGGAATTCTCGATCGATACGACCGAGCGCCGCAGGCCGTTCGGATCCCGCGATGTCGCTCCCAGCAAGACGGCCTGCGCGTTGCTCGTGAAGAATGTCAAGGCCGTGAAAACGAGGATTGAAAGCGCGCGCATCTGAATATGGGAAAAGGAATCGCAATGGTTGGGAAGGCCCGTTGCGAGAGGATAGTTCCATCGGGACCGAAATTTCCAGCACCGTGAGCGCCGGACGTGAAAAACGGCCTTGCACTTCGTCATTCCGGGGCCGCGCGTTGCGCTGGAGCATCGGACGTGAAAAGTGGATTCCACTTTTGGGTCCGATGCTCCCTCCTAGATGAGCGCATCGTTCTGGCGAAAAACCGGGCCCACTTTTTCGCACGATGCGCTAGTCGCCCGACCAGGAGGCCGCGCGGTTCCAGGCTCTCAGTGTGCGGTCGATCCAGTCCTTCTGCGGGCCGAGAAGGATGCCTTGCGTGATGCCGCCGCAGCTTTTGCCGCGGGTGGGCGACGACCAGGACGTGACGGCGGCGATCAGCGCCCCCGATGCCATGGGGCCGCCGGAATCGCCCTGACAGGCCCCCATGGCGCCGGAGCCTTGCGTCCAGAGCAGGATCCTGCTCGGGCCATAGGGCTCCGTGACCTTTAAGGAGGCCGTGCGGAAGGTTCCGGTCGTTTTCGCATCGCCCTCCCGGGCAAGGCCGTAGCCGCCGACCACGATGGTCGCGTCCTTGGCGGGCGAGGCGGCCGTGAGCGTCGCCCGCTCAAAACGCGCGGGGAGAGCCTCTGGAATGCGCACGAGCGCCAGATCGATAGACCGCTGGCGGGTCTGGATGGCCTTCTCGTTGTAGCCCGGATGCACGGCCCTGGCGGCGAGCGGGATCAGCACCGGCTCGCCCGCGTCGTCGCGAAAATGAACCCGGTGCTCGTCCGCGCCCGTGACGCAATGGGCGGCCGTGAGCACCACGTCGCGCGCCACCACGACAGCGCTGCAGACGCCCCCGTTCGAACTCAGCACCATCACGCTCCGGCTGGCGAGAGGACCCTGGTCCTCCGCGCCGCCGACGATGGCCTTCGCCCCGGTCGCCGCGAGCGGGAGGGCGAGAATGAGCGTGATCAGACGTTTCATCATGGAAGGATTCCCGTTGCGATGATCCCGGTATTCGTGGGAGGCCCCGCCGTCGAGCCCATATCATTGTCCGACATGAAGGCCTATCTCCGCTTCGATGCAGCGGGCGCGCCCCTGATGGTCATCGACCATCATCGCCTCCATCGTCATGCCCGGCCTTGGGCCGGGCATCCACGTCTTTGTCGTGCAGCGGTTCGTGAAGGTATGGATGGCCGAACTTGAGGATGCCTTCGGCGTGGAGGGATCTCACGACCCTCGCCGGGCGCTTCGGTACGGGGCGTCTGTCGAGCCGCGATCTCGTGCGCTTGCCGGCCGTCGCCCGGAGACAGCGCGGAATGTAGAGGGCTCAGCTCTCAGGCGTTCTCGTTGTCGAGCATCGCCATGATCTCGTCCTTGATCTGCAGGCGGCGACGCTTGAGCTCTTCCTCCGCCTCCTCCGATTGTGGCTCCACCCGGGTCTCGATGCGGTGGATGGTGCGGTTCAGGTCGTTATATTCGTCATAAAGCCGCGAGAAGCGGTTGTTGCTCGTCTTCAGCTGGTGAATCCGGTCGGCCCTGCCCGGGAAATCCTCGGTGAGGTCGTTGGGAGCATTGCTCATCGCCTGCTGCCTCCTTGTCTGATCGTCCTGTCGGACGACAACGCCACCCCCTCTTTTTTCGTTTCATCGTCACGAGGATGATCATGGCGTCCGACGTTCATGAGGCCCGCTTTCCCCCTCGATCCGAGAGCGTGTGGCGCGGCTTGCTCTCCCGTCTCCCGTCCGGCCCGTCTTCGGGCGCCGGAGGCGCAGGCGGGCTCTTGCCGTTGAGCGGGAGGGGACCCGGTTTGCGGCTTCGTCGCCTCCGCGATTGTCCGGATCCTGGCCACACGGACGATTGCGAGCTAGACTGTCGCGCCGGGCGGGGTCTCAGGGGTCCCGCCCGGCGATCCGATGCGCTCTTCCGAGACGTGAGCGTCGGTCCCGAAAGCGCAGATTCGCTTCAGAGGCCGATGCCCTGGCATTCAGAATTCATTCAGTGCTCCAAAGGCACAAGGCGGCATGCGTCTGGTTTGGCTGGTCATCGCGGTGTGGGGAATGGTGGGGGCTGCGTCCGCGCAAAGCGCGACCTCGGCCCTCAACAATTGCTTGCCGCCCCGGGAAATGCAGGAGGCCGTGGCCTCCAAGGGCGTCGTCGCGCCCGCCTCAGCCGTCATGACGGCTCGCCGCCAGGTTCCGAACGCGGATGTGGTGCGGGCGAGCCTCTGCCGCAGCAGTGACGCCCTGGTTTATGTGATCATGGCCTTGCAAAAGGACGGCCGTATCGTTCAAGTGACGATCGACGGCTCGTCCGGGCGAGTCAAATCGGTCCAGTGAAAAGAAAGCTCGAAACGTGCGCCTTCTCGTTGTCGAGGACGACAAGATCCTCAATAAACAGATTGTGACCGCCCTCGAACAGGCGGGCTACGCGGTCGATACGGCTTTCGACGGCGAGGAAGGGCAGTTCCTCGGGGACACCGAGCCCTACGACGCCATCATCCTCGATCTCGGCCTGCCCAAGGTCGACGGCGTGTCTGTCCTCACGGCCTGGCGCCGGGAGGGCCGCAAGACCCCCGTCATCATCCTGACAGCCCGCGACCGCTGGAGCGACAAGGTCCAGGGCTTCGACGCCGGGGCCGACGACTACGTGACCAAGCCGTTCCACATGGAGGAACTCCTGGCGCGCGTCCGCGCCCTGCTGCGCCGGGCCACCGGCCACGCAACGAGCGAGATCGCCTGCGGCCCGGTCAAGCTCGACACCCGCTCGGGCCGGGTGGCTGTCGACGGCAATCCGGTGAAGCTGACCTCGCATGAATACCGGCTCCTGTCCTACCTGATGCACCATACGGGGCGCATCGTCTCGCGCGGCGAGTTGACGGAGCACCTCTACGATCAGGACTTCGACCGGGATTCGAACACCATCGAGGTCTTCATCGGCCGCCTGCGCAAGAAGCTCGGCGTCGATATCATCCAGACCGTCCGCGGCCTGGGCTATCTCCTCGACGCGAGCCAGACCCATCCGAAGCCGTGAGCGGTCTTCGCCCGATCCTGAGCCGTTTCGCGAGCCGGCCCATCGCCGTCCGGCTCGCGGTCTCCTCCGTCTTCTGGAGCTTCGCGATCCTCCTCATCGCCGGGCTCATCCTGCAGGCGCTCTACCGCGACAATACGGAGCGGGCCTTCGACCAGCGCCTTCTCGTCTATGCCAACACCCTGGCGTCCAACCTCGTGGCTCCGGGCGATCCCGACCGGGACCTCGGCCCGATCGGCGATCCGCGCTTCGAGCTGCCGCTGTCCGGCTGGTACTGGCAGGTGGCGCGGCCCAACGCGAAGCCGGGCGAGATCCGCTCGTCCAAATCCCTGTTCGGCGGACAGATCCCGAGCCTCACCATCAGCCCCGACGACCGCTTCGGGCAGATCCGGCGCGGCTACGGCAAGGCGCCGGATGAGCGCAATCTGCGCATCGTCGAGCGTGACATCGACCTGGGCGAGGACGGCCGCTACGTCATTCGCGTGGCGGGTCCGGCGGATGAAATCGACATCGGCGTCCGCGATTTTCTGTTCGCGCTCACGGTCACCTTCGCGCTGCTCGGGCTGGCGCTCGGCTTCTCCACGCTCCTGCAGATCCGTTTCGGCCTGCGTCCGCTCTCAAATCTCCGCAGCGCCTTGGGGGCCATCCGGCGCGGGGAGGCGGAGAGGATCGCCGGCGAGTATCCTCGGGATATCGCGCCGCTCGCGAGCGAGCTGAACCTTCTTCTGGATACGAACCGGGAGATCCTGGAGCGCGCCCGCACCCAGGTCGGCAATCTGGCCCACGCCCTCAAGACTCCGCTCAGCATCATCATGAACGAGGCGGAGAACGCTCCCGACGAGGTGGCAGCCCGCGTGCGCGAGCAGGCCGCCCTGATGCGCGATCAGGTCAATTACTATCTCGACCGCGCCCGCGCCGCGGCACTGGCCGGAACGCTCGGGACGCTCACGGAAGTGGAGCCCGTGATGGCAAGCCTCGCCCGGACCTTCGCCAAGATCTACCGCGACAAGGACCTGGCGTTCGAACTCGCGATCCCGCCCGACCTGCGGTTCAGGGGCGAGAAGCAGGATCTGGAGGAGATGGCCGGCAACCTGATCGACAATGCCGCCAAATGGGCCTCCCGGAAGGTCGAGATCTCCATCGAGATCATCCGCGAGGATGACGACCGTCCGCGCTTCCGCCTCTTGATCGACGACGACGGTCCGGGGCTTCCGGAAGCGGCGCGGGCCGAGGTCCTCAAGCGCGGCCGCCGCCTCGACGAAACGAAACCCGGATCCGGTCTGGGGCTGTCGATCGTCAGCGACCTCGCGGCTCTCTATCGCGGATCGCTCAAGCTCGATGCCGCTCCCCTCGGTGGACTTCGAAGCATGCTCGAGCTGCCGGGGGATAGAGGCTAGCCCTATGTACTTTTACGCGTGACACCGTGCCACCGTCGTGCTTGACGAGGACTCGGAGTATTTGGGAATTCATGGTGATCTGGATCATACTCTTGCTGATGACGGCGGCTGCCGTGATGGCGGTGCTCTGGCCGCTGTCGCGTCATCGTGCGCTCGCCGCGCGACAGGCTGACCCGAACACCCAGTTCTACCGCGAACAGATCGCCGAAATCGACCGCGACCGTGAGCGCGGCGCGCTTCTTCCAAGCGAGGCCGAGGCGGCCAAGGTCGAGGCCGGTCGCCGGCTTCTGCGCGCGACCGGCGTGGCGGATCCGGAATCCTTCGCCGCTCTCGGCGAACCGGCGCTTCGGCGGCGCAGGGCGGCCTCGACGCTGGCCCTATCCTTGATCCCGATCATCGCGCTTGTCCTTTACGGGGCCTATGGGTCGCCGCATCTCATGACCCACCCGCCGCAGCAGAATGAGGCCGAGGCTCAGGATACGGGCGAAAGACTCGACCTCATGGGCGCCGTCGCCCAGATCGAGGCCCATCTGGCCAAGAACCCGGAGGACGGACGCGGCTGGGAAGTGGTGGCTCCGGTCTATATCCGGATGGGTCGCATCGACGAGGCCGTCCGGGCCTACGAGTCCGCGGTGCGTTATCTCGGCCCGAGCCCGGAGCGGCTGTCCAATGTCGGCGAGACCATGGTGCTCGCCAATGACGGCCTCGTCTCGGCCGACGCCCAGAAGGTTTTCGAGCAGGCGGTGGCACTGGATAAGACCTCGCCGAAGGCGCGCTTCTATCTCGCCATCGCGGCCGAGCAGGACGGGCAGGTCGAGAAGGCCAAGCGAGCCTATGGCGAAATTCTCGCCTCCTCGCCGGAAGGTGCGCCGTGGGTCGGTGTCGTCCGGCAGCGCCTGGCCGGCCTCGGCGGTGAGCAACCCGCCGCGGAGCAGCCGGGAGATCAGCCCCGGATGGGCGCCGAGGACATCGCCCGCATGGTGACGGGGCTCGCCGAGCGTCTCGAAACTCAGGGTGGATCGGCCGACGAATGGGCGCGCCTGGTCCGCTCCTATGCGGTTCTCGGGCAGCGCGACAAGGCACGGGCCGCCGCCGAGCGGGCCCGCCAGGCCCTGGCGCAGGACGAGGCCGGGCTGAAGATCATCGACGCGACAGCGCGCGAAATGAAACTGACTGACGCAGGACCATGACAAGAAAGCAAAGACGTCTGACCCTGATCGGCCTCGCGGGAGGCGTTCTCGCGATCGCTCTCGGTCTTGTGCTTTACGCCATGAACGACACGATCGTGTTCTTCAACTCCCCGGCCGACATCCAGGCCAAGAACGTTCAGCCCGGCACGCGCCTGCGCCTGGGAGGGCTCGTGAAGGAGGGCTCCGTCCAGCGCGGGTCCGACCAGCAGATCACCTTCGAGGTGATGGATGCGCAGGGCGCGATCAAGGTCCGTTACAAGGGGCTGCTGCCCGATCTGTTCCGGGAAGGGCAGGGCATCGTGGCCGAAGGCGTTCTGGAGAGCGCCACCCTGTTCCGCGCCGATTCCGTTCTCGCCAAGCACGACGAGAACTATATGCCCCGCGAGGTGGCGGATACGCTCAAGAAGCAAGGGCATTGGCAGGGTGAGGCCAACGCCGCGCCGAAGACGCAGTAGAGAAGGAGAGCCTGGTGTTCGTTGAGGCTGGACATTTCGCGCTTGCGCTGGCGCTCGGGCTATCCGTGATCCAGCTCGTCGTGCCGCTCTGGGGCGCGCGCGCCAACGATCCCGTGCTGATGTCGGTGGCGCCCGTGACGGGTCTCGCCGTCTTCGCCTGCATCGCCTTCTCGTTCCTGGCGCTGACCTTCGCCTATGTCACCTCCGACTTCTCCGTCGTGAACGTGGTCGAGAATTCGCATTCGGCCAAGCCGCTGATCTACAAGATCTCCGGCGTATGGGGGAACCACGAGGGCTCGATGCTCCTGTGGGTGCTGATCCTCGCGCTGTTCGGGTCCGTCGTGGCTCTCGCCCGGAACACCATTCCCCTGCGGCTCCAAGCCAACACGCTGGCGGTTCAGGCCGCGATCACCATCGCGTTCCTGCTCTTCATCCTGCTCACGTCGAATCCGTTCACCCGGATCATTCCAGCTCCCGCGGAGGGACAGGATCTCAATCCGCTGCTGCAGGATCCCGGCCTCGCTATCCATCCGCCGCTTCTCTATATCGGCTATGTCGGCTTCTCGATCTCCTTCGCCTTCGCCATCGCGGCCCTGATCGACGGGCGGATCGACGCCGTGTGGGCGCGCATCGTCCGTCCCTGGACCCTCGGCGCCTGGGCGTTCCTGACGCTCGGCATCGCCATGGGGTCGTACTGGGCCTATTACGAACTCGGCTGGGGCGGCTGGTGGTTCTGGGACCCGGTGGAGAATGCCTCGCTCATGCCGTGGCTCGCGGGCACGGCTCTCCTGCATTCCACGGTCGTCATGGAGAAGCGCGACGCCCTGAAGGTCTGGACGATCCTTCTCGCCATCCTGACCTTCTCGCTCTCCCTGCTCGGCACCTTCCTGGTACGCTCGGGCGTTCTGACCTCGGTGCATTCCTTCGCGGTCGATCCGGAGCGCGGCACCTTCATCCTCGGCATTCTCATCCTGTTCATCGGCGGCTCGCTCGCGCTCTTCGCCTGGCGCGCGCCCCTGCTCAAGCAGGGCGGCCTGTTCGCCCCCGTCTCGCGCGAGGGCGCGCTCGTGGTGAACAACCTGTTCCTGGCGACGGCCTGCGCGACGGTTCTGATCGGCACGCTCTATCCGCTCGCCCTGGAGGTGCTGACCGAGGACAAGATTTCCGTCGGCGCGCCGTTCTTCAACTTCACCTTCCTGCCGCTTATCATTCCGCTGCTCCTGCTTCTGCCGCTCGGCCAGACGCTCGCCTGGAAGCGCGGAAACTTCCTCGGCACCGCGCAGCGCCTCTATGCCGTGTTCGGCCTCGCGCTCCTCGTCACCATGGGCCTGTTCGCCCTGACCTATGGCGGGCCCGTCGCCGCGCCGCTCGGGATCGGCCTCGGGGTCTATCTGGTGCTCGGCTCGTTCAACGAAATCGTGACGCGCGCGTGGTCCCGGGGCACGCCCCTGTCGGTCGCCTGGCGCAAGGCCGCGAATCTGCCGCGCTCCGCCTGGGGCACGGTGCTGGCCCACGCGGGCGTCGGCCTCACGGTCATCGGCATCGCCGCCACCGCCTGGGGCGTGGAGTCGCTGGCCTCGGTCAAGGTCGGCGAGAGCATCCGGGGAGGCGACTACGAGGCTCGCCTCGAGCGGATCGTTCCCCGCACCGAGGCCAATTACCGGGAGGATGCGGCGGTCTTCACCATCCTTCGCCAGGGCCGAGAGCTGGGGCCGCTGGAGAGCATGAAGCGCCTCTACGTGACCCGCGGCATGCCGACCACCGAGGCGGGCATCATGACGGTGGGCCTGGGCCAGGTCTATGTCAGCCTCGGCGAGATGCAGGCCGACGGCTCGGTGGGCGTGCGGCTCTATTACAAGCCGCTCGTGCTGCTGATCTGGATCGGGGCGCTCGTGATGGCCTTGGGGGGAGGCGTCTCCCTGACCGACCGGCGGCTCCGGATCGGCGCTCCGGTGCGGGCCAGGGCCTCCGCCGCCGCGCCCGTTCCCGCGGAGTAAAGCCATGCGGTTCGTTCTCGCCCTTCTCGCACTCCTGACCGCCGTCGGGCCGACCCTCGCCGTGCAGCCCGACGAGGTGCTGAAGGATCCGGCTCTGGAAAAGCGCGCCCGGGACATCTCCTCGGGCCTGCGCTGCCTCGTCTGCCAGAACCAGTCCATCGACGATTCCGACGCGCAGCTCGCCCGCGACCTGCGGCTTCTCGTGCGCGAGCGGCTCGTGGCCGGCGACAACGACCGGCAGGTTCAGGACTTCCTGGTGCAGCGCTACGGCGAGTTCGTCCTGCTGAAACCCACCTTCAGCGCCCACAACATGCTTCTGTGGCTGACCCCGGTGCTGGTCCTGGTCCTCGGGGCCGCGGGAGCCTCCGTCGCCGCCCTCCGCCGGCGCCAGCAGGGCGCGCAGACCCTGAACGAAGAGGAGCGGAAGGCCCTGGAGGCGCTGCTCAGCCGCGACCGGCCGGCGTCCTGACGAATCTGGATAAGCCTTGCCTGAACCTGGATAACCTGGCTTTGCCGCAGATCCTCCGAGAAGGGTCACGGAACCTTGTGATCATTCGCGGAGACTTGACTGGCGCCGGCATGGAAACAACCGGGCCGCAGGTTATATTGTCAAGTTCGGTGAAACCAATCATGATCCCCTACCTTGGAGTGTCGCTATGAGGTACTCCGACCGCAAAAGACGTAAGGTAAAGAGGTTCCTCGCCATGACCGCCCGTAAAGCGCGGTTCGTGGATGGGAGAGCAAAAAACCTTACCAACAATTCATCTTGAGGTGAGAGTACCGTAAGGCGCGAACCCCCATCTTCTTCTCAACACGAACCGAGAAGGTTCTTTCAGGAGAGAAGAGATGTCGGACAAGGTTCTTGCTCCCATCCGTCAAAAGACGGCCAAATGGCTCGGCGCGGCGGCCGTTGCGGCCCTGATCGCGGGCGGCGCCGTCGGTGGCGGGCTCGTCGTTCCCAATCCGGCCCATGCCGAACTGCGCTCCATGTCGCAGCCGATGCAGGGCCTGCCGTCCTTTGCGGATATGATCGACAAGGTGAAGCCCGCAGTCGTGGCCGTGAAGGTCAAGGTGCAGAACGTGGCGTCCCGGGACGACGGCGACGGCGAGCAGTTCGCGCTTCCCGATTTCCCGCCCGGCAGCCCCATGGAGCGCTTCTTCCGCCAGTTCCGCGATCAGCTGCCCGATGGCCAGCGCGGGCGCCGTCCGCAGCCGCGCCAGTTCGGCCAGGCTCTCGGCTCCGGCTTCTTCATTTCGGCCGACGGCTATGTCGTGACCAACAACCACGTGGTCGAGAACGCCGCCGACGTGACCGTGACCATGGATGACGGCAAGGAGCTTCCGGCCAAGGTGATCGGCACCGATGCCAAGACCGACCTCGCCCTGCTGAAGGTGGACGGCGGCAGCGACTTTCCTTACGTGCGCCTCGCCGACCAGAAGGCCCGCATCGGCGATTGGGTGCTCGCGGTCGGCAATCCGTTCGGACTTGGCGGCACGGTGACGGCCGGCATCGTGTCGGCCCAGCACCGCGACATCGGCGCAGGCCCCTACGACGACTTCATCCAGATCGACGCACCTGTGAACAAGGGCAATTCCGGCGGCCCGACCTTCAACCTCTCGGGCGAGGTCGTGGGCGTGAACACGGCGATCTACTCGCCTTCGGGCGGCAGCGTCGGCATCGCCTTCGCCATTCCGGCGAGCACGGTGGAGCAGGTCGTCGCCTCGCTCAAGGACAAGGGCGCCGTCACCCGCGGCTTCATCGGCGTGCAGATGCAGCCGGTCACGAAGGAGATCGCGGAGGCGATCGGCCTGAAGGACGCCAAGGGTGCGCTGGTGGCCGAGGCGATCAAGGACGGCCCCGCCGCGAAGGCGGGCGTCCAGACGGGCGACACCATCATCGCCGTGGACGGCCAGCCGATCAACGAGGCCAAGGACCTGTCCCGCAAGGTCGCCCAGGTCGCGCCCGGCAAGAGCCTGTCCCTGACGCTCTGGCGCCAGGGCAAGGAGCGGACCGTGACCCTCGAGGTCGGCAGTCAGCCGAAGGGAGCCTGATCCTTCGGCACAGAACCAGGGCACCAGGATCTTAAATGTTGATTGCCCCCGACACCTGGTGTCTTCTGCCCGCGGCGGCCGGCCTCCTCCCCCCTCCAGGGCCGGCCGCCGCGGGCTTAACGTGCGTTGAAGACAGGCGATGCGGATTCTCATCATCGAGGACGACAAAGAGGCAGCCTCCTACCTTGCGAAGGCGTTCCGGGAGACGGGCCACGTGGCGGACCACGCTGCCGACGGGCTCGACGGATACGCCATGGCCGAGGCCGGAGATTACGACGTGCTCGTGGTCGACCGCATGCTGCCGAAACTCGACGGCCTCTCCCTCATCCGCTCCCTGCGCGAGCAGAAGGTCGAGACGCCGGTCCTCATCCTGTCCGCCCTGGGGCAGGTCGACGACCGGGTGAAGGGTCTGCGGGCCGGCGGCGACGACTATCTTCCGAAGCCTTACGCCTTCTCCGAGCTTCTGGCGCGCGTCGAGGTTCTCGCGCGGCGCCGCGCCTCCGCGCCGAACGCCGAGCCGACGATCTACCGCATCGCGGATCTCGAACTCGACCGCCTCTCGCATCGCGTGACGCGTTCGGGCCAGGAGATCGTGCTGCAGCCGCGCGAGTTCAGGCTGCTCGAATACCTGATGAAGAACGCCAATCAGGTCGTCACGCGCACCATGCTGCTGGAGCATGTGTGGGACTACCACTTCGATCCCCAGACCAACGTGATCGACGTTCACGTCTCGCGGCTGCGGTCCAAGATCGACAAGGGTTTCGAGAAGCCGCTCATCCATACCATCCGCGGCGCGGGCTACATGGTCCGGGTCGGTTCGGTGGAGGGTGAGGAATGAGCGCGCCCCGATGACCGGCCTCGGCAAACTCTTCCGGACCACCGCGTTCAAGCTGTCCTTCGCCTATCTCGTCGTCTTCACGCTTTTCGCCTTCGTGACGCTGGGCTATGTCGCCTGGAGCGCCGAGAAGGTGCTGACCGATCAGTTCGTCTCGACCATCGAGAACGAGATCAACGGGCTGGCCGAGCAATACAGGATCGGAGGCTTGCGCCGCCTGGTGAACGTGGTCGACCGGCGCTCCCGCACGCCAGGCGCTTCGCTCTATCTCGTGACCACCGAACTCGGCGAACGGGTTGCCGGCAATGTCGGGGCCCTGCCGCCCGGCGTGATCGACCGCGTGGGGCAGTTCGAGACGCTCTACAACCGCACGGACGAGACGGACACGAAGCCCAACCTCGCCCTCGTGCGCGTCTATCTCCTGCCCGGCGGTTTCCGCCTGCTGGTCGGCCGCGACATCGAGGAGCGCATCCGCCTGCGCGACGTCATCCACAAGGCGATCGGCTATTCCCTGCTGTTCATCGGCGTCCTCGGCTGCCTGGGAAGCTGGTTCATCGCGCGGCGGGTGCTCAAGCGCGTCGACGACATGACCGACATCACGCGCGACATCATGGCCGGCGATCTCGACGGGCGATTGAAGATCGCCGGTACGGGCGACGAACTCGACCGCCTGGCCGAGAACCTCAACGACATGCTCGACCGCATCGGCGAGCTGATGCGCGGCATGCGCGAAGTGTCCGACAACATCGCGCACGACCTGAAGACGCCGCTGACGAGGCTGCGCAACAAGGCCGACGAGGCGCTGCGCACGGCCAAGACTCCAGACGAGCTCAAGGCCGCGCTGGAGGCCACGATCGAGGAAAGCGACAATCTGATCCGGATTTTCAACGCGCTTCTCATGATCGCCCGGCTGGAGGCCGGCAATGCGCGCGAGGCTCTGGCCGATTTCGATGCGGCGGAAGCCGTGCAGGACGTCGCCGAGCTTTACGAGGCCGTGGCGGAGGAGGTCGGCGTATCGCTCGAGGTCTCCGTCGAAAGCGGATTGCCGATCCATGGCAGCCGTGAACTGCTGGGCCAGGCGATGGCCAATCTCCTCGACAATGCGCTCAAGTACGGTGCAGCCCCCGACGGCAGCGCACAGACCATCGCCGTGTCGGCTCAGCGCATCGGCCAGGAGGTGAGGATCGTCGTGGCGGATCACGGGCCCGGCATTCCGGAGGGGGAGCGCAGCCACGTCCTGGAGCGGTTCGTGCGGCTGGAATCCGCGCGGTCGCGCCCGGGCTTCGGTCTCGGCCTGAGCCTTGCCGCCGCCGTGGCGCGGCTCCATGAGGGGCGCCTTCTCATGGAGGATAACGCGCCCGGGCTGCGCGTCGTCCTGATCCTGCCCTTGAAGGACGCACCCGCCGCACCGGCCGCCCTGCCGTCCGCCGCCTGAGCCTCGCGGCGGAGGAATGCGACTCACTTTTCGGTTGCCTCTTGTCCGTCGGCATGAACACTCAGGCCATCTCGAGACATAAATGGATTGGCCGTGCCGGACCAGAACTGCTCCCTCATCAGCCGCCTAACGCAGGCCCCGCCCGTTTCCGACCGCAAGAAGGCCAAGGCTGAACTCGCGGAGTTCATGGAGCGGGCCCGCCGGGAACCGGAGGCGGCAGCCCTTGTGGAGCATCTCGAGAAGGGATTCCTCCGCGATCTCCTTATGGCCCTTGCCGACTATTCGCCCTTCCTCTGGCAGCTCGTTCTGGCCGATCCGGTTCGCGCGGCGCAGCTTGCCCTCGGAGAGCCGGAAGCCGTCCATGCCGCTATCCTGGCCGGTCAGGCGAACCTGTTCCGCCGTGTGCGAGCGGGCGAGATCACCCGCGACGATGCAACGAGGGCCTTCCGGCGCAACCGCAACGCCCATGCGCTCCTGGTCGCCCTTGCCGATATCGGCGGCCTTTGGGGAACGGAAGCTGTGACGCAGGCCCTTTCCGATTTCGCGGATGCCTCGGTCTCGGGCGGCCTGAACCTGATCCTGACGGACACCGCGGATCTCGGCCGCATCACGCTTCAGAACCCGGAGATGCCGGGCGAGGGTTCGGGCGTCACGGTGCTCGCGCTCGGCAAGCACGGGGCAGGGGAGCTCAACTATTCGAGCGACATCGACCTCGTGATCTTCTTCGATCCCGAAACGCGGGCGATCAAAGAGGGGGCCGAGGCGACGACCATCTATACCCGCATCGCGCAGCAGTTGGCCCGGCTGCTGCAGGAGCGCACGCCGGACGGCTATGTGCATCGCGTCGATTACCGCCTGCGGCCGGACCCGGGCTCGACGCCCACGGCGATGTCGCTCTCCTCGGCCTATGTCTATTACGAGACCCTCGGGCAGAACTGGGAGCGCGCCGCCTTCATCAAGGCGAGACCCGTCGCGGGCGATCTGACGCTGGGCGAAACCTTCCTCAAGGAGCTGCGGCCCTTCATCTGGCGCAAGTATTTCGATTTCGCCTCCATCGCCGACGTGCACGCCATGAAGCGGCAGATCCATGCGGTGCGCGGGCATGACGAGATCGCGGTGGCGGGCCACGACATCAAGCTCGGACGCGGGGGCATCCGCGAGATCGAGTTCTTCGTGCAGACGCAGCAGCTCGTCTTCGGCGGCAGGCGCCCGGCGCTCCGGGGGCGGCGCACCCTCGACATGCTGGTCGAGCTGCACAACGAAGGCTGGATCACGGCCCAGGCGCGCGATGAGCTCTCCCACGCCTACCGCTTCTTGAGGACCATCGAACACCGGCTCCAGATGGTCGCCGACGAGCAGACGCAGCGTCTTCCCTCGGGCGAGGAAGAGCTCGAGCGCTTCGCGCATTTCTGCGGCTATCCCGGCCTCGAGGCGTTCTCGAAAGCGCTGACGGATCAGGCGAAGATCGTGCAGGGCCATTACGCGCTGCTCTTCGAGGAGGGACCGGAACTCGCATCCGATGTGGGCAGCCTGGTCTTCACCGGCACGAGCGACGATCCGGAGACTCTGGCCACGCTTCAGCGCATGGGTTTCCGCGAGCCGGAGAAAGCGGCCGAGACCGTGCGCGGCTGGCATTTCGGGCGTCGGTCCGCCATCACCAGCGCGCGGGCCCGCGAGGTGCTGACCGAGCTCACTCCGGCCCTGCTTTCGGCGCTCGGCGGCACCGCCGATCCCGATGGTGCGCTCGCTGCTCTCGACAGCGCGTTCGGCCGCATGCCGGCCGCCGTCGAGCTCCTCACGATCCTGCAATCCCACGACAAGCTGCGCCTGCGCTTCGCGGACCTTCTCGGGACCGCGCCGCGGCTCGCCAACACGGTCGCGCAATCGCCGCACGTGCTCGATGTCCTGATCGATCCCGCCTTCGGCATTCCGCGGGTCGACGAGGCGGCGATCGAGGAGCATGTGCGCCAGATCATCGCAAGTCCCGCCAATTACGAGGAGTTTCTCGACCGCGCCCGCGATGCGGCGCGGCAGATGCGGTTCATCACGGGCGCGCGGCTTCTCTCCGGAATCATCTCTCCCGCGCAGGCGGGCGAAGCCTATGCGGCGATCGCGGCCGCAATCGTCCGGGCCTCCTTCGCGCGCGTCCGGCAGGAATTCGAAGCGGAGCACGGCGTGGTTCCCGGCGCCAAGGTCGCCATTCTCGGGCTCGGTCGCCTGGGCACCAAGGAGCTCACGGCGGGTTCCGATCTCGACCTCGTCGTCGTCTACGATTTCGACGAGGAGCGGCGCGAGAGCACCGGTCCCCGTTCCCTCGACGCTGTCGTGTATCATACGCGCCTCACGCAGCGGCTTGTCGCTGCGCTGACCGTGCCGACCCGGCGCGGGCTTCTCTACGAGGTCGACCTGCGCCTGAGGCCACAGGGCGGCAAAGGGCCGCTCGCCGCGCAGTACAAGGGCTTTGTCGCCTATCAGCACAGCGAGGCCGAACTGTGGGAGCATATGGCTCTCACGCGCGCCCGCATCCTGTTCGCCGATGCCGATTTTGCGCCGCCCGTCGCCCGGTCCATCAAGGATATCGTGGGCGCCGCGCGCGACCCTCGCCACGTGACGGCGGAGGTGCGCGCGATGCGCGACCTGATCGCGCAGGAAAAGGGTGACGACGACCCGTGGGATCTCAAGCTCGCGAGGGGCGGCCTGACCGATCTCGATTTCATCGCGCAGGCGCTCGTTCTCGCGCATGCGAACCGGCACGCCGCGTTGAGGGGCTTGCCGTCCGAGGAGACCTTCCAAGAGGCCTGCAGGCTGGGACTGCTGTCGGATGCGGACGCGAAGGACCTCGTCGAGGCCCATCGGCAGTTCAACGCGATCTTCCAGTGGCAGCGGTTGGCGATCGAAGGAGCCTTCGTTCCCGACCGCGTGTCGCCTGCCATCTTCAAGCGCCTCGCGACGATCGCGGGCCTGCCCGACGCCAAGGTCCTGCTGACGCATCTGAATGCGATGCGCGCGCATGTCCGGGAGATCTACGACCGCGTTCTGAGCTGACCGGTTTTGAGGGTGGCTGCCCGCAACTCCTCGGCATTCTCGCGCCATGACGGTCGCCGGACGTGATCCGGGGACTGGTCACCGTCATCTGCGTCTCTCAGCTCTTTCCGTCATGGCCGGGCATGACGGGAGCAGAGGCCCTGCGTGGAGGCCACTTTTCACGTCCGCTGCACTCCAGCATCGTACGTGAAATCGAACTCACGTCCGATGCCGTCAGCCTCTGTTTTTGAGCATCTTTTCACGCAAAACCGGTTCCCACTTTTGCGCTCGATGCTCTAGGTTTCGAGCATCTTTTCACGCAAAACCGGTTCCCGCTTTGCGTCCGATGCTCTAGGCAGCCGCGTCCGCGAGGGCGATGTCGGCGTTCGTGGTCTCGGCCATAGGCAGGTGGACGAGCACGATGGTGCCGGTTCCTTCCTGGCTCTTGATGCGCAGGCTGCCACCATGAAGCTCCGCGAGCGAGCGGGCGATGGCAAGTCCCAGGCCCGAACCCTTGTAGCTCTTCGAGAACTCGGTCTCGACCTGCTCGAAGGGCTGGCCGAGCTTATGAAGGGCATGGTCCGGAATGCCGATGCCGTTGTCCTCGACATAGATGTTGACGGCGCCGCCGGCGAGGCGGGTGCGCACGGTGATGCAGCCGCCTTCACTGGTGAACTTGGTCGCGTTCTGAAGCAGATTCACGAGGATCTGGTGGAGTGCGCGCTCGTCCGCCGGAGCCACGATATCCTCGGGCGTCACGTCGACCGTGACGACGAGGTTCTTGGCCTTGGTCTGCTCGCTGACGAGTTTCAGCGCCCGTTGAATCGAGGCGTGAATCTCGAGAGGCTGCTTCTTGAGAGTCGTGCGGCCCGCCTCGATGCGCGACATGTCGAGAATGTCGTTGATGACCGACAGGAGATATTCGCCGCTCGAGCGGATATCGGAGCAGTATTCCTCGTACTTCTCGGACCCGAGCGAACCGAAGATGCCGCTCTGCATGACCTCCGCGAAACCGATGATGGCGTTGAGCGGCGTGCGCAGCTCGTGGCTCATATTGGCGAGGAATTCCGACTTCGCACGGTTGGCGCTCTCGGCCTGCGCCTTCTGGTCTAGGTAACGCTCGGCGAGATCCGCGAGCTGCTGCGTCTGCGCTTCGAGCTTCTGGCGGGACTGCTTGAGATCGAGAACGGTGGCGATGAGCTCCTTCTCGGATTCGACGAGGCGATGCTCATGGCGCTTGAGCGCGGTGATGTCCGTGCCGACCGACACGTAGCCGCCGTCCTTCGTGCGGCGCTCGTTGATCTGGAGCCAGCGGCCGTCCTGCAGGCGCGCCTCGAACGTGCGCGCGCCCACATCCTGCTGCTCGCGGCGCAGGAACTGATGCTGCACTTCGGGCGGGCGGCCCAGCGCCATCACTTCGGCATAGGACTTGCCCTGCAGGTTGGCGTCCGCAGGAAGCTCGTGGAGCTTCTGGAACTTCGAATTGCACAGCACGAGATGGTTGTTGGCGTCCCACAGCACGAAGGCCTCGGAAATGGCCTCGATGGCATCGTGCAGGCGCGCATCCGCGCGGGCGGTCTTCTCTTCGAGGCCGCGCTGCTCCGTGACATCGACCGCGATGCCGACGAGATGGCTCGCCGCGTCGTCGGGATCGTTCATCAGCTCCGCGCGGGCGCGCAGCCACACCCAGTCGCCCGTGAGGCTGCGAATGCGGAATTCGTAATCGACCAGGGATGTCGTAGCGGAAGCGAGCTGCTCCGCGAGCGTGTAGAGATCCTGATCGTCCGGATGGATCATGGCGTTGACTTCGCCGAACGAGAGGAACTCGTCCTGCCGCTCGTAGCCGAGCAGCTCGTACATGGAGTCGGACCAGTAGATCCGGCCCCGCCCGATGTCCCAGTCCCACAGGCCGCAGCGTCCGCGGTTGAGGGCGGAATCGATCCGGTCGCGCACCTTCTCGCACACTTCGTCGGCGGCGCGGGCGCGGTTAGCCTGCATCATGTATGCGACGCCGATGCCGAGAAGCACCATGATGGTCGCGCCGAGCAGGGAGACATGCCCGATGGTGCGCGCCCACCAGCCGGCGAGAACATGGGGCAGCGGCTGAACCAGGGCGATCTGGCCCGACGAGGCCGGAAGAGCGCGCACTGTCGCGATGCCTTCCTTGCCGTCTGCCATCCTGATCGTCATTACGCCCGCACGGTCGGCGAAGAGCGCCAGCGGCTGCGCATCGCCGAGGATCTCGGCCAGCGTCCGCGGGGCATCGTCCATCTGCGGATAGGTCGCGATGACCGCGCCCGAGTGGTTGATGAGAAGAAGGCTCCGGTTCTGGCTCAGCGCGCTTGCCGGCATCTCCTTGGCGAGCGTGCCGAGCTCGGCTGCCGCCTGCGCGGGGTCGGCCGGAGCACGGTGGTTGGCGAGCTTCGCAGCAGAAAGCGAGGCGATGATGTCGATGTCCTGGATGGCATCGAGCAGGGTGTCACGACGGCCGTCGCGGATCTGAATCCACGCGCTACCGGCCAGGGTGACGAGAAAGAGAATGAGTACTGCCGGAACTGCGAGCCTGAGCAAGGATTCATATTGCTCGAGCCGCCGATAAGCGGGGTTCGCGTCCGACCGCGCTACCCCAAGAATCGTACCCGCGCGTGCGGGTACGCATGCGGTCACCGCCCCCGCCATGCGATGCTCCCTTCGGAACCGAAACTGTCCTCACTCGGAGGACGTGCCGCATCTCTCCGAATCATCAACAATAGAATCACGGGCGGGTGATTTGTCCAGCTGTAGGATCGGTTTGGTTAATAAAAAATTCTTATCCGCATTTATGCCTGGGGAAAGCTCGGGATAAGTCGCCCGGGCTCTTGATGCGCCGAATCCTCGTCAGGAAGCCTGAGCCTCTTCAAGCGATCGATTCACGATATCCCCTACATCGCGGGAAAGATTCGACTTTTGCGCGATCGATTGAAGGGCCCGGCGCGCGTGGGAGCGGCGGATGGGCTCCATCATCTTCCACGTGCTGAACGCGGTGAGCAGACGCGACGCGAGCTGGGGATTCAGCTCGTCGACCCGCAGCACGATGGATGCAAGGAATGCGTAGCCCGCGCCGTCCTCCCGGTTGAACTGCACCTGGTTGAGCATCGCGAAGCTTCCGACGAGGGAGCGTACGCGGTTCGGATTGTTGAACGAGAAGGCCGGGTGTTCCATCAGGCGCTTGACGCGATCGAGCGTCGTGTCTTCCGGGATCACGGCCTGCAGGATGAACCATTTGTCGATCACGAGCGGTTCGGTGCGATAGCGCTCTTTGAAGCTCTTGATCGCGTTCTCCCGCACCATTCCGGGAATCGTCATGAGGACGTTCAAGGATGCGAGCCGATCCGTCATGTTGCCCGCTGTCTCGAATTGTTCGCTCGCGAGTTTCTCTCCCAGGGAGGGATCGGCCGAGGCTAGAAGGTCGAGTGTGGCGTTGCGCAAAGCGCGTCTTCCGGCGCTCGCGGCATCGGGGCTGTAGGGTTCCGTCTGCGCAAGGCCGCGATGCAGCCTCGCCAGAGGTTCGAAGCTTCCCTGGCCGATCCGCCGGCGCAGTGCCTTGCGAGCGCGGTGGACGGCGTCGGGGTTCACGTCGTTTCCGATTTCCTGGGCGATGTCGGCTTCGCTGGGCGGGGTCAGGACGAGCGCTGCGAAGGCCGGATCGTTCAAAGCACCCGTCTCCGTGAAGGAGCGGAAAGCCGAGGAGAGCGCATCCATGTCCTCGTCGCCGGCCGACACTCCCGTCGAGAGGGCGACGAGAATGCGCATTGCCACCGTCTGGGCCGCCTGCCAGCGGTTGAAGGCATCCGTATCGTGCCGGAGCAGAACGAGAAGATCATCGCTCGAGAGGTCGAGGGAGAGCTTCACCGGCGCCGAGAAGCCGCGGAAGAGCGACGGGACCGGACGCGAGCGCACGCCCGTGAAGGTGATGCTGTCCCGGGCCTTGTCCAGGACGAAGACGCCACGCGAATTCACGCGCTCGCACGAAGCCTGCATCGGCTGCCCGTCCTCGGTCACGAGGCCGAGCGATACGGGGATCACCATCGGCTCCTTCGTGGGCTGGCCGGGCGTAGGAGGCGTGCGCTGCTCGAAGTCGAGGCGGTAGGTCGCGGCCGCTTCGTCGAAATGGCCGCGCACGTTCACGCGCGGCGTGCCCGATTGCGCATACCAGCGGGCGAAATGGGTGAGGTCGCGCCCCGTGACATCGGCGAAGGCCTTCAGAAAATCCTCGACCGTGGCGGCGGTGCCGTCGCAGCGTTCGTAGTAGAGATCCATCCCGCTGCGGAAATCCTCGCCGCCGAGGAGCGTCTTGAGCATGCGGACGATCTCGGCGCCCTTCTCGTACACGGTCGCGGTGTAGAAATTGTTGATCTCACGATACTGGCTCGGCCGCACGGGGTGGGAGAGGGGGCTCGAATCCTCCAGGAACTGCCGCGCCCTGAGGGCCTTCACCTCTGCGATGCGGTGCACGGGCCGCGAGCGCTCGTCGGATGAGAACTCCTGATCCCGGAAGACCGTCAGTCCTTCCTTCAGGCACAGCTGGAACCAGTCGCGACAGGTCACGCGGTTCCCGGACCAGTTATGGAAGTACTCGTGCGCGATGATCGCTTCGATATTCGCGTAATCCGTATCGGTCGCGGTCTCGGGGCTCGCCAGGACGTATTTGTCGTTGAAGATGTTGAGGCCCTTGTTCTCCATCGCGCCCATGTTGAAGTCCGAAACGGCCACGATGTTGAAGACGTCGAGGTCGTATTCGCGCCCAAATACCTTCTCGTCCCAGATCATGGAGCGCTCGAGCGCGTCAAGCGCGTATCCGGCGCGGCTCTCCTTGCCGGGCTCCACGTAGACCGCGATCTCCACGTCGCGCCCGCTCATCGTCGAGAAGGACTTCGCGACGCGGCCGAGGCGTCCGCCGACGAGCGCGAACAGATAGGACGGTTTAGGAAAGGGGTCGTGCCACACCGCAAAGTGCCGGCTGGTTCCCGCGACGGGACCGCTCTCGACCGGATTGCCGTTGCCGAGCAGAACCGGAGCCTCCTCTAAATCCGCCTCGATGCGCGTGGTATAGACAGCGAGCACGTCGGGCCGGTCGAGAAAATAGGTGATGCGTCTGAAGCCCTCGGCCTCGCATTGCGTGCAGTAATTCCCCCCCGAGCGGTAAAGGCCCATGAGCTTGGTGTTCGCCGTCGGGTCGATCTCGGTCTCGATGGTAAGCCGGAAGGGGTGCTGCGGGGGCTGGGAAATCGTGAGGGATTGGGGATGGGCCGCGAACTCCCCGGCCTCCAGCGGCCGTTCGTCGAGGATGACGGATTTCAGGTTCACCTCGTCGCCGTCGAGCACGAGAGGTACATCCGAGCGCCCGGCCGGGTTCGGCCGCATGGACAGCGTCGCGGTAACCTTCGTCGCCGTCGGATGAAGCCTGACGTCCAGCTCGACCCGGTCGATCAGGAAATCGCTGGGCCGGTAATCCTCAAGGCGAACGATCTGGGCGACATCAGTGCGCATCAGCAACTCTCTGTGAAATAGGATTACCTTGAATCGTGGCGGTTCGACGGCAGGGGGACGATTGTCTGAATCGACAGGCGATAAAAGTCACGTCCACTTGGACTATCCCAAGGCTTTTTCCGCGGGTAAAAAGCATAGGTCTTGATCTCTCCATCAAAAGCGCCATCACCCTGAGCGAGCCTCATAGGAGAGATGATTCATGGAATACCTCCACACAATGGTCCGGGTCTCCAACCTGGAGCAGTCTCTTGATTTTTTCTGCAACAAGTTCGGTCTCGTCGAGGTTCGCCGGACGGAGAACGAGAAGGGGCGCTACACCCTCGTCTTCCTGGCGGCCCCCGGGGACGTGGAGAAGGCCAAGGACACCAAGGCCCCGCTTCTGGAGCTGACCTATAACTGGGACGAGAACGAGTATTCCGGAGGCCGGAATTTCGGCCATCTCGCCTATCGGGTCGATGACATCTACGAGACCTGCCGGACGCTGATGGATGCGGGCGTCACCATCAACCGCCCGCCCCGCGACGGGTACATGGCCTTCGTCAAGACGCCCGACAACATCTCCATCGAGTTGCTGCAGCGCGGCGAACCCAAGCCGGTGCAGGAGCCCTGGGCGTCCATGCCGAATACCGGCTCCTGGTAAGCGGGCATCCCCAGAAAGTCTCCTTGGCGAAAAGCCCTTGCTCCGCCATTCTTCCCGACCCACCATAAGAGGCCGGGAAGAAACCGGCGGAGGACAATCTTGGCACGAGACGCGATCCGCTTCTGGCGGAATGGACAGCCCATCGAGGTTTCCGGCTTTCACCCGCGCACCACGCTTCTGGATTACCTGAGGCTTCAGGAGCGCCGCGTCGGAACGAAGGAGGGCTGCGCCGAAGGCGATTGCGGAGCCTGCACCGTGGCGCTCGGCCGCGTCCGTGACGGGCATGTGTCCTACGAGCCGGTCAATGCCTGCATCCTGCTGCTCGGACAGGTCGACGGGGCCGAGGTGGTGACGGTCGAGGACCTGGCGTCACGGGACTCGGCCTCGCGGGACTTGGCCCCGCGGGACTTGGCGTCACAGGAGGGGCTCCATCCGGTCCAGGCCGCCATGGTGGAACACCACGGCTCGCAATGCGGCTTCTGCACGCCCGGCATCGTGATGAGCCTATTCACGCTTTATCATGACGGCGAAAGGCCCCTGACCCGCGAAGCGGTCAACGATGCGCTCGCCGGAAACCTCTGCCGCTGCACCGGCTACCGGCCGATCGTGGACGCGGCCTTGCAGGTCTGCGCCGCTCCTGCGAACGATTCCTTCTCGCGAGCCCGCGAAGCGACGGCGCAGGGCCTCGCGGCGATGCGGGACGGTGATGACATCGTCATTCCCCACGGAAATGGGTTCTTCGCCGCTCCGGCGACCGAGGCCTCGCTCGCCGATCTCTACGCACGGCATCCGGAGGCCACATTGGTCGCAGGCTCCACCGATGTGGGCCTCTGGGTCACCAAAGGCATGGCGGAGCTTGAAAAGATCATCTGGCTCGGCCGCGTGGCGGGCCTCGATTCCATCGAGGAGACGGCCGATGCGCTGAGCCTCGGGGCGAGCGCCACTCACGCGCGGGCCTTCGCGTCGCTGGCGCGGATCGACCCCGATCTGGGCGAGCTCATGCGCCGCTTCGGCTCGGCCCAGGTCCGCGCCTCGGGAACCGTGGGCGGCAACATCGCCAACGGTTCGCCGATCGGCGATCTCGCCCCCGCGCTCATCGCGCTGGGCTCCACGCTGGAGCTGCGCCGGGGCGAGAGCACGCGCGTTCTTCCCCTCGACGCTTTCTTCATCGCCTATCGCAAGCAGGATCGTCTTCCCGGCGAGTTCGTGCGCCGCATCACGGTTCCGACACTCAAGGACGGCGAGGTGTTCCGGGCCTACAAGGTGTCCAAGCGCTTCGACGAGGATATCTCCGCCGTCATGGGCGCCTTCAGGTTCACGCTCGAGGGACGCAGGATCGCACAGGCCCGCATTGCGTTCGGCGGCATGGCGGGCATTCCCAAGCGCGCCCTGGAAACGGAAGCCGCGCTCGCCGGCGTGTCCCTCGACGATCCGTCGGGATGGGGCGAGGCGATGGGCGCCGTCGCGCGCGACTATCAACCTCTCGACGATCATCGCGCTTCCGCGGCCTACCGCATGACGGTGGCGCGCAACCTCGTCTTCAAGGCGCTGAGCGAGACCGCCTCGGGCGAGACGCGCGCGACGCGGATCATCGTCCGGCGCGAGGCGATGGAGGCGGCGGAGTAAGGCCATGAACGCACCCACCAAGCCGATCGATCAGGAAACGCTCCGCCACGTCCGCCAGCCCCTGCCGCACGATTCCGGCTCCAAGCACGTGCAGGGCGTCGCGCAGTATATCGACGACATCCGCGAGCCGGAGGGCACGCTGCATGTGGCCATCGGCCAGGCCCCGAAAGCGCGCGGACGGCTCGTCTCCCTCGATGTGTCCGCCGTGCGCGCCATGCCGGGAGTGAAGGCCGTTCTCACCATCGCCGACATCCCCGGCAGGAACGACGTCTCGCCTGCCTTCGGCGACGATCCGTTGTTCGTGGACAGCGAGATCAGCTTCCTCGGACAGGCGGTGTTCGCGGTCGTTGCGACGGCCCGCGACATCGCGCGGCGCGCGGTGAAGAAGGCCGTGATGGAGATCGTGTCCGAGGCGCCGAGCGTCACGGTGGAAGATGCGCTCGAGCGCGGCGAGACGGTGCTGCCCGATTATGCCTTCGGCCGCGGCGATGCGGATGCGGCGATCACGGCCGCGCCCTCCAGGCTCGCGGGCCAGTTCCAGGTGGGCGGTCAGGAGCACTTCTATCTTGAAGGGCAGGTGGCGCTTGCGATCCCGGGCGAGGACGGAGACATCCATGTCTATTCCTCGACCCAGCACCCGACGGAGGTGCAGCATGTGGTCGCCCGCGTGCTCGATATCCCCGATTCTTACGTGACCTGCGAGACCCGCCGCATGGGCGGGGGCTTCGGCGGCAAGGAGAGCCAGGCGACCCAATGGGCCGTGACGGCGGCACTGGCCGCCCGCGTCACCGGCCGCCCCTGCAAGCTTCGCCTGGACCGCGACGACGATTTCATTCTCACGGGCAAGCGGCACGATTTCCGCTGCGACTGGCGCGTCGGCTTCGACGGCGAGGGACGCATTCAGGGCTATGGCGTCGATCTGCTCGCGCGCTGCGGCTATTCGGCGGATCTCTCCGCCGGCGTGGTGGACCGCGCCATGTTCCACGCGGACAACGCCTATTGGATGCCCGCCGTGCACGTCGCCTCGAGGCGGCTGAAGACCAACACGGTCTCGAACACCGCTTTTCGCGGCTTCGGCGGCCCGCAGGGCATGCTCGCCATCGAGCATGTGATGGATCAGATCGCCTGGGCGACGGGCCGCGATCCGCTCGATGTCCGCTACGCGAATTTCTACCGGCCGGGCGAAAACCTCACGCCTTACGGCATGGAGGTGGAGGAAACCGACACGCTCCGCAATCTCGTGCGCATGCTCGAGGAGACGTCGGAATACCGCGAGCGCCGCAAAGAGATCGCAGCCTTCAATGCGGCCTCGCCGATCATGAAGCGCGGAATCGCGCTGACGCCGGTGAAGTTCGGCATCAGCTTCACGCTCACGCACATGAACCAGGCGGGCGCGCTGGTGCACGTGTACCAGGACGGTTCCGTGCACCTGAACCACGGCGGCACCGAGATGGGGCAGGGGCTCTACATCAAGGTGGCGCAGGTGGTGGCCGAGGAGTTCGGCATCGCCATGGAGCGTGTGCGCATCACCGCCACGACGACCGCCAAGGTGCCCAACACCTCGCCCACGGCGGCCTCGTCGGGCTCTGATCTCAACGGCATGGCCGCGAAGGTCGCGGCGGGCGCGATCAAGACGCGCATGATCGCCCATGCGGCGGAAGCCTATGGCGTGCCCGAGGATCAGATCGCGTTCCGGGACGACCGCGTGTTCATCGGCAACGAGAGCATCGCCTTCGACGAGTTGGCGAAGAAGTGCATTCTCGCCCGCGTGCCGATGTCGGAAGCGGGGCATTACAAGACGCCGAAGATCACCTGGGATCGCGAGAAGGGGCGCGGCCGGCCATTCTTCTATTTCGCCTACGGGGCCGCCTGCTCGGAGGTCGTCGTCGACACGCTGACCGGCGAGAACCGGCTTCTGCGCGCGGACATCCTCCACGATGTCGGGCGCTCCCTCAACCCGGCCATCGATATCGGCCAGATCGAGGGCGGATTCGTGCAGGGAATGGGGTGGCTCACCACGGAGGAACTGGTGTTCAGCAAGGAAGGGCATCTGCTCACGCACGCTCCCTCCACCTACAAGATCCCGGTGGCCTCCGACGTGCCCGAAGATTTCCGCGTGGCGCTCTATCCCAATGCCAACCGGGAGGAGACGATCTACCGCTCGAAGGCCGTCGGCGAGCCGCCGATCATGCTCGCCAACAGCGTGTTCTGCGCCCTCGCCGATGCGGTCCATGCTCTCGATCCCTCGAAGCCCGTGCCGCTGAACGCGCCCGCGACCCCGGAGGCGATCCTGCGCGCCTGCGAGGCTCTGCGGGGGAGGCCCATGGGGTGAGGGTCTGGCGCCAGCTCGCCGAGATCGTCACGCGGCATGGAGCCGCGGCGCTGATCGGCGTGCACGAGGTGAAGGGCTCCGCGCCGCGCGAGGTGGGGGCGCACATGGTCGTGCGGCCCGACGGCGCGTTCCACGGCACCATCGGCGGCGGGCAGCTCGAGTTCCTCATGCTCGACCTGGCCCGCGAGATGCTCGGTCGGGGGCGGGGGCCCGCGCGGATCGTCGATCAGGCGCTCGGCCCCGATCTCGGCCAATGCTGCGGCGGGCGCGTGAAGATCCTCATCGAGACCTTCGACGGACGCGACCTCGACGACATCGCGCCTCTCGTCGAAGCGGAGGGCAAGGGAGCCTCCTTCGACGTGGAATGCCGGATGGAGGACGGGCGCGTCCGGCGCGAGCTGGCTTCGGAGGCGGATGCGGGCCCGGGGGCGCAATGGCGCGAGACCCATGGCGAGGATCGCACGCCCGTCCTGCTCTTCGGCGCGGGGCATGTGGGCCGCGCGCTCGTGCTGGCGCTCGCTCCCCTCCCGTTTGCCGTGCGCTGGCTCGACGACCGGGACGGCGCCTTTCCGTCCCATGTCCCGGCGAATGCGGCGGCCGTGCGCATGCGCAGCCCCGAGGCCGAGATCGACGAGGCGCGGCCGGATTCGTTCATCCTCGTGATGACCCACGATCACCCGCTCGACCTGGCGATCACGGCCGCGGCCCTGCGGCGCGGATTTTCCTATGTGGGCCTGATCGGCAGCAGCACGAAACGGGCCCGGTTCGAGAAGCGCTTCCGGGAGATCGGGCTGTCCCGGGAAAGAATCGCGTCGCTGATCTGCCCCATCGGGATTCCCGGCATCGCCGACAAGGACCCGGCGGTCATCGCCGCGTCCACGGCGGCCCAGCTGCTCCAGGAGCGGGAGCGCCGTCAGCTTGACCGAAATCGCTCGCCTCTCGCCCTTCCAGGCGATACATAAGCTTCATGAGCGACATGAACACGCAAGACCAGCGCTATCTCGCGCGCGCCATCGACCTGTCACGCCAGCACATGGATGCGGGCGCCGGAGGCCCCTTCGGGGCCCTGATCGTGCGCGACGGGAAGGTTCTGGCGGAGGGCTGGAACCAGGTGACCTCCACCAAGGATCCCACGGCCCATGCCGAGGTGACGGCGATCCGCCGCGCCTGCCAGGAGATCGGCGATTTTTCCCTGGAGGGCGCGACGCTCTATACGAGCTGCGAGCCGTGCCCCATGTGCCTCGCTTCGGCCTATTGGGCGCGGGTCTCGCGCATCGTCTTCGCCAATACCCGCGAGGACGCCGCCGCGATCGGCTTCGACGACAGCCTGATCTACGACGAGATTCCCAAGCCGGTCTCGGAGCGCCTCATCCCCATGGACCACCTGCCGAGCCTGGAGGCCAAGGCCGTCTTCGACACCTGGGCGGACAAGGCGGACAAGATTGAGTATTAGCGCTCGATGCCGACCCGCATGAGAACCTCCATAATCCTTATTGGTGGTCTTGCCGTGTGTTGCGGAGCGTCAGCGGCGAGTGCAGGCACAATCTGCGTCAATCGCGTGAGAGTAAGCGAGAAGGCACTGGCGCTTTCCAGTGAGGGACAAAGACCGGACGCTTCTTATGCGTTTACTGTCTCGGTCGGGGGCAAGCCCGCCGTCGCGGCCTCCTCGGCGGAGGCTGTTCTGATCAAAGATGTGCCGACCAGCAAACCACAGATGATCGCCATTCGGCTCAATGGTCGTCCCTACACTGCATTTCCCTTGAAATTCTCCTCCTATCAGACACAGCATGTATGCCTGTGGCTCAATGATCTTTATCTGACATGGTCCGTGTCTTCCATGTCGGAGGCGCAAGGGCTGTGCTCTTGCAAAGACTAGCATCGGGCCTCAGCTATGCCCTAGAAGCCGTCCATCATCGATCCAACGCCCATCCAGACCTTATCCGAGACAAAGTCATGCCCCGCGTCACCACCATTGTCCGCAAGCCTGCCGTGAAGGCCGACCGTGTCGTCGACACCGTGACCCTCGACCATGAGGCGAGGAACCGCCGGCAGGCGACGCTCACGGCTGCGGGCGGGATCGAGATCCTGCTCGATCTCGACATGGAGACCACCATCAACGACGGCGACGCGCTGCGCCTGGAGGACGGCCGCCTGGTTCAGGTGAAGGCCAAGCCCGAGGCGCTCCTGGAGGTGAAGGCCGAGAACCCGCTTCGCCTCATGCGCCTCGCCTGGCATCTGGGCTCGAACCACGGCCTCGCCGAAATGTCGAACGACGCGCTCTATATCGAGAACGATCCTGCCCTCGCGGAGCTGGCGCGGGGGCAGGGCTGCACGGTGACTCCGGTGGAGCGCCCGTTCAGGCCGGAGCGCAGCACCCATGTCTGCGATCACGATCACCACCATCACGGCCATGGGCATCACCATCACGCTCATGAGCACCATCATCACGACCATGCGCACGAGTCTCACGGGCACTCGCACGGTCACGAGCATGGCCATCATGACCATGAGCATCATCACGACCATGAGCATGGGCACGGGTGCGGCTGCGGCGGCCACCATGGGCACGGCCACAAGCACGATCACTGATCCCGTCCTGTCCTGTCCTGAAGCCGTCCCAAGTTGTCGTCCCGAGTTGCCACCCTATGTCCAAGACGACCCGGGCCACGCAGGCCCTTCAGCAGGCGGGTGTTCCCTTCACGGTCCATGCCTATGCGTATGATCCGAACGCGGAGCGCATCGGCTTGCAGGCGGCCGAGGCCATGGGGGTGGATCCCGGCGGCGTTCTCAAGACCCTGATGGTGCTGGTGGATGGCAAGCCCGCCTGCGTCGTCCTCCCCTCGGACAGGGAGGTGAACCTGAAGAAGCTCGCGGCGGCTCTCGGCGGCAAGACGGCCCAGATGATGAAGCCCGCCGATGCGGAGCGGATCACCGGCTATCACGTGGGCGGCATCAGCCCATTCGGCCAGAAGAAGCGCGTTCCGACCCTCGTCGAGCAATCGGCCTTCGCGCACGAGGAGGTCTTCATGAACGGCGGTCAGCGCGGGCTTCAGGTCAAGCTGAGGCCTGCGGATGCGGTCTCTGCACTGGGCGCCCAGGTGGCGGAGCTGATCTGAAGGCTCCGCGACATTGCCGATCGCTTATTTTCCTTGTGATCGCCGTCCCCATGTCGGAAAAGGCCGTTCGACCCGTCCCGACCCCGCTGGAATGATGACACAGAAATTCTTCACCGTTGCCCCGATGATGGACTGGACCGACCGGCATTGCCGCGCGTTCCACCGCGTCATGTCGCGCCGGGCGCGGCTCTATACGGAGATGGTCACGACGGGCGCGGTCATCTTCGGGCCGCGGGAGCGGCTCCTCGGCTTCAGCCAAGCGGAGCATCCGGTCGCGGTGCAGCTCGGCGGGTCGAATCCGGCGGAGCTCGCCCAGGCGGCGGCGATCTGCGCCGATTTCGGCTATGACGAGATCAACCTCAACGTGGGCTGTCCCTCCGACCGGGTGCAGAATGGGCGTTTCGGCGCATGCCTCATGCAGGAGCCGGTGCTCGTGGGCGAATGCGTGGCGGCCATGAAGGCCGCCGTCTCCCTGCCCGTGACGGTGAAGTGCCGCATCGGCGTGGACGATCAGGATACCCAGGAGGCTCTCGACCGCCTGACCGAATGCGTGGTCGCGGCCGGCTGCGACGAGCTGACGGTCCATGCCCGGAAGGCCTGGCTCAAGGGCCTGTCGCCCAAGGAGAACCGGGACATTCCGCCCCTCGATTACGGCCGAGTCTACCGCCTCAAAGCGGCGCGGCCGGATCTGCCGGTCGCGATCAACGGCGGCATCAAGAGCTGGGCTGATATCCACGAGCATCTCGCGCATGTCGACGGGGTCATGCTGGGCCGAGTCGCCTATCACGAGCCGGAGATCCTGCTCGGTGTGGACCGGGAGCTCTATGGCGAGGAGCCGCCGGTGGCAGACGGCTTCGAGGCGGTCGAGGCCTATGAGCCCTACATTGCCGCGCAGCTGGAGAAGGGCGAGCGCCTGAGCAGCATCACCCGGCACATGCTCGGCCTCTTCACGGGCCGCCCGGGAGCCAGGGCGTACCGCCGCCATCTGGCGACCGAGGCGGTGAAGCCCGGAGCCGATCTGCAGACCCTGCGCGATGCGGTGGCGCATGTCTCGCGCGCCCTTGAGCGCTTAGGTCAGGAAGGCGCAGCCGCGGATGCGGCCTGAACGTCCAGGTGCGGCTTCGCACATCTGATTATGTAATAGCGTATCAAAAGACTTTACTGAAACAATATTCGGTCTATCCTCGCGAGTGTCGGGCCCGGCCAAGCTTCAAGGCCGCCGCCCGCACATCAGGGGAGACCATCATGAAAATCCGTTCCGTATCCGCTGCCCTTGCCCTCGGGGTCGGGCTCTTCGCCGCGGCAGAGGCTCAGGCCTGGTTCGCCGGGATCGAGGATGACAGGCCGCCGCCGAACGGCGCGAACGGGGTGAGCGCAAACGGCGTCACCCTCAACGGGCTCACCTCGCAGGGGCTTGCCTCCGACAGGATCGAGGCTGTCGTCCTGGCGGACGGCTCGCGGGTCGTTCTCAAGTAGTTGGCGAACCATAAGCGGCTCCCCGGTGCGCGGGGAGCCGGCGATGCAATGCGCGGACCTGCTGCTCTTCTTCTCGGCCTGATCCTCTCCGTCATCGGCGGAATGAGCCAACCGCTGCAGGCTCTTGAAGGGAAGATCCGCCTCGAGGACACGGAGCTGGTCCTGAGGCTGGAGGACGGCCGGGTCCTGCGCGGCGCCGGTCTTGTCGGTCTGACGCTCGTTCTCGGCCAGGGCGGGCAGCCCGTGGAGATCCGGGTCGACGGCTTCGAAGAGGACAGGACCATTCTTCGCGCGCCTTTGCCGTTGTATCGCATGTCGGTGCGGCAGGCCGATGGGAGCACGGCGGATCTCTGCCATCCCGATCCGGGCGGGCGCCGCGCGGCCTTCGCATTCCCCGACGGCAAGGGTGGCTTCAATCTCACCTGCACCAGCGGTGCCGAGGGCAAATGCGTCCTGTTCGGATATCGCCCGTGGGAGACGAGGGAGGGTGTGCCGATGTCCGACCTTCTCCGGGCCTGCATCCATCTGTTGCGCGCCGATTACGGGGGCGACGACCGTCCGAGCACGAGAAACGGCACGCCGATCAATGTCTACGACCGCTTCGCGATCCAGCATCCCGGCACCGCTCCCGGCATGGCCTTCGAGGCGGCCTGGGGGCCGGACGGGGCCGTCTGCGTCGCCCATCCGCGCATTCCCGACAACATCACGCTCGATGATCTCGCGGAGCGCTATCCGCGCCTCAGGAGGCGGCTGGGGCCGGAACAGTGCAGCGAGGACGCCATGCGGGCGGATCCGCGTGCCCTCATCTTCAATCAGTCGGCGGCGACGGAGCCCGCACCCAGGTGACGGCCTGGTCGCCCGGAGCCGGAATCGCTCTCCGCCCTCAGGATCAGCCGGTTGCCGCGCACTTCGTAGGAGCCGAGGCGCTCCAGGAACGACATGCCGAGAAGATTGGCGTGCAGCACGCCTTCCCGGGCGATGAGCGCGCGCACGTTGCGCTCGGTGATCGGTCCGACCGACAGGCTGTCGATGATGACGGGAGCGGCAAGCGCCCCGCCATTCGCCGTCGCGACCGGAATGGAATAATCGAGCCGTTCCGGCTTGAACCCGAGGGTGATCGCATTCTCGGCGCGCAGCACCACGGTGCTCGCGCCGGTGTCGAAGACGAAGCGCGTGTCGTGGCCGTTGACCTTGCCCTGAAGCAGGAAGCTGCCGTCGGTCTTGCGCGCCGCGACGACCTCGCCGTCCGGCGTCACCACCGTGCGCCCGACCGAGATATCGCCGATGGCGCGGTCGAGAACGGTCTGCAATTCGCTGCGTGAGGCATACATCACAAGGAGCGCGATCAGCACGCCGCCGCTCACGGCGCTCGCCTGCACCCCGTAGGTCCAGTGCTCGCCGAAGCCTTCGATGATGGAGGCGGAAAGGATCAGGCTGATGCCGCCGAGGCCCATGAGGCCGGCGGCCTCGATGGGCGTGAGGTCGGCGATGTTGTTGTCGGCGAAGAGCGCGACCAGCAGCGCCGCGATCAGGAGCAACCCGCCTGCGCCACGGATGCCCGGCATCACTCGGCCTTGTCGCGTTCGGGCGCGAAGGCCTCGCGCATGCGCTCCGGCAGCCGCGCCATGATCTGCTGGCGCTCCTCCTCCGTCAGTCGGTACCAGCGCGTGATCTCCTCGCGCGTGCGGCCACAGCCCTCGCAGAGCCCCGTTTCGGGGTCGAGGGTACAGACGCGGATGCAGGGGCTGGAGACGCGAACCATGATCTCTCACATGTCGTTATGGCCGGAGCGCGGTCAAGAGGCCGATCAGCGCGGCGATCTCCGCCATCTGCTGGGTCGCGCCCGCGATGTCGCCGGTCTGACCGCCCAGATGCCTGTCCGCGAGCCGAATGAACCCCCAGCCCACCAGCCCGGACAGCACGATCATCAGGGCGATGCCGGGTGGCGGCAGAGCGCCGATCAGGCCAAGCGCAATGGAGATCAGACCTGCCAGTCCGGCGGCGAGCCAGAAGCTTTCCCGCGAGGGCTGCCCCACCGCATGGGCCGCGCCGTCGACGCGGGCCGGGGAGAGGAAGACGAGGGGCATGAGGCCCGCCACGCGCGAGAGGGCGGCCGTGATCAGCACGGCCACGACGCCGGCGCTCAGGCCGGCGGCCATCGTCACATGCGCCAGCGCCCCGATGCGCAGCAGGAGGGTCAGGAAGAGGGCGGAGGCGCCGAAGGAGCCGATCCGGCTGTCGCGCATGATCTCCAGCCGGCGCTCCCGGGTCGAGCCGCCGAAGCTGTCGGCGGTGTCGGCGAGGCCGTCCTCATGGAACGCCCCGGTCGTCAGGGTCGCGGCCGCGACCGCCAGGATCGCGGCGAGCCAGGGGCCGAGAGCGAGGACATGGGCGCAGGCCAGGGCGAGCGCCGGCAGGATGCCGAGAACGAGACCCACCAGGGGCAGGACCCGGACGAGGCGGGGGAAATCCGGCAGCGCATGGGCGTTCCGCTCATAAGGAAGGGCCGGCACCGGGAGGCGCGAATAGAAGCGCAGGCAATGGGCCAGATCGATGGTGACGGACCGCCAGAACCCGGTCGAGGCATCCTGCGGCACTTCGATTTGCTCTGACATGCTTCACCCCATGCGGTCGCGCCGTTTCCGGACCGCATTTTCTTGCCGCGAACCGGTGTCCACGTCGCCGGAAAATGCTTATAGGTCACGCCTCATCAGATTCCGCAATGCCCCGACGGGCCGGAGCCCTCTATGACCGATCCCGCATCCTCGCCCTTCGACGATATCCGCCGCCTGATCACGACCATGCCCGGTCCGGACGAGGCGGCTATCGAGGCCGTGCGGCTGCGGGACCGGCAGCTGACGAAGCCCGCCGGCAGCCTCGGGCGTCTGGAATGGCTGGCCGAGTGGCTCGCCGCCTGGCAGGGCAAGCCCAATCCGACCGTGGACCGTCCGCTGGTCTGCGTGTTCGCCGGAAGCCACGGCGTGACCGCCAAGGGCATCTCGGCCTATCCGTCGGAGGTGAACCGGCAGATGCTGGAGAATTTCGCCGCGGGCGGCGCGGCCATCAACCAGATCTGCGCGGCCTATGGCCTCGGCTTCAAGGTGTTCGACCTCGCCCTCGACATGCCCACCGGCGACATCACCGAGGCGGACGCCATGGACGAGAAGGCCTGCGTCGCCACCATGGCGTTCGGCATGGAGGCGATCGCGGGCGGAGCCGATCTTCTGGCCGTCGGCGAGATGGGCATCGGCAACACCACCGTGGCGGCCGCCATCTACACGGCGCTCTTCGGGGGCCCCGCGGCGCATTGGGTCGGGCGCGGCACCGGTCTCGACGACGAGGGCCTCGCACGCAAGGTCGCCGCCGTGGAGGCCGCCATCGCCTTCCACGGCGAGCATCTCAAGGACCCGCTCGAGGTGCTGCGCCGGCTCGGCGGCCGCGAGGTCGCGGCCATCGCGGGCGCGATCCTGGCCGCGCGCCTCCAGCGCATTCCCGTGGTGCTCGACGGTTACGTGGCGACCGCAGCAGCCGCCGTTCTCCATGCTGTCCATCCCTCGACCATCGACCATTGCGTGGCCGGTCACCTGAGCGCGGAAGGCGCGCACCAGGACGTGCTCGCGCGCCTCGGCAAGATCCCGCTCCTGGCGCTGGGCATGCGCCTCGGCGAGGGATCGGGGGCGGCGCTGGCGATGGGCATCGTGAAGGCGGCAGCCGCCGTCCACCGCGACATGGCGACGTTCGGCCAGGCGGGAGTCTCCGAGCGCCTGTCGTGAGGCTGCGACGCCGCCGGTCCGGCGGGAGCGGCCTTCCATCCCTGGTCATCGCCCTCGCGCTGGCCGCCGGGTCGGTGATCGCCCTCAAGCCGAGCGGCCGCGCCCTGGAGGGCCGCGCCTCCATCACCGACGGCGACACGATCCGCATCGGCGGGAACAGAATCCGCCTGAAGGGCATCGACGCGCCGGAGATGGCGCAGACATGCTCGCGCTCCGGGCGCACCTATCGCTGCGGCGATGCTGCCCGCCGGGCCCTCATCGACATCGTGTCGGGTGAGAACGTTCAATGCCGCTCGTCCGGCCGCGACCGCTACCGGCGCGTTCTCGCCCGCTGCACCGTGAAGGGCGGCGATATCGGCGCGCGCATGGTGGAGGAGGGCTGGGCCGTTTCCTACGGGCGCGACTACGACGTGCAGGAGATGCGCGCGCGAAGCCGCTCCGCAGGTCTCTGGGCGGGCGAATTCGAGCGGCCCCAGGAGTGGCGGCGCTCCCACGCGGGCCGATAAAGGGCCGCCGCTCGCGAAAGCCTGCCGCAATCCCCATCTCAAACGGATGGATCCCTGTCCCGATTTCGATGAACTCGCGCGCCGGCTCCGGGCCTGCCGCATCTGCCGCAACGCGCCGCGCTACGGCCGGGCCTTGCCCCACGAGCCGCACCCGATCGTTCAGGGCAGCGCCTCGGCCCGTCTTTGCATCGCCAGCCAGGCCCCTGGCACCCGGGCCCATGCCAGCGGCATCCCGTTCGACGACCGTTCGGGTGCGAGACTGCGGGAATGGCTGGGGCTCGACAAGGCGGAGTTCTACGACGAGACCAAGGTCGCCATCGTGCCCATGGGGGCCTGCTTTCCGGGGCAGGACGCCAAGGGGGGAGACCTGAGCCCCCGGCGGGAATGCGCGGAAACCTGGCGGCAGCCGCTCTTTCAGGCGCTGCCCCGTCTCGAACTCGTCCTGCTCATCGGCCAATATGCCCAGGCCTGGCATCTGGGCGACGATTTCCGGGACGGTCTGACCCAGACCGTGCGGCGGTGGCGGGCGCTTCTCGCACGTCCGCAGAAGCCGCGCATCCTGCCGCTTCCGCATCCCTCCTGGCGCAACAACGGCTGGCTTAAGACCAATTCCTGGTTCGAGGAGGAGCTTTTGCCTGTTCTTCGCTCCGAAATCCGCTCTATGTTCAAGCGCGACCATTCGGAGGCTTAGGAGCACATGACCCTGACGACCCTGCGCTGCACCGTGGAAGGGCCTGTCGCCACCATCACTCTGGCCCGGCCCGACAAGCTGAATGCCCTGAACGGCATCATGCATGTCGAATTACGGGAAACGCTGGACCGGTGCGAGCAGGACGAGGCCGTGCGCATCGTGGTGCTCACGGGCGAGGGCAGGGCGTTCTCCTCGGGCCAGGACTTGACCGAGACCCTGCCGAAGGACGAGCAGGGCCGCATCGATCTCGGGCCGCCGCTCGCCCGCGACTACAATCCCCTGATCCTCAGGCTCGCGCAGTATTCCAAGATCACCATTGCGGCTCTCAACGGCCCGGCGGTCGGCGCGTCCGCGAACATCGCTCTCGCCTGCGACATCGTTCTGGCCGCGCGCTCCGCCTATCTTCAGGAGGCCTTCTCCAGGATCGCCCTCGTGCCGGATGCGGGCGGCACCTGGATCCTGCCGAGGCTCGTCGGTCCCAAGCGGGCGCTTGCTCTCATGCTCACCGCCGAGCCGGTTCCGGCCGAGGAGGCGCACACGATGGGTCTCGTCTTCAAGGTCTTCGACGACGCCTCCTTCGCGGTCGACGTGGCGGCGTTCGCAGCCGGGCTCGCCGAAGGTCCCGGCCTCGCGCAGCGCCTGACCAAGCAGGCCGTGGCGCAAAGCCTTTCCAACGATCTCCAGGCTCAGCTCGATCTCGAGGCCAGGCTCCAGCGAGAGGCTGGCTTCAGCCACGATTTCGCCGAGGGCGTCGCCGCCTTCCGCGGGAAGCGCGCTCCCCGCTTCGAAGGCCGGTGAGGAGGAAGCCATCATGCGTCGTCTGCCCTGGATCCTCATTCTCGCAACCCTGGCGGTCGTGATCGGGCTCTTCATGGGCCGCGACCCTGAGCATGCCCAGCGCCTGTCCGATATGTACCGGGGCGTGGCGTTCACGGGCGAGACCCGGGAGCTCGTGATCACGCTGCTGGCCCTCGGGATCGGCGCCTTCATCGTCTATCTCACCTTCACCCGAAGGTAGAGACTTGGGTCCGCCTCGATTCGTTCACGAGGCGTTCAAGCGGATCTTCCTAACTTTGCCGTGCAATACCCGCTTCTTCGAGCGAGAAAGGTTCGCGCGCCGTGCCTCACCTGAAACGTGCAATCGTTTTTGCCGTCTTCGTTCTGGCGGCCTTTGCGGGACCGGTCCTCCCGGCTTCCGCGCAGCAGCGCCTTGCCCTTGTCATCGGCCAGAGCGCCTATGACGGCCGCTCGCTCGCCACCGCCGCCAACGACGCGGGCCTCGTTGCCCAGACCCTCACCAGTGCCGGTTTCGAGGTGGTCCAGGGCCGCGATCTGAACGCCAACGACCTGCGCGGCGTGGTGCGCGACTTCCTTGACAAGGCCCAGGAGCTCGGGACCGACGATGCGGTGATGGTCTATCTCTCGGGCTACGGACTTCAGCTCGAAGGGGAGAACTATCTCCTGCCGGTGGACGCCCGGATCCAGCGGGACGCGGATATCCCGATCGAGGGTTTCCGCCTGTCGGACCTGGTCCGGTCTCTGGAGCGCGTTCCGGCCCGTACCCGCATCGTCGTCGCCGACATGGCGCGCGATTTCTCGCTGCCGGCCGGCGGCGATCCGGTGGCCCGCGGTCTTGCCCTCATGGAGCCTCCCGCCGGCTTCCTGATCGCCTTCTCGTCGGCTCCGGGCATCACCACCGGCGATGCGCCGGGGCCCTACGGGCATTACGCCACGGCTCTCGCGGAAACGATCCGCCAGCCCGGCGTGCCCGTGGACGAGATGTTCAACCGCGTCCGCCTGCGCACCCACGAGACCACGCAGGGCCTGCAGACCCCCTGGCACATGGCCAATCTGGGGGATACGTCCTTCGTGTTCTTCGAGCCTGGGGAATCCTCCTCGTTGCCGCCTCCCGTCCGCGAGGTGCGTCGGATCGAGGAGGTGCCCGCCGAAGAGGCCTACAACATCGCCGTCGAGCGCGACACGATCCAGGATTACCAGGCGTTCCTGCGCCGCTATCCCGATCATCCGCTCGCCCGCCGGGTCTCGGCGCTGCTGGCGGCCCGCCGCGAAGCGGTCGTCTGGCGCCGCACGGTGAGCCGCAACACCAACGAAGCCTATTGGACCTATTTGCGCCGCTATCCGAACGGCCCGCATGCCGCGGATTGCCGCCGCAGGCTCGTCCGCCTGTCCGCGCCGGTCGCGCCGCCGCCGGTCTTCGACGAGGTGGTCTACGACGATCTGCCGCCGCCGCTTCCCGTGGTGGAGCGGGTCGAGGTCGTGGAGGTCGTGACGATCATCCGCGAGGCTCCGCCGCCGCCGCCTCCGCCGGTCTATTTCCGCTCCTATTACGATGACGAGGATACGGATTTCGTCACGATCATCCGCGAGCCGCCGCCGCCGCCGGTTCTGGTCGGCGTGCTGCCGATCCCGGCGCCGATCCCGGTGCCGCGCTATGCCCGTCCGCCACGCTCGTTCTATCAGCCGATCGCGCCCGTGACCCCTCGTGGTCCCGTCGCCATTCCGGTAATGCCGCCTCCCATCGCGGCTCCTCGGATGGGCCGCCCCGGCGAGCCGCGCCCGCCTCGCGGCCTGCGTCCGGAACCAGTCGTGCCGCGTCAGCCCGGCCTGACGGCGCAGCCTCAGCCGATCCCGGTCGCTGTGCGCCCGACCGCACCGCAGGGGCGGACCTCGCGGGAGCTCTCCGGCTTTCCGAGCTCGGCCCGAGGCCGCCTGCCGAGCCGTCCCATTCCCGTGCCCACGGCCCTGCGGCCTGAGCCGGATCGTCCCTCGCCCGGCGCTACGCGCCCGGTGGCTCCGGTTCCGAGAATTCCCGGACGGCCCGACCCCTCTGTGGAGGACCGGCAGGACCGTGCGGCGAGACCACCGCTTCCGGCCGCCCCGCGCCCGGCCCGCCCGCCCGCGGCCCCTTCTGCCCGGGACCTTCCCGAGACCGCTCCGCGCGCGCGCCGGCTCGATTTCGAGCAGGACCGGCCCTCCGCGGGCCGCCCGCTCCGTCCGGAATTCGAGCGGGAGCGTCCCTCCGCGCAGCGCGCGCCGCGTCCGCGCGACGAGCAGGAGCGTCCCGCCGCGCAACGCCTCCCACGGCCCGGAATGGACGACGACCGTCGCGACGATCCTCGTCTCCGGCGTCCGACTGTTCGGGAGACTGTTCGGGAGACTGTTCGGGAGGAGGAGCGCCTGCGTCCGTCCCGGCCTGTCGTCCAGCCGATGCCCGAGTTTCGCAGGGAGGCGCCGCGGCCGATGGTGCAGCCGCGTCCCGTTCCTCAGGAGCAGCCGCGCTTTATTCCCCAGGAGAGGCCTCAGCCCCGGCTGGCCCCTGTCGCCCGGCCGCAGCCGCAGGCCCCCGCCTTCCGGCCATCGGCCCCGCCGCAGGCGCCGTCCGCCCGCGAGGAGATGCGCAGACCTGCCGCTCCGACCAATAATCGGCAGGCCTGCAAGCCGGGGCGGCCCTGCCAGGAAAACAATTAGAGCATCGAGCGCAAAAGTGGGAACCGGTTTTGCGTGAAAAGATGCTCAAGACCATAGACTGACAGCGCCAGACGTGAGTTCGATTTCACGTCCGACGCTATTGGTCCGCAAACGAAAAGCGCCGGGACTGTGAGGTCCCGGCGCTTTTTCATGGTGTGGGCCGAAGGCTGATGGCTTACTTCTGGAGCCGGGCGATGAGGCTCGACGTATCCCAGCGGTTGCCGCCCATCTTCTGCACATCGGCATAGAATTGATCGACGAGAGCGGTGACGGGCAGGCTCGCGCCGCTCCTGCGGGCTTCATTCAGCACAATCGACAGATCCTTGCGCATCCAATCCACGGCGAACCCGAAATCGAACTTGCCCTGATTCATGGTCTTGCCGCGGTTCTCCATCTGCCACGATCCGGCGGCGCCCTTGGAGATCACGTCCAGCACCGCCTCGATGTCGAGACCGGCCTTCTGGCCGAAGTGAATGCCCTCGGCGAGGCCCTGCACCAGGCCCGCGATGCAGATCTGGTTGATCATCTTGGTGAGCTGGCCAGCGCCGGCGGGGCCCATCAGGCGCGAGGCGCGGGCGAAGCTCATGATCGCCGGCTCGACTTTGGCATATACGTCGGCGTCGCCGCCGCACATGACCGTGAGGACGCCGTTCTCCGCGCCGGCCTGACCGCCCGACACCGGCGCATCGATGAAGGCAAAGCCGTTGTCCTTCGCGGCGGCGTAGAGCTCACGCGCGACTTCCGCCGAGGCGGTCGTGTGGTCGACGAAGACCGACCCCTTGCCCATGCCCTGGAAGGCGCCGTCCTCGCCCGTGGTGACCTGGCGCAGATCGTCGTCGTTGCCCACGCAGGCGAACACGACCTCCTGGCCGTCTGCGGCCTCGCGCGGAGTTCTGGCGGCGCGGCCGCCGTTCTCCGACACCCATTTGTCGGCCTTCGCGGCGGTGCGGTTGTAGACCGTCACCTCGTGGCCCTTGTTCTTGAGATGCCGCGCCATGGGATAGCCCATCACGCCCAGACCCAGAAATGCGACCTTCGCCATCATCAGCTCCCGTTTCGTCTCTTTGGTTCATAGCGCATCGTGCGGAAAAGTGGACCCGGTTTTCCGCTCGCAACGATGCGCTGTTCTGGAAGGGAGCATCGTGCGGAAAAGTGGACCCGGTTTTCACGAGCGCGGCCCTTCGGGTCGGCTTGCAACGATGTGCTCTTCCGGAAAGTGGAGCGCCGGATGGATCCGATGCTGCGGGACGCGAACGCGCAGACGAAAACCAGCTCTACTTGATGTCGAAGGAAAAATACCGGGAGCGGATCAGGTCGTAGGTGCCGTCCGCCTTGACCTGCGCGATGGCGCGATTGAACCGGGCGCGCAAGTCCTCGTCCTCCTTGCGCAGGCCGATCCCGTAGGATTCCCGGTGATAGGTCGGGTCGGCGGGAGCATCGCCCAGCACGTGGCAGCATTCGCCCTCCCGACTCTGCAGAAACTTCGAGAGGAGAAGCTCGTCCGCAAACACCGCATCGATCCGCCCCACGAGCAGGTCGAGATTGGCTTCCTCCGCCTTGGCATAGAGGACGATCTCGGACTTCGTGTAGTAGGTCTTGAGATACACCTCGTGATCGCTGCGCTCGATGGTCCCGATCCGTTTTCCTGCGAGTGCCTGCGGCGTGACCTCTCCCGGCGCCACCTCCTTGGAGCCAATGAAGACGGCGGGGATGCGGTAATAGGGGTCGGTGAAGGCAATCCGCTTCCGGCGCCGATCGGTGATCTCCATCGACGACATGATCGCGTCGTATTCTTTGTTGAGCAGGCCCTTGATGATGCCGTCCCATTCGTGCTGGACGATGTCGCATTGAGCGTGCATCGCCTCGCAGAGGCTCTTCAGCAGATCGACCTCGAAGCCCTGCAACTCGTTGCTGTTAGGATCGATGAAGTTGAAGGGCGGGTAGGCGCCCTCGATCGCGATGCGGATGGCCGGCGCCCGCGCAGGCGCGGCCTCTTCGGCTGATGACGCCATGGGCGCGACGAGCCCTGCCAGAAAGGCTGCCAGAAGTCCTGCGGAGAGTGCAATTTTCCGACCCAATTCGACTGCGTTCACAATGTCTCAGCCTGTTTGTTCAGCGCCGATGTCATGGGAAAAGCGCCGAGCCGTCAATTGACAGAAAGCCTTATCTTCCCGGTCTCCGCCGTCGGGCGAGGCTAGAGCACCGGGTGTGAAAAGTGGCATCCACTTTCGGGATCCAATCCGATGCTTCCGTCTTGGAAAGGGCGCATCGTTCTTGCGAAAAACCAGGCCCGCTTTTGCGCACGATGCACGAGCGCGGCCTGCCGGGTCCGCACGATGCGCTAACCGCCCGTCATGCTCATATGGCGGCCCACGGCCGGGCGGGCGTGGTTCCGGTCGATGATGAAATCGTGGCCCTTCGGCTTGCGAGCGATGGCGTCGAGGATCGCCCGGTTCAGCGGCCCATCGTCCTCCGAAGCACGGACGGGCGTGCGCAGATCGGCGGCGTCTTCCTGGCCAAGGCACATGAAGAGCTGGCCCGTGCAGGTCAGCCGAACGCGGTTGCAGCTCTCGCAGAAATTGTGCGTCAGCGGCGTGATGAAACCGAGTTTGCCGCCCGTCTCCGCCACCTTCACGTAGCGGGCAGGTCCCCCGGTGCGCTCGGCGAGATCCTGCAGCGTGTAGCGCGCCTCGATGCGCTGCCTCATCTCCGAGAGAGGGAGGTACTGATCGATGCGCTGCCCGTCGATTTCGCCGAGCGGCATGACCTCGATGAGGGTCAGATCCATGCCGCGCCCGTGGGTCCACTCGATCAGGCTCTCGATCTCGTCCTCATTGACGCCCTTGAGAGCGACCGCGTTGATCTTCACCTTGAGGCCGGCGGCCTGCGCCGCGTCGAGCCCCTGCAGCACCTTGGCGAGATTGCCCCAGCGGGTGATGCGATGGAACTTGTCCGGGTCGAGGGTGTCGATGGAGACGTTCACGCGCCGGACGCCGCAGGAGACGAGTTCCTGGGCAAACCGCGCGAGCTGGGAGCCATTGGTGGTCACGGTCAGTTCATCGAGGGCGCCGGATTCCAGATGGCGCGAGAGGGAGCGGAACAGGGTCATGATGTCCCGCCGCACCAGAGGTTCGCCGCCGGTGATGCGCAGCTTGCGGACGCCCTGTCCGACGAAGGCCGTGCAGATGCGGTCGAGCTCCTCGAGGCTCAGGAGGTCGCGCTTGGGCAGGAAGGACATGTCCTCGGACATGCAATAGACGCAGCGAAAATCACAGCGGTCCGTCACCGAAACGCGCAGGTAAGTCACGGCGCGCCCGAACGGGTCCAGCAGGGCAGGAGCGGAGGAGGTGCCAGGAGGCTCGATTGTTGATCCCCACATCAGGGACTTATCCTCGATGATGACGCACGAAGGCTTGCGTTCAATGTAGAATTCAAGCAGCTCTCGTCAAAGGAAAAATGCCGAAAAGGGAACCGTCTCCATGACAACCGAGCGCTGGCCCACGGAGCTTCGCCTCGCCAAGGACAGGCGCAGCCTGCGCGTCGCTTTCGACGATGGCGCCGCCTTCGACCTCCCTGCCGAGTATCTTCGCGTGACGAGCCCGTCGGCGGAGGTGCAGGGCCACTCTCCCTCCGAGCGCAAGACTGTTCCGGGCAAGAGGGACGTGGAGATCATCGGCGTCGAGCCGGTCGGTAACTATGCCGTGAAGCTCGTTTTCGACGACCTGCACGACACCGGCATCTACGGCTGGGGCTATCTCTATGAGCTCGGGGCCGGTTACGGGCAGAAATGGCAGGCCTATCTCGACGAGCTTTCCGCCAAGGGCCTCTCGCGGGAGAAGGCGCGCTGACGGCCCGGGAGCGGTTCCCGCGCCGTGGCGCCCGACTTTGCGGCGAGGTGTTTCCCGAGACGTGGGCGGGCGTGACTGATCCCCGGATCAAGTCCGGGTACGGCCATGACGACAAGCGGCCGTCATCGATCTCCTTCGTCGTCATGCCCGGCTTGTGCCGGGCATCCACGTCTTGACGGCTCAACGGCCGCGAAGAAGCGGATGGCCGTGAACCGAGTGCGGCCATGACGGGAGAAGGACATGCCCGCGAGGGGTCGGCGGGTGAGCGGGCCGCTGAAATCGGCGCTGCCCCATGACCGGAGCTGAAAATTCTTGTCGCAGGCCTCCATTCAGTGGCTTGACGCGGGGCCTCCGACGCCAGTAGAAGGCGCTGGTCAGGGCGCGTAGCTCAGCGGGAGAGCATTCGCTTCACACGCGAAGGGTCACAGGTTCAATCCCTGTCGCGCCCACCATTTCCTTCCTGACAGTTCAGCTTTCTCGGAAGGCGGGCCCTATGGGCCATCGCCGTCCTCACCCTTTCACCCCCGCGCAGGCAAGGGGCGGGAGCCGCTGACGTTTCAGGACCGGGCGCAACGGCCACCATTCACCTGATCCGATAGCGTCACCCCGGATCATGTTCGATGTGCCGCTCCCTCCTTAGATGAGCGCATCGTTTGAGCGAAAAACCGGATCCGCTTTTCGCTGACGCGGCCCTTCGGGTCGGCACGATGCGCTAGGCCGCCATCGGCTTCATCAGCGTCTCCACGGCGGCGAAGAGCTGGTCGAAATGATCGATCACGATGTCGGGGTTCAAATCCTTTACCGGAACTTCCGTATAGCCGAACGGAACGGCCACCACCGGAATGCCGGCGTTCCGCGCCGCGACGATGTCGGTGCGCGAATCCCCCACCATGATCGCCCGCGACGGATCGCCGCCCGCCCGTTCGATGGTCAGGGTCAGGTGGCGCGGGTCGGGCTTGAAATACTTGAAGGTGTCGCGCCCGCAATTGGCCGCGAAGCGATGGCCGATCCCGAGTTCGCGCAAGAGCTTGACCGAGTGTTCCTCCACCTTGTTGGTGCAGACCGCAAGGACGAAACCGGCGGCCTCAAGCCGGTCGAGAGCTGCCGCGACCCCCGGAAAAAGCTCGGTCCTGACGCAGATATTCTCGCCGTAATGCACCATGAACTGGCGGTAGAGCTCGTCGAGATAGTCCGGCGCCAGCTCTTTTCCGGCAGCTTCGAACCCGCGCTCGATCAGGGCTCGGGCGCCTGCGCCGATCATGTCGCGCGCCTGTTCGACCGGCAGGGAGGCGAGGCCTTCACGCTCGAGAATGACGTTGAGCGTTCCCACCAGATCGCCGGCCGTGTCGGCCAGGGTTCCATCGAGGTCGAAGACGGCGATGGGCGGGGCGATTTGCGCGGTATGAATGGTCATCAGCCTCGGTTACCTGCTCAAAGCGGGGGAATCAATCGGCGGGAATGATATGGTGCCCCGGTTGATTCGTTCTTACCGTGATGGAGTGATGAATGCGGCTCTTTGGTTGTGCGGCGTTTCTGTCGACGGCCCTGACGCTGGCGGGCCTTCCGGGCTCGGCGCTGGCGGCGTCCTACGATTTCGTGCCCGCGCCGCAGACGGACCTGAACCGGATCTACCGGATCGACCGGGTGACCGGCGAGGTCAGCTCGTGCCAGTACGGATTGCAGGAGGGCACGATCGGCGTGACGCTCTGCTTCAGCCCGGGCGAAGGCGCCGGAGCCCAGCAGCCTGGAGAATACGGGCTGGTCGCGTCCCGCCACGAGCGGGAAGGGGGTGTGTTCCGTGTGAATTACCGCACGGGCGACATGAGCATCTGCTACGTCTTCGACGAGCGGGTCGTGTGCACGCCGCAGGCGCGGCCGTCCTCCGCCGCATCGACGATCGCACCTTCCGCATCGACACCATCGGGCGGCTCGGGTACGGGAGCCTCGCCCCAGCGTCCTTGAACCTGGTCCTCCAGGGCGTTCGACCGAGGGCGGATATGAAACCATCTTTCTTTTCAACACCCTCGCGTGGTAGAGGCGGATCACGGTCCGCCTTTCGGGCGGGGCGACAGATCTAGAGGTTCTCAGTGAGCGACAATCTCAAGCGTGCAGCAGCCGAAAAGGCAGCCCAGCTCGTCACCGACGGCATGCGGCTGGGCCTCGGCACCGGTTCGACGGCGGCGCATTTCGTCGCGGCCATCGGCGAGCGCGTCCGTGGCGGCCTGAAAGTCGTCGGCGTGCCGACCTCCGAGGCGACCCGCGAGCAGGCGCAGCGCGAGGGCATTCCGCTCGCGACCCTCGACGAGGTGCCGGGCCTCGACCTGACGGTCGACGGAGCCGACGAACTCGACGACGACCTGCGCCTCGTCAAGGGCGGCGGCGGGGCGCTCCTGCGCGAGAAGATCGTGGCCGCCGCGAGCGCCCGCATGATCGTGATCGCGGACGGCTCGAAGCGCGTCGCCAAGCTCGGCAAGTTTCCTCTGCCCATCGAGGTCGTTCCCTTCGGGCTCACGGCCACGGAGCGGGCGATCGGCAAATTGCTGGAAAGCCTCAACATGACGGGCGAGCTGCGCCTTCGGCGCGCCGCCGATGGGGCTCCTTACGTCACCGACGGGGGCCATTTCATTCTCGATGCCCATCTCGGCCGCATCGACAAGCCCAATGTCCTGGCCTCTACGCTCAACAACATTCCCGGAGTCGTCGAGCACGGTCTCTTTCTCGGTCTCGCCACCGGTGCGATCCTCGCGACCGGGGAGGGGCTTGTCGAACTCGGTCAGCTCTGACCTTAAGCCTTATTGGAGTCCCTTCTATGATCCGTTCCGCTTCCCGACTGGCTGCGACCTCTGTCGCGTTGTTCCTGCTGGCGAGCCCCGTTTTCGCGCAGCAGGCCGATCTGCCCGCGAGCCATCTGGCGGCCGGGCGCGAGGTCGCCGTCAGCTCCGGCATCACCGGCGCCTTCGACGCGCTGACGGGCCCGCTGCTCACCCGCCTGCAGCGCATGAGCGTCACGAACCCCGACATCCAGAAGGATCTGGACGCGGTCGTCGCCGGGCTGCGGCCTGAGGTCGAGCAGAAGAAGCAGGAACTGATCGATGCGAGCGCCCGCATCCTGGCCTCGCGCATGACCGAGGCGGAGCTGAAGGAGGTCGCGGCCTTCTACAAGTCGGCCGTCGGTCAGAAATACGTGCAGCTCCAGCCGGCCGTTCTCGACGACGTGGTGCGCCAGATGGATCTGTGGTCGCAGCGGACCGCGGAATACATCATGACCCGCGCTCGCGAGGAAATGGGCAAGCGCGGCCACGGCCTGAACTGAACTCGGGTCCGCCCGGCGGACGCGCAAAACCCTGTAGAACTGAAAAAGGCCCGGTTTCCCGGGCCTTTTTCGTTGCTTGCCTCGTCGTGAGTGCCGATGCTCCCTTCCTGGAAAGAACGCATCGTTCTTGCGAAAACCGGGTCCGTTTTTTCGTCGGCGAAGCGGAGCCGCCTCGCCGACGAAGTGCTCTTAATCCTCGACGGCCTTGAAGCGGCCCATGCCCTTCATCACGAAGGGGAGGATCAAGGCGATCAGCGCGATGGTCAGGAGCGTGGCCGAGATCGGGCTCTGCAGCAGGACCATCGGATCGCCGAGGCTGATCGACAGGGCGCGCCGCAGCTGGCTTTCCGCCACCGGGCCCAGGATGAGGCCCACGACGACCGGCGCGATCGGGAAGTCGAAGCGCCGCATCAGGAAGCCGACCACGCCGAACACGGTCAGCATGATGAGTTCCACGGGCGACGGGTTGGCGGCGATCGTGCCCATGGTCGCGAAGACCAGGATGCCGGCATAGAGCCAGGGCTGCGGAATCGCCAGCAGGCGCACCCACACGCCGACCAGCGGCAGGTTCAGCACCAGCAGCATGCCGTTGGCGATGAACAGGCTCGCGATCAGGCCCCACACGAGGTCGGGCTTTTCGGCGAAGAGCAGCGGGCCGGGGTTCAGGCCGTATTGCTGGAAGCCCGCCAGCATCATGGCGGCCGTAGCGGAGGTCGGAAGGCCCAGGGTCAGGAGCGGCACCAGGGTGCCGGCTGCCGAGGCGTTGTTGGCGGCCTCGGGACCGGCCACGCCCTCGATGGCGCCCTTGCCGAAATCCTCCGGATACTTGGTGAGCTTCTTTTCCGTCGCATAGGAGAGGAAGGTCGGGATCTCCGCGCCGCCCGCCGGCAGGGCACCGATGGGGAAGCCGAAGAGCGTTCCGCGCAGCCAGGGCTTCCAGGAGCGCTTCCAGTCTTCCTTCGTCATCCAGAGGGAGCCGCGCACAGCTTCCAGCTTCTCCTCGTGCACGTGGCGGCGCGAGGCGACGTAGAGGGCCTCGCCGACCGCGAAGAGGCCGACCGCGAGGGTCGTCACTTCGATGTTGTCGTAGAGTTCCGGCACGCCGAAGCTCAGGCGGGCCTGACCGGATAGGATGTCGATGCCTACGAGGCCGAGGACCAGGCCGAGGAAGAGGCTCGTGAGGCCGCGGACCGGGGAATCCCCGAAGGTGGCCGAGACGGTCACGAAGGCCACGCACATCAGGGCGAAGTAGTCTTCGGGGCCGAAGCGGACGGCGATGTCGACGAGGTAGGGCGCGAGCAGCGCGAGCCCCAGGGTCGCGAAGGTGCCGGCCACGAAGGAGCCGATGGCCGAGGTCGCCAGCGCGGGTCCGCCGCGTCCGGCCTTCGCCATCAGATTGCCTTCGAGGGCGGTGGCCATCGAGGCGCTTTCGCCGGGGGTGTTGATGAGGATCGCGGTGGTCGAACCGCCATACATGCCGCCGTAATAGATGCCCGCGAACATGATGATGGAGCCTGCCGGGTCGAGCCTGAAGGTGACCGGAAGCAGGAGCGCCACGGTGAGCGCCGGGCCGATGCCGGGCAGAACGCCGACGGCCGTGCCGAGAAGAACGCCGATGAGTGCGAAAAGCAGGTTCATCGGCTCGATCGCCACGGTCAGACCGTGGGCCAGAGAGACGAAGGCTTCCATTGGGGGTGCCTCAGAGAAGGTGCTCGAGCGGCCCTGCCGGCAGGGACAGGGTCAGGAGCTTTGCGAAGAGCAGATAGACGACGAGCGCGATCACGGCTCCGATCAGGAGGTCCACGAAGAAGGCGCGGCGTCCGAAGGCCGCGGAGGTCGTGGCGAACAGGATGGCCGTGCCGATCATGAAGCCGCCGCCGATGGCAATGAGGGTAATCAGGACGGCGAGGCCACCGACGATCAGGATGATCGGCTTCCAATCGAGGCTTTCACGGTCGGGCAGGTCGCCGCGAAGGGCTCCGATCCCGTTGCCGACGGCGAGAAGGGCGAGGCCGATGGACACGATGACGGGCATGGCCTTGGGGCCGACGTCATAGGGGGAGAGAAGCTGCAGCTTGGTCATGTCCCACCAGACCAGGCCCGCCAGGGCAAGGAGGAGGAGGGCGATGACGAAGCCCGCTGCGTCGATACGCCGATGCTGAGATGACATGAGAAATATCCTGAAAGCAAAAGCGCCGCGCTCTGTGAACGCGGCGCTTCGAAGGGCATTAACGCGAAATTTACGACTTCACCAGCCCCACCGCGGTGAGGACTTCCTTCGTGCGGATCACTTCCTCGCCCAGGAGCTTGGCGAAAGCGTCGCCGGACAGGTAGGCATCATCCCAGCCCTTGGCCTTCAGGATCTCCTGCCATTCCTTGGACTTCGCCATCTTGTCCATGGCCTCCGTCAGGGCCTTCTTCTGGTCGGCGGAGATGCCGGGAGGGGCCACGACGGCGCGCCAGTTGGCGATCTCGAGGTCCACGCCCTCGGCCTTGATCGAAGGCTGCTCGGCCGTGGCCTTGTCGGCCGGGGAGCTCAGGCCGAGGAGGCGCAGCTTGCCGGCCTTGATCTGGCTTTCGAACTCGCCGTAGCCGGAGATGCCGGCCGTCACCTTGCCGCCGAGGATCGCCGCGAGGGCCTCGCCACCGCCCGAGAACGGGATGTAGTTGATCTTGGTCGGGTCGGCGCCGGCCGCCTTGGCGAAGAGCGCCGCCGCGATGTGATCGACGCCGCCGGCCGAGCCGCCTGCCCACGTCACCTTCGCCGGATCGGCCTTGATGGCAGTGGCCAGGTCCTTCACGGACTTGATCGGGGAATCGGCCGGGACCACGATCGCCTCGTATTCCGCCGTCAGGCGGGCGATGGGGGTCGTCTGGTCGAGCGTGACGGGGGACTTGTTGGTCAGGAGGGCGCCCACCATCACGTAGCCCATGACCATGAGCTGGTTGCCGTCGCCCTTCGAGTTGTTCACGAGCTGGGCAATGCCGATGGAGCCGCCCGCGCCGGGAACGTTGGTGACCTGCACGCCCTTGGCGATGCCGGCCTGCATCAGAGCCTGCTGCATGGAGCGGGCGGTCTGGTCCCAGCCGCCGCCCGGCGCCGCCGGAGCCATGATCTTCAGCTCCATCTGGGCTGCCGCCGATGTTACGAAGCCTGCAACCGCCACCGCCGCGAGGGCGCCGCGCCAGAAGCTCTTTCCGAGTTGCCTCATTCTGTTTCCTCCAAGGGACTAAACGTCACGTCAGAACGTGTGGCGCAGACCGTAAAGCCGGATTGCCCCTCGGGCAAGCATCCGAGTTCCCGATCGATGTTGAACCTTGGCTTAAGGGACGGCCATGGGGCTCCTTGCATGCGGGCCATGTCCTGCAAGCTTGGCGCGAGCACTGGCGGCATCGGCGGAGCAGCCATTATATGAGGGGCAGCGCACAGCCGATTCCCAACGGAGACCAACCCATGCCCCAGTTCGATGTCGATCTCTTTGTCATCGGAGCGGGCTCCGGCGGGGTCCGCGCCGCCCGCATCGCGGCGGGCTACGGCGCCAAGGTGATGGTCGCGGAGGAATACCGGGTCGGCGGCACCTGCGTCATCCGGGGCTGCGTGCCGAAGAAGCTCATGGTCTATGCCAGCCGCTTCGCCGACGATTTCCACGACGCGGCGGGCTTCGGCTGGACCGTCGGGGAGCCGAGCTTCGACTGGGCGACGCTCATCCGCAACAAGGACAAGGAGATCGACCGGCTGGAGGGGATCTACCGGACCAACCTGGAGAAGGCCGGGGTCGAGATCGTCAACAGCCGCGCCGTGATCGAGGATGCCCATACGGTTCACGTCCTTGCGACCGGAGCCCGCATCCGCGCCCGCTTCATCCTGGTGGCGGTCGGGGCCCATCCCACCATGGATCCTCCCATTCCGGGCGGCGAACTCGGCATCACCTCGAACGAAGTCTTCCACCTGGAAACCCAGCCCAAGCGCATCATGATCGTCGGCGCCGGCTATATCGCGGTGGAATTCGCAGGGGTCTTCGCGGGACTCGGCAGCCATGTGACCCTGGTCCATCGGGGCGACAAGCTCCTGCGCGGCTTCGACGAGGACGTGCGCGATGCGCTGGGCGAGGCCTATGCCCGGCGCGGGATCGACCTGGCACTCGAGAGGACGCTGACGCGCCTGGACAGGACGGCGGACGGCATCGCCGTGACCCTCTCCGACGGCTCGGTCGTCACCGTCGACCAGGTGCTCGTCGCGACCGGGCGGCGCCCGAACACGAAGGGGCTCGGCCTGGAGAAGGCCGGGATCACCGTCGACGAGGTGGGGGCGATCCCGGTCGACGCCTATTCCCGGACCCTGATCCCGTCGATCTACGCGGTCGGCGACGTGACCAACCGGGCGAACCTCACGCCCATCGCGATCCGCGAGGGCCACGCCTTCGCCGACACGGTGTTCGGCAACAGACCCACCATCGTCGATCACGACCTGATCCCCACTGCGGTGTTCTCGACCCCGGAAATCGGCGTGATCGGCTGCGGCGAGCATGCCGCGCGGGAAGTTTACGGGGATATCGACGTCTACAAGACCGCCTTCCGGCCCATGAAGGCTACTCTTTCGGGAGGGGCGGACCGGGTGCTCATGAAGCTCATCGTCGACAAGGCCACCGACAAGGTCGTCGGCGTCCACATCATGGGGCACGATGCGGGCGAGATGATCCAGCTCGCGGGCATCGCCGTCACCATGGGAGCCACCAAGGCCGATTTCGACCGGACCGTCGCGGTTCATCCCACGGCCTCGGAGGAACTGGTGACCATGCGGACGCCCGTCGTGGTCAAGAAGCCGGTGGATGTCGGGTGAGGCCTGAAGCGGGGAGCCTCGCCAAGCCTTCCCGTTACTCCTTGGCGGAATACCGATCGCCCTCGATCCGCTTGACGAAGCGCCAGCCATGGTCTTCGAGGAGCGCGACCGCGCCTTGCTCCGCTTCGGAGATCTCGGCCTGGAGCAGGCCCGTGGCCCGGTCCAGGAGGCGGGGCATCCCGCGCAGGACCGCCTCGGCCATGCCCTCCACGTCGATCTTGACGAAGATCGTCTCGCCGTCGAGGGAGAGGACGCCGTCCAGGCGGCGCATCTAGAGCATCGGACGCAAAAGTGGGAACCGGTTTTGCGTGGAAAGATGCTCAAGCAAGGAGAGCATCGGACGCAAAAGTGGGAACCGGTTTTGCGTGAAAAGATGCTCAAAACATAGACTTAAAGCATCGGGCGTGAGGTCGACTTCACGTCCGATGCTGTAGATGGTCTCCTGCTCGGTGAAAACCGACAGGCTCCTGACGGTCGTGGTCAGGGCGAGGCGCAAGAAGCCGGTTGTCGATCCAGTTACGCGGGTCGAGAATGAGGGGGAGCCCGTCGCGGTAGCCGATCGACGGAAATCTCCGCAGCTTCGCGAGCCTCTTGAGGAGGTTGTGAACCGGTCGCGCCCGCCCGTTTCCGTGCGCTTCTGCGCGCAGCCGCCGTGTTGGTCAACGGGCGGGATCGGCCATAGAGAAGAGAGCCCATTCTCTTGAAGGCATGACGGCTCCTCTCTCATCCCGGTTGATTTTCTCGGACCGGAACGCGTCCTTTCGGCACTCGCCTTTTTGTTTGTGTCGTGTATAGGTGCCCTTTCGTGCCGCTTGTTGCGGCCACGAGAGGATACAAACGACACGGGAGCCAAGTGTCATGACTGAGCGGTGGACGCCCAACAGCTGGAGAAACAAGCCAATCCAGCAGGTTCCGGCCTTTCCGGACCCGGAGGCGCTTGAAAGCGTAGAGCAGCAGCTCGCAGGCTTTCCCCCGCTCGTTTTTGCGGGCGAGGCCCGGAAGCTGAAACGCGAGCTGGCGAAGGTCGCCAAGGGAGAGGCTTTCCTGCTTCAGGGCGGCGACTGCGCCGAGAGCTTCGCCGAGCATTCCGCCGACAACATCCGCGATTTTTTCCGCCTGTTCCTTCAGATGGCGGTGGTTCTGACCTATGCGGGCGGCTCGCCCGTAGTGAAGATCGGCCGCGTGGCCGGCCAGTTCGCCAAGCCGCGCTCTTCCGCGACCGAGACCATCGACGGCGTCGAGCTGCCGAGCTACCGGGGCGACATCATCAGCGACATCGCCTTCACGCCCGAGGCCCGCACGCCCGATCCGCGCCGCCAGCTCGAGGCCTACCGCCAGTCGGCCGCGACGCTCAACCTGATCCGCGCCTTCGCGACCGGCGGCTACGCCAATCTCGAGAACGCGCATCGCTGGATGCTCGGCTTCGTGAAGGATTCGCCGCAATCCTCGCGCTACAGCGAGCTGGCCGAGCGGATTACCGAGAGTCTCAACTTCATGCGGGCCATCGGCATCGATCCCGAGACGCATCCCGAGATGCGCTCGACGGATTTCTACACCAGCCACGAAGCTCTCCTGCTCGGCTATGAGGAGGCCCTGAGCCGCGTGGATTCCACGACCGGCGACTGGTACGCCACCTCCGGCCACATGGTCTGGATCGGAGACCGCACCCGTCAGGTGGACCACGCCCATGTGGAATACATGCGCGGCATCAAGAACCCGATCGGCCTCAAATGCGGCCCGACGCTCACGGCGGATTCGCTCCTCAGGCTCATCGAAGCCCTGAACCCCGAGGACGAGGCCGGACGGCTCACCCTGATCTGCCGTTTCGGCTCCGACAAGGTGGCCGAGCATCTGCCGCGCCTGATCCGCGCGGTGCAGAAGGAAGGCCGCACGGTGGTGTGGTCCTGCGATCCGATGCACGGCAACACGATCAAGGCCGCCTCCGGCTACAAGACTCGGCCCTTCGAGCGCGTCATGGGCGAGGTGAGGGACTTCTTCGCCATCCATCAGGCGGAAGGGACGCACGCGGGCGGCATTCACCTGGAGATGACCGGCAAGAACGTGACGGAATGCACCGGCGGCGCCCGTGCGCTCACCGATGCGGATCTCTCCGACCGCTACCACACCTATTGCGATCCGCGCCTCAACGCGGAGCAGGCGCTGGAAATCGCGTTCCTGACCTCCGAGCTGATCAAGCGCGAGCGTCAGGCGCGGGAACGGCCCGCCGCCCTGGCAGCCGAATGAGAATGAAGAAAAGGGGCGCCATGGGCGCCCCTTTTACTGTCATGGGTGAGTGATACGCGACAAACGAACCTAGCTCAGCCAGCCCATGAAGTAGAGGATCAGGATGATCGGAAGAGGAATGCCGATCAGCCAAAGCAAACCACCCTTAAACATGTTGCCTCCATTGCGTAATTCGTGTGAGGACAACGACCTGGACTGTATTGGGTTCCGAAGGCCGCGGCCCGTCGTTTGGCGTCATGACGGGCGGGGGAGCGGGCCCGAGGCGCATTCGCGGAGGGGATCGTTCCCGCTTCGCATTGCTGTGCGCCCGGCGGCGCGCTACTTCTCAGAGCCATGGCTCAGAACACGCTCAAAATTGCTCTCGCGCAGCTCAATCCCATCGTCGGCGACGTAGCCGGGAACGAGGAGAAGGCCCGCCGCGCCCGTGCGGAGGCGGCCCGCATGGGCGCCGACCTCGTGATGTTCGCCGAGCAGTTCCTCGCGGGCTACCCGGCCGAGGACCTCGTGCTCAAACCCGCCTTCCAGGACGCGTGCCGCGCCGCCCTCGAGCGCCTGGCCCGCGAGACGGCGGATGGCGGACCGGGCCTGCTTATCGGCCTGCCATGGCGCGAGGGCGACGAACTCTACAACGCCTACGCGCTCCTCGACCGGGGCGCGATCGCGGTCCGCTACAAGGTGGACCTGCCGAATTACGACGTCTTCGACGAGAAGCGGCATTTCGATCCCGGGCCCCTGCCGGGGCCCGTGAATTTCCGCGGCGTGCGCATCGGCATTCCGATCTGCGAGGACATCTGGGCCGGCGACGTGGTCGAATGCCTGGCCGAGACGGGCGCGGAACTGCTGCTCGTGCCGAACGGCTCGCCCTATCACCGGGGCAAGACGGAGGAGCGCTTCAACATCGCCGCCGCCCGGGTGACGGAAAGCGGCCTGCCGCTCGTCTATCTCAATCAGGTCGGCGGCCAGGACGAGCTGATCTTCGACGGCGCGTCTTTCATCCTCAACGCGGATTGCGCGCTGGCCTGCCAGCTCCCGGCCTTCGAGGAGGCCGTCGCCTTGACCCTGTGGGAGAAGACCGAGGAGGGGTGGGTCTGCCGCGAGGCCCCCATGGCCACGGTCGAGGAGGGGGGGCAAGCCGATTACGCCGCCTGCGTCCTGGGCCTGCGCGACTACGTGGAGAAGAACCGCTTCCCCGGCGTGGTGCTGGGCCTCTCCGGCGGCATCGATTCCGCCATCTGCGCCGCCATGGCGGTTGATGCCCTTGGACCCGAGCGCGTGCATTGCGTGATGCTGCCCTACCGCTACACCTCCGGCGAATCCCTGAAGGATGCGGAGGATTGCGCCCGTGCTCTCGGGGTGCGCTACGACATCCTGCCCATCGCCGAGCCGGTGGAGGGGTTCGAGGCTGCGCTCCAGCCCCTTTTCGCCGGCCGGGAGCGCGACATTACGGAGGAGAACCTCCAGAGCCGCGCGCGCGGCACCATCCTCATGGCGATCTCGAACAAGTTCGGCGCCATGGTGGTGACCACCGGCAACAAGTCCGAGATGTCGGTGGGCTATGCCACCATCTACGGCGACATGAACGGCGGCTTCAACCCGATCAAGGACCTCTACAAGATGGAGGTCTATCGCCTGTCGGCCCTGCGCAACCGCTGGAAGCCGAAGGGCGCTCTGGGGCCCGACGGGACCGTGATCCCTCAGAACATTCTCGCCAAGGCGCCCACGGCGGAGCTTCGGGAGAACCAGAAGGATCAGGATTCCCTGCCGCCCTACGAGGATCTCGACGAGATCCTGCGCGGCCTCGTGGAGGAGGAGCTTCGCGTCTCCGACGTCGTCGCCAAGGGCTATGACGCCGAGGTGGTGAAGAAGGTCGAGCGCCTGCTCTACCTCGCCGAGTACAAGCGCCGCCAATCCGCGCCGGGCGTGAAGGTCACGCGCAAGAATTTCGGGCGCGACCGGCGCTATCCCATCGTGAACCGCTTCCGGGACCAGGGCCTTGCGGCTCACCGGAAGGACGAGGCCCTGGAGCGCGCGACGGGCAAGCCGCGCCTGGGTTCGATGGACGTGTGAGGAGAGCTCTTCCCGTCCTCCTCCCGCCACGGCTGCCTCTCGTGACGTCCCGGTTCTCGTTGCGCTCGCCCCGGGACGACAGGGGCATAGAGACAAGCGCTGCCATGAGGGGAGAGGGAGGATATGAAGGAGAGCCCTCTGTCCGAACCGGTTGCCCCTTGCGCCGCCGCGCGCCCTTCGCCATACCGGTTCCATGTCCAAGCCCATCGTTCGCTTCGCCCCGTCCCCGACCGGGCATATCCATATCGGCAACACCCGCGTGGCCCTGCTCAACGCGCTTTTCGCGCGTCGTGAGGGGGGCACCTTCATCCTGCGCTTCGACGACACGGATCTCGCGCGCTCGAAGCAGGAATACGCGGATTCCATCGAGACCGATCTGAAGTGGCTGGGCATTGCGCCCGACATCGTCGTGCGCCAGTCGGAGCGTTTCGATCTCTACGACGCCGCGGCCGAGCAGCTGAAGGATGTCGGCCGTCTCTACCCCTGCTACGAGACGCCGGAGGAACTGGAGTTCCGCCGCAAGCGCCAGCTCGCCCGGGGCCTGCCGCCGATCTACGACCGGGCCGCGCTCAAGCTCACGGACGAGGAGCGCAAGGCCCTCGAGGAGGCAGGGCGCAAGCCCCATTGGCGCTTCCGCCTCGACTATACGAACGTGGCGTGGACCGATCTCGTGCGTGGCGATTGCCGCGTGGATTGCAGCTCGCTCTCCGATCCCGTGCTGGTGCGCGAGGACGGGACCTATCTCTATACGCTCCCGTCCGTCGTCGACGACATCGAGCTGAAGATCACGCATGTGATCCGCGGCGAGGACCACGTCACCAACACGGCGGTGCAGATCCAGATCTTCGAGGCGCTCGGGGCCGGCATTCCCATCTTCGCGCATCACAGTCTGCTGATCACGGCGAGCGGCGAGGGGCTCTCCAAGCGCCTCGGCCATCTCTCCGTGCAGGGGTTGCGCGATGCGGGGCTCGAGCCCCAGGCGGTGGCCTCGCTCGCCGTGCTCGTCGGCTCGGCGGAGGCCGTGCGCCCGGTCGCCGATCTCGGTGAACTCGCCCGGCTCATCGACTTCTCCCACATCTCCCGCGCGCCCGCGAAATTCGACGAGAGCGAACTCGAGCATCTCAACGCGCGCCTCATCCACGAGATGCCCTATGACGCCGTGCGCGAGCGCCTCGCCGTGCTCGACGCGGATCTGGGCGAGACGTTCTGGAACGCCGTACGGGGCAACCTGACGAAGGTGCGGGACGTGGCGGCTTGGGCCAGGGTCGTGCGCGGCCCGGTGACGCCCGTCATCGAGGACAGGGCCTTCATCGATGCGGCGTCGGGCCTGCTGCCGGAAGGGCCATGGGACGCCTCCACCTGGAAGGCATGGACCGAGGCCGTGAAGGCGAAAACGGGCGTCAAGGGCAAGGCCCTGTTCATGCCGCTTCGCCTCGCGCTCACGGGGCTCGATCACGGCCCGGAACTCGCAAGCCTCCTGCCGCTGATCGGCCCCGAGCGCGCGAAGGCGCGGCTGGCGGGGCAGTCGGCGTAAGACCTTTTCGTCATGGCCGGGCTTGTCCCGGCCATCCACGGCTTGATGGCTCGACGTCTCGGAAGGCGTGGATGGCCGCACCAAGTGCGGCCATCGCGTCAGAGGGGACGGCCATGACTCCGAGAAGACCTAGAGCACCGGACCCAAAAGTGGATTCCACGTTTGGGTCCGGTGCTCCACCCCTTCGATGGCGCATCGTTCGGAGCGGAAAACCGGGCCCACTTTTCCGCACGAAGCGCTATGCCTTGATCTTGTAGCCCGTCCGGAAAATCCACCAGATCGCCGCGAGGCAGATCAGCATGAACAGAAACGTCATGCCGAGGCTGATGCCGACATCCACGTCGGCGACCCCGTAGAAGCTCCAGCGGAAGCCGCTGACCAGATAGACCACCGGGTTGAAGAGGGCGACCTTCTGCCAGAAGGGCGGCAGCATGTTGATGGAGTAGAAGCTGCCGCCGAGGAACGCGAGCGGGGTCACGATCATCAGCGGAATCACCTGGAGCTTCTGGAAGCTGTCCGCCCACACGCCGATGATGAAGCCGAAGAGGCTGAAGGTGACGGAGGTGAGCACCAGGAACGCCACCATCCAGAGGGGGTGCTGAATGGAGAAATCCACGAAGAGCCGCGCCGTGACCAGGATGATCGTTCCGATGATCACCGATTTCGTGGCGGCGGCGCCCACATAGCCGATCACCGTCTCGATGGCGGAGATCGGCGCGGAGAGGATCTCGTAGATCGTGCCCGTGAATTTCGGCATGTAGATGCCGAACGAGGCGTTCGAAATGCTCTCCGTCAGGAGCGAGAGCATGATGAGGCCGGGCACGATGAACGCGCCGTAGCTCACGCCGTCGATATTGGCCATGTGCGAGCCGATGGCCGAGCCGAAGACGATGAAATAGAGCGATGTCGAGAGAACCGGCGACGCGATGCTCTGCATGATCGTACGCCAGGTGCGGGCCATCTCGAAGAGATAGATCGCCTTGATGCCATAGACGTTCACGGGCGCCCCCTCACCAGGCTGACGAAGATGTCCTCGAGCGACGACTCGGAGGTGTGCAGATCCTTGAAGTCGATGCCGTGCTCGTTGAGCCGGCGCAGGAGCGTGGCGATGCCCGTCTCCTCGCTCTGCGCATCGAAGGTATAGATCAGGTCGGTGCCGTCGGCCGAGAGCTGGAGGTGCTCGGATTGCAGATCCGCAGGCAGCGCACCAAGCGGGCTCTGAAGGTGCAGCGTCAGCTGCTTCTTGCCGAGTTTCTGCATCAGCACGTGCTTGTCCTCGACCAGGATGATCTCGCCCTTGTTGATCACCCCGATCCGGTCGGCCATCTCCTCGGCCTCCTCGATGTAATGGGTCGTGAGGATGATGGTGACTCCGCTCTCCCGAAGGCCGCGCACCATGGTCCACATGTCCCGCCTGAGCTCCACGTCGACGCCGGCGGTCGGCTCGTCGAGGAACAGGATGTTCGGTTCGTGCGAGAGGGCCTTGGCGATCATCACGCGGCGCTTCATGCCCCCCGATAGCGCCATGATCTTCGTGTCCTTCTTCTCCCAGAGGGAGAGGTCCTTGAGGATCTTCTCGACATAGGCCGGGTTCGCGGGCTTGCCGAAGAGCCCGCGGCTGAAGTTCACCGTCGCCCATACGCTCTCGAAGGCGTCCGTGGTGAGCTCCTGCGGGACGAGGCCGATCTTCGTGCGGGCGGGGCGGTAGTCGCGGACGATGTCGTGTCCGTCCGCCGTGACCGTGCCCGCGCTCGGATTGACGATGCCGCAGATGATGCTGATCAGCGTCGTCTTGCCGGCGCCGTTGGGGCCGAGCAGGGCGAAGATCTCGCCCCGGCGGATCGTGAGGTCGACGTTGCCCAGGGCCTGGAACCCGGACGCATAGGTCTTGGACAGGCCCGAGACCGAGATGATCGGGTCGGCCCTGCCGGGGGCCTGCGGCATTCGTGTGTGATCGAGCGGTTTCATGGGGCGCTTCATAGCATGAAATGCGCTCCGCGAACCCTCCTCGCGGCAAGAGAGAAGGGCGCCGGGCCACACCTGCGCTTCACCGTCATGCCCGACTGCGCGGGCCCGGGGTGACGGCTCAGGGCGGCCCTGACGGACCGAATCAGTTCTGCGGGGTCGGCACCGGGATGAGGCTCGGTGCGATCACCCGGACGGTCTTCTTCTGGCCGTTCCCGACGACGACTTCCTGCTGGTTGCCCTCGTTCTCGCCGACGACCCGGGTGTTCTCGATGGATTGCGGGCCGATGCCCGAGGATTCCTTGCTGGCGGTCGGAGCGGCGGCGGCGCTCTCGGCGGCGGCCTTCTCTTCCTCGTCGGCCTTCTTCTCGGCCGCCTTGCGGGCCTGAACGGCCTTCGGACGCGACATCTCCTCCGCCTTCTCGGCGGTCACGATCATGTCGCCCTTGCGCTGCGAGAGCATGCTCTCGGCCTTGCGCAGGACCACGGCCCAGCTCTCGTCCTGGCGCTTGCAGGCGCAGCTCTCGTCGAAACTCTTGCGGAACTTGAACGCGTTGGCGAGCGACGTATAAGGCTTGTTGCCCGAGAGCGAGACCGCCCGGGTCAGGCCGTCGTCGCCGCCGGGATAGGCGTACGCCGTCGTTTCGGTGCCCGGGCAGAGGGCTTGGCACATCTCGTCGGCGCTCTGCTGACCGCCGGGAGGCGTCGTGAGCGGGAAGAAGGCGCCGTCGCATGCCTTCACGCAGATCAGGCGGCCGCCGCCGAGGGCACGCGGTCCCTCATCGGCGATGATCGGCTGTCCTTCGGGCATGATCTCCTGCGGCTGCTGACCGCGCGGCGGGCCGAAGATCGATTCGAAGAAGCCGCGGGGCTGCTCGCCCGAGCAGTTCTGCTGCACGGCGACCTGAAGCTGGCGGCGGCGCGCCTCGACCTCGGACGGGTCGATGGCCTGGGCGGCGAGACGGGCATAGCCGGCCTCGAGCTGCCGGATCTGCGCCGCGATGCTGCCGCACTGGGCCGGGGCGGGACCGGCCAGGAAGCCGAGAGGGCCGCGCTCGCAGCCGATCGAGTTGTAGTATTGGACCAGCCGGTTGATCTCCGACCGCTGGGCCTGCATCTGCCCGGTCGGGGCTCCGCCTCCGCTGCGCTCGAGATTCGCCAGTTCCGCGCGGAAGCGCTGGCACTCGGCCGACTGGGCGAAAGCGGCTTGCCCGGCGGCCAGGAGGGCCGTCACGGCAAGAAGGGTGCGGAGAAGGAATGTCTTTGTCATCAAGCTGATCGCAGAACTCGGGTCCGGTACGGCGTCATGGCCAGGAGCTGTATTTAACGCTGGAGGTCATGTGCCGCCGGAATTGGGCCCTATTGTGATTTACCCCCTCGCAGGCCTCCGGTGAAGCCTCAAGACAGCAGGATGCATGTACCCCCATCCGGCTCCGGGAGCAAATAAGGTTGCGGGCGCATTTTCGGGCCCTCGTCAAAGGCGGGCGGCATCCCCACATGCAGCGTAACAGCAGGAGACAATGGGAATGCTCGCTCGAATCGCTCTGGTCCTCGCCCTCGCCGCGGGGGGCGCCACGGGCGCCTTGGCCCAGGAGCCGGATCTGATCTTCAAGAAATCGACCGTCTGGCGCGCCCTGACCCCTGACGACAAGCTCGCCGTCTACGGCATCGACGATCCCCTCGTGGAGGGTGTGGCCTGCCACTACACGACCCCGGAGCGGGGCGGCATTTCCGGCACGTTCGGCGTGGCCGAGGAGGTGTCCGACATCTCGCTGTCCTGCCGCCAGATCGGCCCCGTGACGTTCAAGCAGCGATTCGGGCAGGGGGACATCGTGTTCAGCGAACGCCGCTCGCTCATCTTCAAGAAGATGCAGATCGTCCGCGGATGCGATGCGAAGCGCAATACCCTGGTCTACATGGTCTACTCGGACCGGCCCATCGAGGGCTCGCCCAAGAACTCCACCTCCACCGTGCCGCTGATGCCCTGGGGGATGGAAACGCCGCCGAAATGCGGCGACTGGCTGAAGAAGTAACGCGGCATTCGTTCCTGCCGTCATCCCCGCCAAGGTGGGGATCCGTAACCACAGCGCATCGAAGAGATGATGCGCAATCGCCTTCACGGCCACATTCTGCATCGTTAGCGGATAGAGATCCCGGGCTCAGCCTGCGGCTGCCCCGGGATGATAGGGGAGGAGATCGGAAAGTCGGGCTCAGTTCGAGCAGGTGATCGAGACGGGACGGAGTTCGGCGTTACCGACCGAGACCTTCTGGATCGAGCCGGTCGCTTCCTCGGCCTCGACCTGACGGAACGAGGCCGCCCTGACATAGCCCTGCGACTCGCACCAGGTATCCGCCACAACTTGGCCACATGCCTGGCTTGAGATGAGGCATTCCGCGACGCCATAGCCATCGGCGGCGGGGACGAGGAAGGTTGCTTCCGTCGATGAGGCCCGAGTGCCGTTCGAGAGCAGCGTCAGGGACGCGGCTGAAAGGAACACGGCAGTGCCCAACCCGAGCACGGCATATGCGCGGCGCATAGAAAACCTCATCGATTGAATAAGTGCTTTACTATCACGGGAGCCCGTGAATAAAGGTCTAACGGGTTTGGTTAAGACCCGTTTCTTGCGTGGATGCAAACGGAATGTGCGTACCGGCACGGGAACCTTGACGCCTGTCCCTGGACGGGGCATTGATGCTTTCATGAACACGGCAACGATCCTCATTTCCGGGATTATTTGCGGCTAGCGCGCCACGCTGGCTGGAGCCGTCTCGTTCTCATTCCAAGAATGAAACCAATCTCCGGCCTCGTGGCCTGACAGGGACCTGGTTTCATGGCGCCTCAGCTGAAGCTCTACAACACGCTCACCCGGTCGAAGGACGCGTTCGTCCCGATCGATCCGAAGAACGTGCGCATGTATGTCTGCGGCCCCACGGTCTACGACTACGCCCATATCGGCAATGCCCGCCCCATCATCGTGTTCGACCTGCTGTTCCGTCTGTTGAGGCATGTTTACGGCCCGGAAGCGGTCACGTATGTGCGCAACATCACGGATGTGGACGACAAGATTAACGCCCGCGCCGCCCGCGATTACCCGGACCTGCCCCATAACGAGGCCATCCGGGAGGTCACCCTCAAGACCGAGGATCAGTTCCACGCCGACATCCGGGCGCTCGGCGTCCTCATGCCGGAGGACGTGAACCTGCCGGGCGAGCGGCCGAGCTTCGTGGAACCCCGGGCGACCGAGCACATCGACGAGATGCGCATGATCATCGAGCGTCTCATCGAGAGGGGAGCCGCCTATGTGGCCGAGGAGCACGTGCTCTTCTCGGTTGCGGCCATGCAGAGGCTGCCGAACGTGCCGAAATACGGCGCCTTCTCGAAGCGCTCCCTCGACGAGCTGCTCTCGGGCGCCCGCGTCGACGTGGCCCCCTACAAGCGCGACCCCATGGATTTCGTGCTCTGGAAGCCGTCCGGCCCGCATGATCCGGCCTGGCCGTCGCCCGCCGGCATTGCGACCCCGGGCCGTCCCGGCTGGCACATCGAGTGCTCCGCCATGTCGTGGAAGCACCTGATCCAGGCCTTCGAGACCAGGCTTGCCTGCTCCGACCCGCAGGAGCGCGAGGTCTTCGACATTCACGGCGGCGGCATCGACCTCGTGTTTCCCCATCACGAGAACGAGATCGCGCAGAGCTGCTGCGCGTTCGATACGCCGCGCATGGCCAATGTCTGGATGCATAACGGCTTCCTGCAGGTCGAAGGCGAGAAGATGTCGAAGTCGCTCGGCAACTTCTTCACCATCCACGACCTTCTGAAGGACTGGCCGGGCGAAGTGTTGCGCTTCAACATGCTGCGCACCCAGTATCGCCAGCCCATCGACTGGACCGCCAAGGGGCTCGAGGAAAGCGAGAAGACCCTCGACCGCTGGTACGAGCTCGCGGGCCACGGCGAGGCGGCGCGCTTGTCGGATCACATCGTCGAGACGCTCGCGGACGACCTCAACACGCCCAGAATGCTCGCGGAGCTGCACGCTCTCGACGGGCAGGGATCCTATGAGGAGCTTGGCGCGAACCTGCGTGCCATGGGTTTCCTCCTGGAAGGAGCGGAAGGCTGGAAGGCGCGCAAACGCGCCGCGCTCGCGGTCGATCCCGCGGTGGTCGAGGGCCTGATCGCCGCTCGGAAAGCGGCGCGCGCGGCGAAGAACTGGCCCGAATCCGATCGCATCCGCGACGAGCTCGCGGCGCTCAATGTCGTCGTGAAGGACAACAAGGACGGCACCACCACCTGGGAGGTCGCGCGATGAGCGTTCCGGCATTCTCCCTCGTCATGCCCGGCCTCGATCCGGGCATCCACGCCTTTCCGGCGCGGTGTTTCGAAGACGTGGATGGCCGCAACACGTGCGGCCATGACGACGGTGTCATCCAAGAGGGAGCACGCTGATGGGACAATCGATGCCGAAACCGGGCCTGCGCCCCTTCCTTCCCGCCGATCTTCCGGCGCTCGTCGAGGTCTTTCAAGCGAGCATCGAGGAGCTGACGGGCGAGGATTACAGCGAAGCCCAGCAGGAGGCCTGGAGGCTGCAGGCGGAGGAAGAGGATTTCGCCGGGAAACTCGCCAAGGATCTCACCCTCGTGGCGACGGTCGAAGGTTCGCCCGTCGGCTTCATCGCGCTCAAGGACAACGAGTTGATCGAGCTCTTCCACGTGCATCCCGCCGTGGCCGGGCAGGGGGTCGGCACCATGCTCTACGACGCGGTCGAGAGGCTCGCGACGGCGCGCGGCGCCGCCCGTCTCGTGGCGGAGGTCAGCGACAACGCGCAGCCCTTCTTCCAGAAACACGGATTTCAGCCTCAGCGCCGCAATACCCTGTCGCTCGGCGACGAGTGGCTCGGCACCACCACCATGGAAAAACGCCTCGCACCCGCCGAGGATCGGAAGCTGTCGTCATGAGCCGCGAGCGCGTCTATCTCTTCGACACCACCCTGCGCGACGGCGCGCAGACCACCGGCGTGGACTTCTCGCTGGAGGACAAGCGGGCCGTCGCGGCACTGCTCGACAGGCTCGGCATCGACTACGTGGAAGGCGGCTATCCGGGCGCGAACCCGCTCGACACCGCCTTCTTCTCGGAAAAGCGCACGAAGAACGCCAAGTTCACCGCATTCGGCATGACGAAGAGAGCTGGCCGGTCGGTCTCGAACGATCCCGGCGTGTCGCTGCTTCTCGATGCCGAGGCGGACGCGATCTGCTTCGTCGCGAAGGCGTGGGACTATCACGTGCACGTGGCGCTCGAGACGACGCTCGAGGAAAACCTCGCCGGAATCCGCGACAGCGTCGAGGCCGCGCGCGCGAGGGGCCGCGAGGTGATCGTCGACTGCGAGCATTTCTTCGACGGCTACAAGGCCAATCCCGATTATGCGCTCTCATGCGCCAGGACTGCGTATGAGGCGGGCGCGCGCTGGGTCGTGCTCTGCGACACCAATGGCGGCACGCTGCCTCATGAGGTCGCGGAGACCGTGACCGCCGTCACGAGGGTCGTGCCGGGCCCGCATGTGGGCGTTCACACGCATGACGATTGCGGCTGCGCCGTCGCCAATTCGCTGGCCGCCGTGGAGGCCGGTGCCCGGCACATCCAGGGGACGCTCAACGGCCTCGGCGAGCGCTGCGGCAATGCGAACCTGATCACGCTCATCGGCGCCCTGAAGCTGAAGGAAGCTTACGCCTCCCGCTTCGAGCTCGGCGTGACCGACGAGGCCGTGGGTCAGCTCACCCATGTGTCGCGTCAGGTCGACGAGATCCTCAACCGCCAGCCCAACCGTCACGCGCCTTTCGTCGGTGCCAGCGCATTCGCCACCAAGGCGGGCATCCATGCCTCCGCCGTGCTGAAGGATCCGCGCACCTACGAGCACGTGGAGCCGGAAGTCGTCGGCAACGCGCGCAAGGTTCTGGTCTCGGTCCAGGGCGGACAATCGAACATCCTGGCCGAGCTCCAGCGCTGTGGCCTCGCCCTGGAGAAGGGCGATCCGCGCATCGCGCGCGTGCTCGACGAGGTGAAGCGCAAGGAATCCGAGGGCTTCGCCTTCGAGGGAGCGGACGCGTCCTTCTACGTGCTGGTCAAGCGGATCCTGGGCGAAGTGCCGGCCTTCTTCGACGTGGAGCGCTTCTCGGTGAACGTGGAGCGCCGCTACAATGCGATGGGCGAACTCGTGACCGCGTCGGAGGCCATCGTGAAGGTGCGCGTGGGCGATGAGGTTCTCATCTCCGCCGCCGAAGGCAACGGTCCGGTCAACGCGCTCGACGTGGCCCTGCGCAAGGATCTCGGCAAGTATCAGCACCTGATCCAGGATCTGGAGCTGGTGGATTACAAGGTGCGCATCTATCAGGGCGGTTCGGACGCCGTGACGCGCGTCTTGATAGAATTTTCCGATGCGTCGGGCGAGCGCTGGACCACCATCGGCGTGTCCGCCAACATCATCGACGCATCGTTCCAGGCCCTGACCGATTCCATGACCTACAAGCTCTTGAAGAGCGGCGCGACGCTCTGACGCCGTCTCACGGGAAGCACGGTCCTCATGAGGGCGCCCGTGAGCCGACGCGCCTTTCCCTCATACGTCGTGGGTAGGGATCCCACCTGCTCCGGGATGACACGCAAGGCAGGGAAAGGGGAGCGCGATGACGTCGGCCGGCTGCCCGCTACGACCGGGCGATTTCCGCTTCTTGCGTAGCCGAGGGGTTTGAATCGGACAGCCTGCGCGTCTATGAACGGCCACAATCACGGACCGGGACAGCCCATGAACATCTCACTCCTGCTGCCGATCTCCGGCATTCTTCTCGGCGGCGTCTTCCTGTCGTCGCAGGCCCCGATCAACGCAGCACTGGCGCGCTCGCTCGGCGATCCGCTGCTGGCCGCCTGCATCTCTTTCGGAATCGGCTTTCTGATCCTCGCGGTCATCAGCGCCTTTCGCGGCGGTTTGCCCTCGGGCAGCGCCGTCGCGTCCGCACCGTGGTGGTCCTGGCTCGGCGGCCTCCTGGGCGCGTTCTACGTGGCCATTGTGATCTGGGGCGTGCCGCAGCTCGGTGTGGTCAGCACCGTGGCGGCACTCGTGTTCGGACAGGTGGTCGCAGCCCTCATCCTCGACGCGGTCGGGGCATTCGGATTGCCGGTGCAGGAAATTTCCTGGCAGCGCATCGTGGCGGCTCTGCTCATCCTGGGCGGGCTCGTTCTGTCCCGCGCGGGATAGGATGGTTCCTCCTAGAGGAGCGCATCGTTTGAGCGGAGATCCGGGGCCACTTTTCGGTAGCGCGGCCCGCTGGGTCCGCATGATGCGCTCATCATCGGACATGGCGTCAGGGGAGGGCGGAAGGCCCGTAAACGTACAGGCAATCGACTTCGTTCCTTGGCATAGGTCGAATGGGACCGATCTCTACGATCTCGACGTCCGACGTGGATCTGAACGCTGCCAGGACGCCTATCGCGCAGTCTCCTGTTCGAGGGATCCTCATGCTCGCCGTGGCCTTGGGCTTCGGCGGCCTGGACAGTCGAGGCCGCTGTTGCGGTGAGGATCAGCACCGCGACTATCCAGAACCGAGACAGGAAAAGGTCCATTCCGCGCGTATCCGACCAGGACGCTTGTTCATAGCGGAGTGAACCTACATCGCCTTTTTGTAACAGAATAGCTTTTGTGCGAGATCAGAACTTCGTCTCGATCAGATCTTCATTCTCGACGATGCCGACGCGGCGTGCGGCGGCTTCGAGCATCGGGACGACGTCCTCGACCTTTTCGGCCACGAGATAGCTGAGCTCCAGCCCCGGGCGAATGAAGCCCTGGTCGCGCATATGGGCGAAGAGGGTGAGCAGGGGCTTCCAGAAGCCTTTGGTGCTGAGCATCAGGATCGGCTTCGTGTGACGGCCGAGCTGCGCCCATGTCATCTGCTCGACCAGCTCTTCCAGCGTCCCGATGCCGCCCGGCAGGGCCACAAAGGCGTCGGCCTTCTCGAACATCAGGCGCTTGCGGGTGTGCATGTCGGGAACCACGATGGTCTCCTGGACCTCGTCGAGGAGCTTCTCGCGCGATTTCAGGAAGTCCGGAATGATGCCCGTGACATAGCCGCCGTGGTCCAGCACCGCCTGAGCGACCGTGCCCATGAGGCCGACATTGCCGCCGCCGTAGACGAGATTGATTCCCTGCTCGGCCATGGCCCGACCCAATGCCGCCGCATTTTCAGCAAAGACCGGGTCGTCTCCGAAACCGGAGCCGCAATAGACGCAAATGGATTGAATAGCCTTGAGATCTGACATGGGCCCTTCGGGGAGGTGGGGAGCCTCCCGCGTCGTATCATAAAACATAGAGATTCCCTTTTATGGCCGTAGCCTTTTGAAAGATAAACGGTTTAAATGCACGAAAGTGCCGCGTTTGAGAAAAAGCACATGTCGCAGGCGACAGAGATTAAAGGTACCATCGCAATTCTCGGTGCGGCAGCTGCCGGCGTCGTCGCGGTTCTTGTCGGCGCTCTTTATTGGGCCTTTCCGACCGCGTCCGTAACGTCCGGACAGGCCGATACTCCTCAGGCGACCGTGCAGCCGCATGACGCTGCGCCGCAGAAACCTGCTGCCGTGGCCGTGACATCGAAGACGCCGGAGAAGGCCGATGCCAAGCCAGCCGGCCAGAAGCCCACCGAGGCTCCCATCGTGCCGTCCTTCGATCTCGTGCGCGTCGAGCCCAATGGCGAAAGCGTGATCGCCGGCCGCGCCGCGGCCGGGGCGACCATCGAGCTCCTTCGGGGCGATCAGGTTCACGCCCGCGCCGTCGCCGATGCCTCCGGCCTCTTCGCGATCGTGCCGCCGGCCCTGCCGCCGGGCTCCCACCAGATCGTGCTGCAATCGATCGCGCCCGACGGGGTGCGCCAGCGCTCCGTGCAAAGCGTGACGGTGGTCATCGATGCGGCCCAGAAGCGGCCTCTCGTCACCCTGACCACACCCGACCAGCCGACGGTCGTGCTGTCCAATCCCGAGCCGCCGGAGCCGCAGATCGCCCAGAATACGCCGAAGGAGCCCGATCCGCCGGCAAAGGTCGACGGGCCCGCAGCACCTGCTCCTCAGTCGCCGCAGCAGGCGAACGCCGCTTCGGAGCCCAAGGCCCAGCCGACGCCCCGGCCCGAAATCAAGATCGTCAGCGTCGAGACCGAGAGCGGAAAGCTCTTCGTGTCCGGCCTGTCGGCTCCCGGCGCGACGGTTCGCCTGTATCTCAACGAAGCCCTCATCGCTCCTGGCGGAGCCGGGGGGGACGGCAAGGTGTCGTTCTCCATCGGCTCGGGCGTGCGTCCGGGCGATTACCGCATCCGTCTCGACGATGTCGACCCGGTTTCGGGCCAAGTGAAATCGAGGGCCGAGGTCGGCTTCAACGTGCCGGTCCAGGTCGCATCGGCCGTGCCCGGGGCGGACGTGGTCGCTCCCCCGGCCCCGGCTCCGGCCTCGCAGGCCGAAACGGCAGGGAAGCCCGCCGAGGCCCAGGTCGCGGCAGCGGGAACGGTCGTGGTTCCCAACATCAATACGGCGATCGTCTCGCGCGGCGACAATCTCTGGCGCATCAGCCAGCGGATCTACGGCAGCGGTTATCGCTACACCGTGATCTACGGGGCGAACCAGGACCAGATCCGCAACCCGAACCTCATTTATCCGGGCCAGGTCTTCGTGCTTCCCAACAAGCAGGAGCAGGGCACCAACTGATCGGGCCTGGATCGGAGGTGCCTCACTCTGTGTGGGGGCGCTCCGTACTAGGCTTTGCCGCGTTGCCGGACGGCGGACCGGATCCGCTTCGCCTGAAAACGCCCGCCGGAAAGGAGCGGGGTGAATTCCTCGGCCCGATCCCTTATATCGGGGTCCGACAGTTCACTCGGATTCTCTGGTCATGCCTCCCACAACTTCCGTCCCCCCGACGAGCGCCGCCGCGCGCAACCCCAACGGCTTGGCTGCGACCTGGACGAAACTCTGGCCCTATCTCTGGCCGCAGGGGCGGCCAGACCTGCAGCGCCGCGTCTTCCTGGCCTTCGGTCTGCTGCTCGTGGCCAAGGGCGTCACCATGGTGACACCGTTCGCCTTCAAATGGGCGACGGATGCGCTCGTGGCCGTGACGAGCAGCAGCGCCAAGCCTGCCGAGGTCGCGGCGACCGCCGGCTCCTGGCTGTGGAAGTCGCCGATCCTGCTCACGCTCGTCTACGGCGTCACGCGCATTCTCATGGCGGTGCTCACGCAGGTGCGCGACGGCCTTTTCGCCAAGGTCGCGATGCATGCGGTGCGCAATCTCGCACTCCAGGCCTTCGAGCACATGCATCGCCTGTCCCTGCGCTTCCATCTCGAGCGCAAGACCGGCGGCCTCACCCGCGTGCTCGAGCGTGGCCGCGAGGGCATCGAGGAATTGTCGCGCCTCGTGGTTCTGACCCTTATCCCCACCATTCTCGAGTTCGTGATGGTGCTGGGCCTGCTCGCCTGGGAGTTCGACTGGGTCTATTCGTTCGTCGTCTTCGTGATGGTGGTGATCTATCTCGCCTATACCTACAAGGCGACCCAGTGGCGGATCTCGATCCGCAAGCAGATGAACGATTCCGACACGGACGCAAACACCAAGGCGGTCGATTCCCTGCTCAACTACGAAACGGTGAAGTATTTCGGCGCCGAACGGCGGGAGACCGCGCGCTACGACCGCTCCATGGAGCGCTACGAGACGGCCTCGACGCAGACCTATACGTCGCTCGCCGTGCTCAATGCCGGACAGGCCGTGATCTTCTCCATCGGCATGGCCGTCGTGATGGTTCTGGCGGCCCGGGACATCATGGCCGGCCGGGTGTCGGTGGGCAGCTTCGTGCTGGTCAACGCCATGCTGGTTCAGCTCTACATTCCGCTGAACTTCATGGGCATGCTCTACCGCGAGATCAAGCAGGCGCTCATCGACATCGACGACATGTTCCGGATCATCGAGCAGAATCCGGAGATCCAGGACAAGCCGGGCGCGAAGCCGCTCGAGGTCGGGCAGGCCGTCCTGCGCTTCGAGGACGTGCACTTCTCCTATAACCCGGAGCGCCCGATCCTGAAGGGCGTGACCTTCGAGGTTCCCGCGGGCCACACGGTCGCGATCGTGGGACCTTCCGGCGCAGGCAAATCCACCATCTCGCGCCTGCTGTTCCGCTTCTACGAGCCCACGAGCGGACGCATCCTCATCGACGGCCAGAACATCGCCGATGTGCAGCAGGCCTCATTGCGCAAGGTGATCGGCATGGTCCCGCAGGACACGGTGCTGTTCAACGACACCATCGGCTACAACATCCAGTACGGCCGCTGGGACGCGACCCCGGAAGAGGTGAGGGAGGCGGCGCGCCTCGCCCAGATCGACCGCTTCATCGGCTATCTGCCGGAGGGCTACGACACGCCGGTGGGCGAGCGCGGGCTGAAGCTCTCGGGCGGCGAGAAGCAGCGCGTGGCGATCGCCCGCACCATCCTGAAGGCTCCGCCGATCCTCGTCCTCGACGAGGCGACCTCGGCTCTCGACACCTTCACGGAAAAGGAGATCCAGGACGCCCTCGACCGGGTCAGCCGCGGCCGCACCACCCTGGTGATCGCCCATCGCCTGTCCACCGTGATCGGGGCCGACGAGATCATCGTTCTCGACCACGGGCGCATCGTGGAGCGGGGCGACCATGCGAGCCTTCTGGATCTCGGCGGGGTCTATGCCTCCATGTGGAACCGCCAGCGGCAGGCGGACGAAGCCCGCGAGACCCTGAAGCGTGCCGAGGAAGAGGAGCAGGCCGGCGAAAGCGTGGCAGGTTGACGGGAAGGCCGGCTCCTGCCATCCCCTTGCAAACTCAAGAGCTTGATCGGGTCCCCTTGGAGGGTGGTCAGGCTCCCGATCCGTTTTTTGCCGCACGATCCGGGCGAGCAGCCGGTTTCCGCTTGCTCTGATCATGCTCCAGCAAGGCTTCAAGAGAATGACCGATATCCTCGAATCGATGCGCCGCATCTTCGTTCCGATCCACAAGGAAGGGTATCCCTTCATCTTGATCGCCCTGTTCGCGACCATCGTCCTGGCGTGGCTGTGGTCGCCGCTGGGCTGGATCGGCGCCATCCTGACGGTCTGGGTCTGCTACTTCTTCCGCGATCCGCCGCGTGTGACCCCGCTGCGCGAGGGCCTCGTCGTCTCTCCGGCGGACGGACGCGTGAACCTGATCACCACGGCGGTGCCCCCGGCGGAGCTGAGCCTGCCGCCCGAGCCGATGACCCGCATCTCGGTCTTCATGAACGTGTTCGACTGCCACGTGAACCGCTCGCCGGTGACGGGCCGCATCGAGCAGATCCTTTATACGCCCGGCCTGTTCCTCAATGCCGAGCTCGACAAGGCCAGCGAGGACAACGAGCGCAACGCCCTCGTCATCGAGACGGCCGGAACCCGGATCGGCGTCGTGCAGATCGCAGGCCTCGTGGCGCGCCGCATCGTTTCCTTCGTCAAGGTGGGCGATGCCTTGAGCACCGGCGAGCGTTTCGGCCTCATCCGGTTCGGTTCGCGGCTGGACATCTACGTGCCCATGAGCGCCCAGGTTCTCGTGGGCCTCGGCCAGACGGCGGTGGCCGGCGAGACCGTCCTGGCCGACCTGACCGCCAGCGAGCCCGCCCGCCAGTACCGCAACGGGTGATCGGACCTTGCTCCAGGAAGGGCCAAAATGCGCCCTTCCTGCTCTCTTGCCTGCTTCCTCGCTTGATCCCTTGCCGGCCCACTTCGGATCCGTGGGACGGAACTGTCCACAGCCATTTGCGCTTCTCCCATGACCACACCCTGCTCAGCTCGGCTCACCGGTCGGGCTGGCTCCTCCCTTCCAGGCATCGCCGGATCTCCGACCCGGAGGGCCGCGCCGGCGACCCGGAGTGCCACGTTCGTGAAAACCGGGTCCACTTTTCCGCGTGATGCGTTAGGTTCATGCCATGAGTGATCTTTTTCCTCCCTTCGCCCCGGATCCGAACGAGCCGCGCAAGCGGCTGTTCAAGCCCGTGCCGTTTCGCGTCATCGTTCCCAACATCATCACGCTGATCGCCCTGTGCCTGGGCCTTACGGCAATCAGACTGGCCTTCGAGGGGCGCTATGAGCCGGCTGTCGTCGCCATCGTCGTGGCCGCCCTGCTGGACGGGGTCGACGGCCGGGTGGCGCGCCTGCTGAAGGGGACGTCCCGCTTCGGGGCCGAGCTCGATTCCCTGGCCGATTTCGTCAATTTCGGCGTGACGCCGGCCCTCATCCTCTACAGCTTCCTGCTGCACGAACTCAAAGCGATCGGGTGGATCGCCGTCCTGGTCTTCGCCATCGCCATGGTCCTGCGGCTTGCCCGCTTCAACGTGATGCTCGACGATCCGCACCGGCCGGAATGGAAGAAAAACTTCTTCACCGGAATGCCCGCTCCCGCAGGCGCGCTGACCTCGATGCTGCCGCTTTATCTCTCGTTCCTGGGCTTTCCGGTGGGCCCCGCGGTCGCGCCCATCGCGCTCATCTACCTGCTGGGCCTGGCCTTTCTGATGGTCTCCACGATCCCGGTCTATTCGGGCAAGACCATCGGCGTGAAGGTGCCCCGGGAATGGGTGCTGCCGATCTTCGTGCTCTCGGTGGCCGTCTTCGGGCTTCTGGTCAATTTCCCTTGGGAAATGCTGACCGGGATCACCGTTCTCTTCCTCGGCTCGATCCCGTTCAGCGTGATGCGCTATCGCCAGCTCGCCCGCGCCGAGGCCGCCAAGGGCCTCTCGAACCCGCCCCCGGGGGCGCCGGACAGCGAGCCGCCTTCCGCCGCTTGATTCAAGCGTCGCCGGTGCCATGTTGTGACCGGGCGCAAGGCCGTGCGCCCGGCAAATTGTCAATCGTCCTGACGGGCTTCTGCGGCCCTGGAGCGTGGAGATCAAAGTGGCGTCTTCTTCCGAGGTGTCGAATTCCGGCTTGCGTCCGAAGCTCGTTCTGGCGTCCGCCTCGCCGCGCAGGCTCGCCCTTCTGCAGCAGGCCGGCATCGAGCCCGATGCCCTTCTGCCCGCGGACGTGGACGAGACGCCTCTGAAGAACGAGGGCCCCAAGGACCTGGCCAAGCGCCTCGCCCGCTCCAAGGCGGAGGTCGCCCGCAAGACGGCGCGTAACCGCGAGGACCTGAAGGACGCCTATATTCTTTCCGCCGATACGGTGGTGGTCGCGGGCGGGCGCATCCTGCCCAAGGCCGAGGTGGTGGACGAGGCGGCGGGGTGCCTGCGCATCCTGTCGGGGCGGGCGCACCGGGTCTATACCTCGATCTGCCTCATCTCGCCGAAGGATTCGTTCCGCGAGCGGCTCGTGGAAACCCGGGTGCGCTTCAAGCGTCTCTCACGGGAGGAGTTCGAGCGCTATCTCGCGTCGGGCGAATGGCGCGGCAAGGCGGGCGGCTATGCGATCCAGGGATTGGCGGGAACCTTCGTGGTGAAGCTCGTCGGCTCCTACACCAACGTGGTGGGGCTGCCCCTCTACGAGGCCGTGGCGCTGCTCGACGGCGAAGGGTTCCCCGTGCGCGGAACCTGGCTCGACGCCGCCTGATTCCGAAGAGGACCAAGGCATGGACCCTGCCAACGAGAACAAGCCCCTGACGCCGACCGGCAAATGCCCGATCTGCGGCAAGCAGGCGACCCCTGAATTCAAGCCTTTCTGCTCCAAGCGCTGCGCGGATGTCGACCTGAACCGGTGGCTCTCCGGCGGCTATGCGATTCCGGCCGTCGACGACCCGGAGGACCGGGGCGAGGACGACCGGGAAGACGGCGAATAAATTTCTTCGAAAATTTCTTCTCGGGCGGCTGGACACGCGGCAAAGGTCTGACTATACACCGCCCCACGACGCGCACGGCACACGCCGAGCCTCGGATGCCCAGGTAGCTCAGTTGGTAGAGCATGCGACTGAAAATCGCAGTGTCGGTGGTTCGATTCCGCCCCTGGGCACCACTTCTTCTCCTTGAGATCTCAAGAGATTCCCGCAAACGCCCCGATCGGGGCGTTTCGTGTTTCTGGCGGTGGGGGCACGCCGGGGGCACAAAATCGCGCGCTTGGCTCATTCATCCTGCCCCCACCTTGCCGAGTTCGAACACCGAGGTTGGGGGTTCGACGATTCGAACTGGAACCAACACGAGACGCGTGTTCGACCGTCGCTGCTTTGTGTCCCAAGTTAACGAAAGTCCCGCGTTCTGACGCTGATCGCGAGCTCCTGGCAAAGTGAAGTTTCTGATTTACGTGCCACTATCCATCAGATAGGTCCCGGAGACGGGCGGGGAGAAGGGGCAGAGACCTGAACGATGGGGCAGCCGGCGGATGATGTAAGCGCGACAATTCTGTGCTGCGACCTTGGCGGCTCCAGCCTCCGCGTTGGGTTGATCAACGAGCAAGGTCGCATCGTGGCTCAAGCAACTCAGACCCTTGCCGTTCCAGTGAGTCCTGACGGAAGGTCCGAGGTCGATCCACAGGTGTGGTGGCATACCTTTCAGAAACTCGTCGCTTCTCTCGCCTCTGCAGGACCTTCCTTGTTGCACAAGGTGGTCGGCGTCTCAATTTGCGGAATGACCCGAACCCAGGTTCTGGTTGATGATGACGGGCACGCCGTGCGGCCCGCGATCACATGGCGCGACAGCCGGGCTGGTTCTGAAGTACTGGACCTTGCCGCAGCCTGCGACGGCGAGAGCATCGACGTCTTTCACCCGGTGGCGCGGCTGGCCTGGGTTCAGCGCCACGAGCCTGAGGCCTTCGCAGCCGCACGGGTCGTCATTGAGCCGAAGGATTATCTTGCACTCAGGCTGACCCGTCGGCCCGCGAGTGATCGCATCTCGCTGGCCCGCCTCCTGGCTGTGATCCGCAGCGAGGGGCCGCTGGCGCGGTTCAGCTCCCTCCTGCCTGACCTTGTTCAGCCGTCCTCCATGATCGATCGGGTTCGCAGCGGGCTTCCGTCTCCGCTCGATGCCCTCGCGGGATGCCCTGTCTTCATGGCGTCCAACGACACCTGGACGGCTGTTCTCGGGCTTGGGGCACTTCGCTCGGGCCTGGCGTACAATATCGTGGGTACCAGCGAGGTGTTGGGGCTGATCGCAAGCCAGCCCGCGACAGCGCCCGGGCTCATGAGTGTCGATTGGGGGGACGGCCTGCATCAGATCGGAGGGCCGAGCCAGAACGGGGGTGACGTCATACCCTGGCTGGTCCACGCCTGTGGCGGTCAGGACCATAACCTTGCCGAAAGCCTGTCCTTCTTGCTTGCCGGGCCGCGCCATCCGCAGCCTGTCCTGTTCCTTCCCTTCCTGCAGGGGGAGCGCGTGCCGTACTGGGATCCCGACCTGCGCGGCGCTTTCCTGGGCCTCGCCAAGGGCCATGGATCAACCGACCTTGCATGGGCAGTGCTGGAGGGTGCGGCCTTCGCTGCACGATTGGTGCTTGAGCGCGCGGAGGCGGCCACGGGCGAGGCCGTCAGGGAGATCAGGTTCGGGGGAGGAGGCGCGCGGAGCGAAGCCTGGTGCCAGGTGCGGGCAGATGCGATGCGCCGTCCCGTGGCCGTCGGAGCCTACGACGAGCCAGGTCTCCTCGGTTGTGCGGCCGTCGCTTGGACCGGGCTCGGCCGCTTCGCCTCACTCACCGAAGCTCAGCAAATGATTGCACCGCCTGTCAGGCAGTTCGAGCCCCAGATCGATCGGGCCGAACACTATGATGCGCTCTACGCGGTCTACACGGATGCTGTCTCGGCCACTGCGCCGATTGCGCACCGGCTTGCCGCCATGCGCATTGCGGACGGCTTGGCGACGGTCGCCGCCCCTCAAGATGAACGTTGATACGCGAGTGAATCGAATGCGGCATTTTCTCTCGACCTATGGCACCGCCCTCGCAGGAGTCGCGATCGTGGCTTTCTTCGCGGTTGTCTCTCCGGCCTTCCCGACGGCGGGAAATTTGTCGATCATTCTGAAGGAAACGAGCTTCCTGGCCATCCTGGCGCTTGGTTTCGCGCTTGCTCTCATGACGGCTGAACTGGATCTCTCGATTGCGGAAGTTGCGAGCCTTTGCGCCGTGATCACTGGTTCCCTCGTCCACGCCGGCCAGCCTGTCTGGATGGCGATTGTCGCCGGTCTGGGGGCCGGGCTCCTTTGCGGTGTCGCCAATGGCTTGGCCGTCACGGCCCTCAGGGTTCCTTCGCTTATCGCAACGCTCGGGACCGCCGCCGTCGCCAAGGGCCTCGCCTTCATGATCACGCAGGGTGTCGCCTTCGTCGGGCGTTGGCCGACGAGCTTCACAGGGCTTGCGCGCGGCTCTCTCCTGGGGATTCCCAATCTTGTCTGGTGGCTCGTTTCCATCGCCGCGACCGCCTTCGTCTTCGTGAACTGGACCAGGACAGGCTCTCATCTTGTCGCTACCGGCGAGGCTGAGGAGGCGGCACGCCTTGCGGGGATTCGAACAGCAAGAATGAAGCGCCTTGGCCTCGGTCTCTCGGGCCTGCTCGCCGGAGGCACAGCCGTCCTCCTTGCCGCAAGCGTGTCCTCGGCAGCGCCGAACATGGCGGGCGACCATTTTCTCTATGCCATTGCAGCAGTGTTGCTCGGCATGACTATGTTCACGCCCGGCAAGCCGAACGTGATCGGAACATTGGTCGCTGCCTTCACGCTGAAGGCTCTGGGCAATGGCCTCATCCTAATCGGCGCGGCCTATTACGTGCAGGATATTGCGCTCGGGCTCATCATCGTCGCCTCAGTCGCCTTGTCCGCAGCTGCTGTGAAACGCGCGGCATTCGTCAAGAAGTTGAATTTCAGGACGTGACGCCCGCAATTCTCACGATACTATTGCGCCAAGCCATACAGACCACGATCAGGGGGACGTTTATGAGAAAATTGCTGGTCTCGCTCGCGCTTGGGGCGAACTTCGTTGCGGCTGCGTTGCTTCCAACCGCAGCCCAGGCTTTCGACCTTGCCGTCATCGGCTTTCAAATGTCGTCCGAGACGCACGCCCGCGTGGCGAACGCCGCAGCTGCAGCCGCAAAGGCGAAAGGGTGGAACGTCAACATCCTCAACTCCGAGGGTTCGCTCCCGAAGCATGCCGAGCAGCTTGATACGCTCATTCAACGCAAGCCGGATGCTATCTTGATCGCGATGGGAAAGCCCGTCGAGGCTGAGGCGCAACTCAAGAGTGCCAAGGAGGCCGGCATTCCGGTCCTGACCGTGATGGCCGGAACGAGCGCCCACACCCTGTTCGATATTCAGGTGAACGAATACAAGGTTGGTGCCGAGGCCGCGCTCTATCTGCTGGGACAGATGAACTATCAGGGCAATATCGTGACCCAGCGCTTCGACGGCAACGTCGGGACGCGCATTCGTGGCAAGGTCCTCGACGCCGTCCTGTCAGAAAATACCGGCGTCAAGGTGCTTGGAACCCACACCATGGCCCGGACGCAGAGTTGGCGGGACGATGTCCGTAACGGCATGCAGGCTCTGCTTCTGAAGAACCAGGGTCAGGTCCAAGGCATCTGGGCGTCGTTCGATGGACAGGCTTACGTCATTGACGACCTGCTGAGGGCACAGGGCGTGAAAAAGGGCGAGATCCCGCTGGTCTCCATTGACGGTGGTGCGGACACTTACCGGCGCATCGCCGATCCCGAATCCACCCTGACGGCGACCGTTGCGATTCCCTTCGAGGAGATGGGGAAAAAGGCCGTCGAGGCGATCGATACCATCGCGGTCAAGAAGCAGTCCAAGGAGTCGGTCACGGCGGGCCCCTACCTGTTCCTCGACGCTGTCCTGGTCGACGCCAGGAACGTGAAGCAGTTCATGGATAACTGATGAAGCCCACTTTCAGTATTGCCAAGGGCGCCGCGCCGGCGCCCTTGTTGTCTCTCCGCGGCATCACGAAAATCTATGGGGCAGTTGAGGCCGTCAAAGGCGTCGATATCGATGTCCATGCTGGTGAAGTGCTTGCCATCTGCGGTGATAACGGGGCCGGCAAATCGAGCCTTATCCGGATCGTTTCGGGGGCGCAGGAACCGACGAGCGGGACCATCGCACTCAGAGGCGAGCCGATCCGTCTCCGCTCGCCGCAGGATGCCCTGCAGCGCGGGGTAGCGACGATTTATCAGGACTTGGCACTCGCGCCCCGGCTTTCCATTGCGCAGAATGTATTTCTTGGCTCCGAGGTGACACGACCTGTTTTCGGACTGCCTTTCGCTCGCCTCCTCGACAAGCGCCGCATGGCGGACGAGGCGAGGGGCTATCTTCAGCGTCTCGCCATCAACGTGGCGGATATGACGACGCCGGTCGAACGTCTGTCCGGGGGACAGCGCCAAGCGGTCGCGATCGGTCGAGCCCTGCGCTGGAACGCTGAATTGATCATCATGGATGAGCCGACGGCTGCGTTAGGTGTGAAGGAGACGGCCCAAGTGCTCGATCTCATCCGCCGCCTTCGCGCGGAGGGCCGCACGGTGATCCTTATCAGTCATAACATGGCCGACGTCGTTGCGGTAGCAACACGGGTTGTCATCCTCAAGGGCGGCCGCAAAGTTGCCGAGGAACTCACCGACGGCCTCGATGCCGACACGCTTGCTCATATGGTCATGACCGGACGAAAGCCGTAAACAGGGATCTCCACGCAACCCGCAGTCGGCCGGGGATCAGACTCAAAAGGGTGGTCCACCTCAGTCGCCGAGCGATTATACAGAGGACTGCAATTCCTTGCACCCTCGAGCGGCAAAGGGGCGGACTGTAAATCCGCTGGCTCTGACCTCGTGGGATTATAAGTCCCTTGCATCTACCGAGATCACCAGGTCCACGCCGGTAGTTTGCGCTTAGGCTTAGCAACAAGCCGCGCATCCGCCAGCATGGACAAGGAAAAGCGAGCTTGCTCCCGAACCGCTAACACAGACTTCAGTCTCCCTCAGGTTATGTCTCTGGGAAGCCGATTGGCTCTCGTGCATCTGGGCTCTTGGTGGCGTGCACCGTAATTTTTACCCGCACGCCGCCTGCCGCAAGCCGGTGAGCAATACATGACGCCAGCGCGCCAGGGCTTGAAGAGCGTACCGCACTCAGGGCAGGTGAGGAGAGCTGGCAGCTGGCTCTTACGCCGTTGCGCGTTCCGGTGCCGCCGACAGCACTCAGGCGTGCAGTACTTGCGGGCTCTGCCCTTGCGACGCATGCCGCATCCCTGACACTCCTGGAACGCTCGGGAGCGCCGCCGCTCGCTGTGAGCGGCGCGCCGACAGGGATCGGAGCAGAACCTTGCCGCATCCCGTTGTGGCCGGAAATCAACCCCGCAGCACTCGCAGGGCCGCGGTTCAGGAGAGACCGCCGTGAGCGCGGCCTGATACACATCACATGGGAGACAGGTCGGCCGTGGGCGGCCTCGGCGCTTCTCCGACGGGATGTCGCATTGGCAGACCCGGCATTTAGCAGGACCTCGTTGGGCGAGAAACGCCTGATACAGTTTTTCAATGTGATCCGGGAAACCCATACGCTGGATCTCCACTGTGCCGGAAAACATGCGGGGTTCGGTATGGTCTGCCAAATGCCGCACGGCAGAAATTCTGTCACACTATGCGGGCGACTGGACCTCCCAGTCCGGTCCGTCTTCCCCCGGTTCGAGATCGATGGATCCATCGTGCATGCGCCAGACGCACTGCTGGAGTAGAAGGCGCAGTCATTCGGGTAGCCCAGCCCTTTCCAGTCCCGTGAGGTAGAGCTCGGCCATGCGGGGGTTATGGAAACTGGTGCTTCGGGACGTTCGAAGGCTGGAGGTGGGTTGCGCCTTCAGGAGCTCGGCGATCACCGCCTGAGCCTCCTCGATACGGCCAAGATGTGCGAGCGCCGCAGCGCGGTAGCGGCGCGCGACATTGTGCGTCGGAACCTCGACCAGGATCCGGCCGGTCAAGGTCACGGTCTCTTCAAAATGGCCCGCGAACAAGTGCGCCGCCGCCAGGCCGAGCATTGGGAAATAGCCCTTTGGGTCGACCGGGCTCAGGCGGCGCGCCTCCTCGAACTGCTCGATGGCCCGCAGACTGTCCCCGAAGTAGTGGTAGACCCATCCGCAGAACGAGCGCACATGCACCGAGTTCGGGTGAAGGGCGAGCGCGCGGTTCGCCAAGTCGAGCGATTGTTCGAAGCGGACGCCCAGGGTGGAATAGGCCCAGGCCGCGGTGGCCAGGACCGCCGCGTTCTCAGGGGCGGCCGCAATTGCCCGTCCAGCCAGCTCGCAGGCTTCGGTGGTGCTGGCCTGCTTGTCCGCGGCCCATCCATTGACCGTCATGCGGACGAGACATTCTGCAAGGGCCGCGAGCGCATCCGCATAGGTCGGGTCGAGAGCCACGGCTCTACGGAGCAGAGCTTCGGCCTCCTCGAAACCCACCCGTGTGTAGACGTCGATGGCCGGGAGTGCACGGAGGTACAGATCATACGCGTCGAGATTGTCGGTCGGCTTGCGCCGGGCCCGTTCGATCTCCGCCAACCGCAGGCTCGGCTCGACCGCAATCACGACACTTGTGGTGATGCGATCCTGGAGCTCGAAGATCTCCGAGATCTCACCATCGAAGCGATCCGCCCACAGGTGGGCGCCCGTAGCGGCCTCAAGCAGTTGCCCTGAGATCCGGACGCGCTGACCGGCCTTGCGGATCGAGCCTTCCAGGAGATAGCGGACGCCGAGCTCGCGGCCGATCTGGCGCGCATCGATGGGCTTGCTCTTGTAGGTGAAGGCCGAGTTCCGGGCGATCACGAAGAGCCACCTGACCCGGCTCAGGGCCGTGGTGATGTCCTCCACGATGCCATCGGCGAAGTACTCCTGTTCCGGGTCGCCGCTCATGTTGCTGAACGGGAGCACCGCAATCGAGGGCTTGTCGGGGGCGGAGCGTGATGCGGCGTATGCTGTCCCAGCCGAGATGGATGAACTGGGACCCAGGGCATAGGCTCGAATGGGCTCGTCGATGTTCTTCAGCGTCTGTGGCCCAAGATCGGCAAACGGTAGAGGTATGACCTTCCGCACATAGCTATAGGCCGCGTCCGAGAGGCAGATGCCACCCGGCGCAGCGAGGCTCTCCAGCCGTGCGGCGATGTTGACTCCGTCGCCCAACAGGTCGCCGCCACGCACCATCACATCTCCGACATGCACCCCGATCCGAAATCGGAGGCGCTTCTCCTCGGGCCTGTCCTGGTTGGCGGCTGCGAGGGCCTCCTGCACCTGGGCGGCGCATCGGACAGCATCAACGGCGCTGGGGAACTCGGCCAGGACGCTGTCACCGGCGGTGTTGGCGATCCGCCCGCCGTGATCGCTAATGAGCCGGTCCATGACGTCACGATGAGCGGTCAGGGCCCGCAGCGTGCCAGCCTCGTCCCGATTTATGAGCCGGGAATAACCCGCGACGTCAGCGGCCAGGATGGCCGCCAGCCTGCGTTCGATCCGCTCGATATCCGGTTCCATCGGTCGCTCCCGCACACCGGAACCACAGTTGGGCAGATTAGCGCCGATCCGCAGCACGGCAAAGAGGATTGCCATGGCAGCTTTCGGATCCCACTGGAGGCGCCCATCAGTATGGGCTTTTCGGACCGCCCGCTACAAGCTCACGAAGGGATGACCGGATGTTCTGGCTGGCTCGGCACGCTCCGTTTTACCCACCCAGTACAACGACTAGCGGTGGCGCTCCGAGATCGTCTTACGAAGGCGCTGAAACGACACCGTATTGGGCTCCGTAAAGCGCCTTCTCGGCATTGGGCCTGCCATCACGGATTAGGCGACTGGGGCTCGTCAGAGTTGCCTTCGCGTGCCGCTACACGGGCGAGCTCTGCTCTGATCACCTGGGCCATCCCGATCCCAATGCCTGGGACCACCTGCTCGATCTGACCAGCCACAGCCCTCAACTGATCGAGGGTCGTGATATTTTCCCTCTGGAGCACGTTCCATACGTAGAGGGGCAGGCGCAAACCTGGAATGGGCCCGTTGGAGGTTTCATAGGGAGAGCTGGGCACAATGTCATGTCCTGATCCTACATTAGGATCATCATCAAATGGCAGGTGCAGAGCGGTTGCCAATCGTTCCTCGACCACAAAGCCGCTTGCCTTCCCCTTTATTGCCGAGCTCCCCGAGCGATTGCACCCGTTCTGGGCGACGCAATTTGCATTCCAAACATAGGTTTTACGCGCGGTTCATGCTTCGCTTCTGGTCCGGTGAGCTTCCTTCACCGACGGAGCGGAATGGCGGTGACCGACCTCGCCTGAGGGGCATTTGACGCTTCACTCAGAGAGGCGCACGCTCGCTCGTCCTCAACACGCGATGCTATCCACATCGGTCGTGGGATAGCTTCCGACGGAGGGCGGACGCGAAACGGAGGAAAGAGCCATGCATGCGGTGATCAGAACCTACTCTGGTCAAGGGGCCAGGGAGCTTTTTGACCTGCTGGAGAAGCGTAAGTCGGATGTCGAGAGCCTGATGCGGTCGGTACAGGGATTTGTAAGTTACTCTCTGATCCGCACCGGCGATGGCGGCATCACGATCACGGTCTGTCAGGACAAGACAGGTACCGATGAGAGCGTCCAAAGGGCCAAGGACTGGATCGGGCAGAATGCGTCGGACATTGGCGCGAGTGCACCGAAAGTGTCGCAGGGTCCGGTCCTTCTTCACTTGAAATAGTAGTGCCATCCGACGCTGAGGCCCCTTGGTTGGTAGCGTGCTCAAACCGTCCCCAGTCGAAAGGCCAGGGGCACTTCGCGCTGGCGCCGACCGTGACGGATTCCAGGAAGCGTCTTCTCGGAAATCTCTCTCCTCAAGCAAGCTCGGTCTTCAAGAGGCCAATCACCTGCGCCATCTTATAAGGCTTCGAGAGAATGACTCCTCCAGAGACCGGCTGCATCTGCTCGGCATACCCCGTCACGTAGATGACAGGCAGATCCGGAAATCGCTCGCGACAGGCCCTGGCCACCTCCCAGCCATTGGCCTCTGGCATGCGAATATCGGTCAGCAGGGCATCAACGGTGATCCCGGTTTGCAGGAGCTTGAGAGCTTCGCCGCCGTTAACGGCTTCAATGACCTCGAAGCCCGCCTCCTCCAACTGGGTTGCGGCCATCTCCCGCACGAACGGATCATCCTCAACGAGCAGAATTGCCATGATGCCTCTCATGTCAGGCATACATGGACAGCCAGAGGACATCATCAACCGGATCCGGTTCGATAAAGGACATGACGTGCAATTTGCGGACAATTGTCTCACGCGTGCGGGCGCAACGGCTCCGGGTCTACCCGGTTAATCTCCATCGAGACCGTTACCGTCAGAACCCGCTGGCGGTGTTCGTTTCTGATCTCGACTGTGACCTCCCGAGCATCGCCCTTCGGCAGCCGATCCCGGCCGATCTCCGCCGCCGTACAGGCAGCCTCGCGTTCGGCGGCGTCCAGGGTGTCGAACTCAAGGCCTTCTTCGTCAGGGGTGAAGCTCGCCCCCTCGCGCACGTCGAAGTAGAAGCGCGGCATGGCGATCCCTCTGACCTGAATGGATACCAGCCAACCCAGAGGGGGGCGGTTTGTTCGTTGTTCCAGAAGCGGCCCTCCGCGACATGGAGCTGTAGACCCCCGTTAGAAAGGTCACCCCTCTCCCCGTTACAAATGTCACTCTCCCTGGGTGATGGTGCTGGGGAGATTGGGTCTGATGACGGTGATCGCGATGAGCCGGGCGGAGATCGCGCGGGTTCACGTTCTGCGGGACGTTGTGGCGGAGCGGATTACGGTACGCGAAGCCGCCCAGTTGCTGCCGATTCCACAGCGCCAGGTGTTCAGATGGCTGAAGGCCGACCATGCCGGCGGTCCCGCAGCCTTGGTGTCGAGCCGGCGCGGCAAGCCCAGCAACCGCTCCTATCCGGCGGCGCTGCGAAGCGAGGTGCTGGCGCTGATCACAGCCACCGATGCCGATTTCGGCCCAACCCTCGCCTGCGAGAAGCTCGCCGGGCGGCACGGCATCGCTCTGGGTGTCGAGACGATCCGGCGCTGGATGATCGCGGCGGGCCTGTGGCAGGACCGCCACCAGCCGCGCTATCGACGTGACTGCGTCGGCGAGTTGATCCAGATCGACGGCTCCGAGCATGACTGGTTTGAGGACCGCGGCCCGCCCTGCACGCTGCTGGTCTACATTGACGATGCCACCAGCCGGCTGATGCACCTGAAGTTCGTCGAAACCGAGTCGACCTTCGCTTATTTCCGATCCACCCGGGAGTACCTGGAGGCCTACGGCAAGCCGGTAGCATTCTATTCTGACAAGCATGCTACCTTCCGGATCAACAAGGTAGGGGCAACCGGCGGCGACGGCATGACCCAGTTCGGGCGGGCGCTGCATCAGCTCGACATCGACATCATCTGCGCCATTGCTCCCCAAGCCAAAGGCCGGGTCGAGCGCGCCAACGGCACCTTGCAGGACCGGCTGGTCAAGGAGCTGCGTCTGGCTGGGATCTCGACCCTTGAGGCGGGCAACGCGTTCCTGCCCGCCTTCATCGCGGACTTCAACCGCCGCTTTGCCAAGGCGCCCTACAGCGACAAGGACCTGCATCGACCGCTGAGCAAGGACGATGAGTTGGATGACGTGTTCGCCTGGCGGGAGGAGCGCACGGTCTCGCGCAGCCTGACCCTTCAATACGACCAGGTGCTGTTCATTCTCGAGCCAAACGCGATCACGCTGTCCCTCGCCCGCCAGCGAGTGATCGTCTACGACTATCCGGATGGGCGCTTGGCCATCAAGCACAAGGGCCTGGAGCTGCCGTACAGACCCTTTGACCGCCGCCAGCAGGTGGATCAGGCGGCCATTGTCGAGAACAAGCGGCTGGGGCCGGTTCTGGCCTATATCGCCGAGCGGCAGAAGGAGCTCGACATGAGCCGCAGCCGCAAAGCACCGCGTCGGCGAGGGCAGGCCAAGAGCCTGTTCAAGGTGGGCTGAGCCCTAAGGTAGCCTCTCCCCAGAAGTGACATCTCTAACGAGGACAATCAGCGACTTGTCTAACGGGTTCTGACAGCTAAAGCACCGAATTGATCTCGTTATGGAACAGCGCATCCGAATGCGCGGAGCGGCGCGCATTCGGGTCTCGGCTTCAATCCTCACTTGAGCGCGTCGAAGATCGGCCCCGAGCATTGCGCGACGAAGATCAGGAGCAGGATGCCGATGAACCACAGCCAGGAGCCGGATATCTGCGGCTTGACCGCGGGAGAGGCGGCTGCGGCCGGAGGAGGGCGGAAGACGGGCGTGGGTGGGGCGGGCAGGCGCTCAATCAGCTCGGCCGATTCAGCCCGGACCTGGCCTGCGGTGCCGAGGAACCGGAAATGCACGGGAATGCCGCCGACGAAACCGACCTCCGCCGGCTGGATTCTGGAATCGTGGTGGACCCACCAGTATTCCGTGCGTTCGTTCATGCAGCACCCTATCATAAATGTCCGTGTAGGCCGTCTGTTTTGCCAGCAGGCCGCACTGGAAATCCAGACCCATTCAGGCCACGATGACGCGAAAGAGCATTGAGGAAGCCCGTGAACGTTCTGGTGACTGGAGGGGCCGGCTATATTGGCGGCCACATGGTGTTGGCTCTGCGCGATGCGGGCCACAATCCCGTTGTCTTCGACAATCTCTCGACGGGCTTCCGATGGTCCGTCCCTGAGGATGTGCCCCTCGTGGTCGGCGACGTGGGCGATTACGAGCTGGTCCTCCAGACGCTCAAATCCCATTCCATCGAGGCCATCGTGCATTTCGCCGCCAAGCTCGTCGTGCCGGAATCGGTGCGCGATCCGCTCGGCTACTACCTCAACAACACGGTCAAGAGCCGCTCGCTTCTGGCGGCGGCGGTCGCGGCGGGCATTCAGACCTTCGTGTTCTCGTCCACGGCGGCGGTCTACGGCAACGCGTCCGACCGGCCCCTTGCGGAGGATGCGCCGCTCGCGCCGCTCTCGCCCTATGGCAGCTCCAAGCAGCTCACCGAGGTGATGCTGCGTGACGTGGCTGCAGCCCACGGCATGCGCTTCGTGGTCCTGCGCTACTTCAACGTAGCCGGAGCGGATCCAGCCATGCGGCACGGGCAATGCACCGCGAATGCGACCCATCTCATCAAGGTGGCGGTCCAGACGGCGCTCGGCATGAGGCCCTCCATGGAGGTCTACGGAACCGATTATCCAACGCCCGACGGCACCTGCATCCGCGACTACATCCACGTGAGCGACCTGATCTCGGCCCATATGCAGGCGCTCGATCATCTCGGCGCCGGCGGCGAGAGCCTGGTGGTGAATTGCGGATACGGCCACGGCTATTCGGTGTCGCAGGTGATCGACACCGTCCGAGAGGTCTCGGGACGGCCGCTCGAGGCCCGCCTCGCGCCCCGGCGCGAGGGCGATCCGGTCAGCATCGTGGCCGATTCCACCCGCGCCCGCTCGCGGCTTCACTGGGAGCCCCGCTACGACGATCTCTCGACCATCGTGGAGCACACCCTGCGCTGGGAGAGCATGCTGCGCGAGAGAAACATGCGCCTGTGATGCAGCGTGTGCACGCCTCCCGACCGGCCCGCGCTCAAGAAGGCGTGGAAAGCCGGGCGGGCTGGAGCATCGAACGTGAAAAGTGGATTTGCACTTTTGGGACCCATCCGATGCTCCCTTCCTGGAACGAGCGCATCGTTCTGGCGAAAAACCGGGGCCGCTTTTTCGCGCGATGCGCTAAGAACAGTTTAAGAACCTCTGCCTCTAATGCGGACCGGCGGCCCGCGATTCCGGGCCGCGACCGATGAGGAGAGGGCTGATCATGAATGCGGGCGCGACGAACGGAATTCTGCTCCTTGGGCGCATCCTGCTGGCCTGCTGCTTCCTGCCCCCCGCCATCGGCCGGCTCGCCAATATCTCGGGCTTCGCGGCGGCGCTGACCCTCAAGGGTATTCCTTACGGCGACATCGTGGCGACCGTCATCGCGGTCGCCGAAATCGTGGCTCCTCTCGCCCTGATCCTCGGCCTCGCGCCGCGCGTGAGCGCCCTGGCCCTGATCGCATCCGTTGCGGTCTCCACCGGAGCCCTGCACCGGTTCTGGGACTATGGCGGCCTGAACCGCCAAGCCGAGCAGGCGCTCTTCCTCGCCAATCTCGGCGTCCTGTCCGGGCTGATGTTCTCCCTTATCGCCGGTCCCGGGGCCTGGAGCTGGCAGGGCTGGTGGAGCGGCATGGGAATGCGCAAGCCCGCAAAGAAGAAGCGCCAGTCCCGCCCGCGCGCGGCCAAGCCCAAGCCGAAGCCGGCCCCGGTCCGTTCCGCCGAGGACGAGGAGGAGTTCGCCAACGCCGCCTGAGGGCAGCGATCGAGCCGACTGGAGTTCCGCCCGGTCCTCGGCGCGTCGTGAGCCCCGGCGGCCGCGGGCAAAATGCAGATCCGGCTTTTCGCCCTGAACGATGCGCCCTTTTCAAGCTGGGAGCATCGGATGGAATCCCAAAAGTGCAAATCCACTTTTGGGTCCGATGCTCTAGACGCGACTCGCTTTCATCCCCAAATTAGTGCCTTCATTCAGCCCTTTATCGACGCGATAAGGCTGGACCGCCACGCTCACGCGGCGAGCCGCCTTGCGGATATGTCCTATTTTCGGGTTTGCAGTCGAGTCATGCTCAAGAAGTCTTTGCGCCGCTCCGCCGGTCTCGCCCTCGTTCTGGCGCTCGCCACGCCGGCTCTCGCCCAGCAGCGGGCGGCCGATCCGCTGACGCGCTTCCTCGACGGCATCTTCAAGCCCGGTCAGGGGCAGGGCGGCGCACCGGACGCGCAGGCCGCTCCGGTTCAGCAGGCGGAGCCTGCCGCTCCCGCGGCGCCCCCAGTGCCGGTTCAGCCGCAGGCGAAGCCCCAGGCCAAGCCCCAAGTCAAGCCCCTGACCAAAACTGCGGCGCCCAAGCCGAAGCCGTCGACCCGCCAGCAGGCCGCGCAGCCTCAACTCCAGCCGGCGGCCGCACCTGAGCCGAAACCCGCTCCCGCCGCGCCTGCGGTGAAGGAGGCCGTCTCGGAAACCCCGACGCCCGCGCCGCAGTCGCCGGCCCAGGCGGCCGAAGCGCCGAAAGCTCCCGAGCCGGCTCCCGTCAAGGTGCCCGAGCCGCCGAAGCCCGCGCGCGCGACGCCCTCGCAAAGCGCTCCGGCGCCGACCTCCGTCGCGGCCCGGGCCGCCCCCGTCACGCCCGTTTCGCCGCCCAACCCGACCTCTCCGGCCGCCGCCCTGGAGCGGGTGAACGCCTATTTCAACAGCATGGAGCAGATGTCCGCCTATTTCGTGCAGAAGAACCCCAACGGGCAGCAGGTTGAGGGAACCCTCTCCGTGCAGCGTCCGGGGCGGCTGCACTTTGCCTATTCGCCGCCGAGCACCCTCGAGATCGTGTCGGACGGGCGCAACGTGGCGATCCGGGACAAGAAGCTCGGCACCAACGACGTCTATCCGGTTGGCCAGACGCCCCTGAAGTTCCTGGTGCAGGAGAACGTCGATCTGGCGCGCGACACGAAGATCCGCGACGTCCAGATCGGCCGCGACGGCGTGATCACGGTGGCGTTCGACGACAGCGCGACGCTCGGCGGAACGTCCAAGATCACGCTGCGCTTCGACAGCCGCGCGAACGCCCTCAAACAATGGACCATCGTGGATTCCCAAGGCTACGAGACGACTGTGGTCCTGTCCGGCCTCAACGTGGTGCAGCGCAGGAGCGCCGGGGCCAACTGAACCCCAACTGAACCCGTGGAAAGGCCTATGTTTCTCGAGCCGGGGGCTAACCTGCCCGGGGATCCGATGCTCCCTTCTGAGATGAGCGCATCGTTTGAGCGGACCCAGCGGGCCACGTTCGTGAAAATCGGGTCCGCTTTTCGCTCGCGCGGCCCGCTGGGTCCGCACGATGTTCGCCTCTTAGATGGAGCGCATCGTTCTGGCGAAAAACCGGGTCCACTTTTTCGCACGATGCGCTAGAAGTCGGCGTGGCCCCGTGGAGGGCTGGAACCCGAACAGCCGTGGCAGGTGAGCATGGTCGATCAAGCAGCCCTCGGGGCATATGCCGGTTACGTTCTCGAGGATGCGACGATCCCGGAACTGCCGAACCATTACCGGGGCAAGGTGCGCGACAATTACGACCTGCCGGACGGGCGGCGCATCATCATCGCGTCCGACCGCATCAGCGCCTTCGACCGCAACTTGGCGGCCATTCCGCTCAAAGGGCAGGTGCTCACGCAGACCGCCCGGTACTGGTTCGAGCAGACAGCCGATCTCTGCCCCAACCACATCATCGAATATCCCGATCCGAACGTGGCCGTGTGCAAGACGCTCACCATCCTGCCGGTCGAGATCGTGGTGCGCGATTATCTCGCCGGAACCACCGGCACCTCGATCCTCTCGCTCTACAAGCAGGGCGCGCGCGAGATGTACGGCATCCGCCTGCCGGACGGCATGCGCGACAACCAGAAGCTGCCGCACACGATCATCACGCCGACCACGAAGGCCTTCCATGGCGGCCACGACGAGCCGCTGACCGCGGATGAGATCGTCGAGCGCAAGCTGCTGACCGCCGAGCAGTGGAAGACCGTGTCGGATTACGCTCTCGCGCTCTTCGCGAGGGGCCGCGAGATGGCAGCGGCGCGCGGCCTGATCCTCGTCGACACCAAATACGAGTTCGGTATCGACGAGGCGGGCCGGATCATGATCGCCGACGAGATCCACACGCCCGACAGCAGCCGCTACTGGTTCGCCGAGAGCTATGCGGAGCGCTTCGAGGCGGGCGAGCGGCCCGAGAGCTTCGACAAGGATTTCGTGCGCAGCTGGGTCGTCGCGCGCTGCGATCCCTACAAGGACCCGATCCCCGAAATCCCCGCCGACGTGATTCTGGAAACCTCGCGTGTCTATATCGACGCCTATGAGCGTATCACCGGCCGGACCTTCGCTCTGCCGGATGCAGGCGTGCCGGTGCTGGAGCGCATCCGGACCAATCTGGCGCGGTACTTCTAGAGCCTTTTCCATGAACTTCGGTTCACGGAAAAGGCATTTGTTGTTTGAGAAAGACGCCTTTTCTTCGCAAAACCGGCATCCACTTTTGCGGAAAAGGCTCTAGCGCATCGTGCGGAAAAGTGGACCCGGTTTTCGCTGACGCGGCCCTCCGGGTCCGCTCGCAACGATGCGCCATTCAAGGAGTGGAGCATCGCGCGAAAGAGCGGCTCCGGTTCCAAGGCGTGGATGGTCAGGGCTGATCCCCGGATCAAGTCCGGGGACGGCCAGGACGGGGAGGCGGGAAGGACACGAAAAAGGTTCCCTCCGCTTCCGATCATCACTGCAGAAACGCCTTCACGGCCCTCGCCACGGCCCGGGTCCGTTCGACGGGAAGCATGTGCGTTTCGCCCCTGAACAGCTTGAGCTGCGAGGAGGGAATCAGCCGGGCCGTTTCCTCCATCGCGTCGACGTCGAAGAACGGGTCGCGGGTCGCGCCGACGAGGAGCGTGCGGGCCCGGATCGCTTTCAGCCAATCCGGATTTGAGCCAAAATCCTCGCCCGCCACCGCGTGGAGGCCGCGCACGATGGTGGCGGGATCGTTCATCGTCTCCCGGAGCCTGCTGCGCTCCTGCTTCAGGCGCATCCGGAGCAGCCAGTTGAGCCAGGGGCGTCGGAAGACGAGGCCGAATTCGTCGAGGAAGCCCTCGAAATCGCCCTGCCAGGCGCAGGCGATCTGCCGGTCGACGCTGCGACGGCCTTCCCGCGAGAAGCGGTGAGCGCTCACCATGAGGACCAGATCCTTGACGAGATCGGGATGGTCGGCGGCCAGACGCGTCGCCGCGAAGCCGCCGAAGGAAATGCCCATCACGCTCGCGGGGCCGATCTCCTCGCGCAGGATCCGCGACACGTCCCCGACGATGGTGCCGATGCTGTAGCCCGCCGGCGGCGCGGGATCGTAGCCGAGCAGATAGGCCGTGCGATGGGACGGCAGGAGCCGGGCGATGCGCCTGGCATCTCTCGCCGTGCGGGCGGGCGTGGGGCGCCGGACGAAGGCCTGCCCGCCGTTGAGAACAACGATGGGGTCGGGGCCGGAGCCGATCTTCGCGAAGGGAATGCGGCTCAGGAATGTGCCTGTGTCGAAAGTCGTCATGGTCGAAAGCTGTCGCTGGAGGCAGCCTGTCGCGGACTATGCGCGAGAGGAACAGAGGGCTGCTTCGAGTCAGATGGAAAACCTGCCGGAGGAGATCGCGGACGGATGTGCGCGATCACACGCCATCCACACATGGGTGGAGCGGAGGAAAAGGCAGATTGTGGAGCCGACGGACGCTTGAAGGGCGGCGGCGGCTTGCGGGCCGGAGTGTTTTCTTATGAGCGCAAATCCGCGCCGTCAACCGCCAAGCTGCCCGGGCCACGGCCCTTGTCGCCGGGCTCGCTTCGGTGCCGTTTCCACGGCCAGCGCCCCTCGATCTCCACTTCGAGGGAGAAGCTCAGGAAGGTGCGGATGAGCACGATGCCGCCGAGGATGAGCAGGCTTTCCAGGGACGGCTCGATGGCGACCGTGTTGATGATGTCGGCCGCAACGAGAAACTCGAGGCCGAGCAGGATCGCGCGCCCGATATTGGAGCGGTAGAGCCCGAAGATGTCGTCCAAGCCGCGCCCCTGAAGCAACTGCCAGAGGACGGCGAGTGTCGCCCCCAAGGTGCCGAGGACGATGATGGCGATGCCGCCGACCTCGATGGCGCGTGTGGTGAGCTTCAAGGCCTGCGGGAACCAATCGTCCATGAGCAATCCTTCGCACGGAGCCTGGACAATGATTCATAGGACAGTGCGTTCAGCCCTCCAGGGGAAGCTCCCCAGGAAGTCCGGTACGCCAAAGACAAGGGCCGGTCTAAGACCGGCCCTTGCTTCATGATCGGGAGGGGAGGCTGTCGGATCAGTAATAGGAGACGCGGCCGTCTTCCGTGTCGACGTCGTTGAACGGGCTGCGGCCGTTCAGCACCACCACCGGCGAGCCGACGGGCACGCGGTTGTACAGGTCGATCACGTCCTGATTGAACATGCGGATGCAGCCGGACGAGACCGATTGGCCGATCGACCAGGGCTCCGTCGTGCCATGGATGCGGTACATGGTGTCGACGCCGTTGTTGTAGAGATAGAGCGCGCGGGCACCGAGGGGGTTCTGAAGGCCGCCGGGCATGCCGCCTGCCCATGGACGGTTGCGCTCGGGTTCGCGCTTGATCATCGCGGCGGTGGGCGTCCAGTTCGGCCATGCGGCCTTGCGGCCGACGCGCGCGCGGCCGGCCCAGGCCATGCCTTCCTTGCCCACGCCGATACCGTAGCGGATGGCGCGGCCGCCTTCCCGCACGAGATAGAGATACCGGGCCGAGGTGTCGACCACGACGGTGCCGGGTTCCTCGCGGCCATAATAGGCAACCTCTCGGCGCAGGAAGCGCGGGTCGACTTCGGAGATGTCGGTGGCGGGAAGCGGATGGGTCTCGTCCGGACGCGAGCCGTACATGGCCATGAAGGCGGGATCGATGCGGCTGACCGCCTGCTGCGGCGGACCCGACGTCGTGACACAGGCGGCGAGCGCCATCGGAAGAATCAGGGCGCAGAAGCGGATGGCGTTTCGCAACATGGGCAAGCGTGAGGCCGTTAGAGCAAACATCAGTGGGGGAGGCTCGCAGTTTCTGGTTTTTCGCTTTTGCCGCCAGGAGTTGCTGGCGGCGCTAAAGATCCAAGAAGTTCATAGCCCAGGTGGTGACAACAAGGTGTTACTGCAATGGCAGAAATGTGGCTGAGCCGCGCTGTGATCAAAAGGACACAATCATTGGGCAGGGTTGAAAGGCTTCCCCCAGGATGGGTACAACATCCGCGCAGGGCCCTGCGAGGGGCACGGCCTTTCCTTCAATGAGTGACGCGATGCAATCTCTTGCCATTTCCATGCTGACGATCTGCGGGATTTCCGAACTGCCGGACCAGAAGGAGAGGGCCGTCACGCATGTGCTCTCGATTCTCGATCCGGACCATCCGGATCCGGAGGCTTTCGGGGCCTACGATCCCCACCACCGCACGATCCTGCGCTTCCACGACATCATCAATCCCATCGAGGGCATGATCCTGCCGCAGGCCGAGCATGTGGAGGCCGTGCTGCGCTTCGGCGACGAGGTGGCGGCGGGCAGGGCCCAGCGGACGGAAGGGCATCTGCTCGTTCATTGCCACATGGGCATTTCGCGTTCGACCGCCGCGATGCTCACCCTGATGGCCCAGAGCACGCCCGAGGAAAGCGAAGACCGTCTCTTCGAGCGCCTGGTCGAGATCAGGCCCCAGGCCTGGCCGAACTCGCGCATGATCGCGTTCGCCGACGATTGTCTGTCCCGCAACGGCCGCCTCGTCGACGCCCTGCGCCGGCACTACGGACGCCAGATCGGGCGCAAGCCCGAATTCGCGCAGTGGATGCACGAGCTCGGCCGCGGCCGCGAGGTCGAGATGGCGGCCTGAGGCGCCGACGCCTCGGTTCTTGACCGGGAGCCCGGGACGGGTACTCTTGCGCCGTCGAAAAAGGCGGACCGGTTTGGTTAGCCCGGTCGTTTCCCGCGGGAAGCTCTGGCTGGTGCGGTTGCACCAAGTCCCATGACGTGAGCCCTGGCGCATGGTGCGCCAGGACAACGTAGGGACATGACCTGATGCAGCAACAGATATCCGTCATCACGCTCGGCGTGGGCGATCTCGCCCGCTCCCGGCGCTTTTATGTCGAAGGTTTCGGCTGGAGGCCCGTCTTCGAGAACGAAGACATCGTCTTCTACCAGATGAACGGTTTCGTCCTCGGAACATGGATCCGGCGCGCCCTTGCCGAGGACATGCGGCGCGAGGATCCCGCCGCGCCGGGCCTCTGTTCTCTCGCCCACAATGTCACCCGTCGCGAGGATGTGCAGGCCACGTTGGATCGCTTGTCCCGTTCAGGCGGCCGGATCATGTGGCCGGCCGACGCGCCGCCGCATGGGGGCTTTCGAGGCTATGTGGCCGATCCTGACGGGCATGCATGGGAGATCGCATGGAACCCCGCCTGGGCGATCAGCCCAGACGGGAATGTGATCTTCGGCGTGTAAGGGGAGCAAGCGTCCGCCGCCTCAACGCGGCGGACGCTTGATTCAGATGCTCCCTTCTTCGATGAGCGCCTCGTTGCGCGCAACACCGGTTCTCACTTTTGCGGTCGATGCTCTACGCCTTGCCCAAAGCGCCGAAGCGCGCATCCTCCGCTCTCGCGTGGACGGGCAGCGGTTCCTCGCTCGCGAGTTCTTCGAGTATCGGGCAATGGGGACGCGAATCCCCGCAGCAATGCTCGGCGAGATGTTTCAGGGTCGAGGCCATCTCCTGCAGCTCGCGGATCTTGCGCTCGAGCACGTCCACATGGCCGAGGGCAATGGCCTTCACGTCCTTGCTCGCGCGCTCGCGGTCGCGCCACAGCGAGACGAGATCGGCGATCTGCTCCACGGAGAAGCCGAGATCGCGGGCGCGGCGGATGAAGCGGAGCGTATGCACGTCGTCATCCGAATAGACACGGTAGCCCGCCTCCGTGCGCACGGTCTTCGGGATGAGGCCGGTGGATTCGTAGTACCGGATCATCTTGGCGGAAACGCCGGAGGCCGAAGCCGCTTGTCCAATGTTCATGCCGCACCTCCTGCGGTTTGGGCGGCAGGCATTGGGTCCTGCCGCGTCTCGATAGGGGCCTTGAAGCGACGCAGCCGCAGCGCGTTGCCGACCACGAAGACGCTGGAGAGCGCCATGGCGGCGGCCGCGACGACGGGCGACAGAAGGGTGCCGTCGACAGGATAGAGCACGCCCGCGGCGACCGGGATCAGGACCACGTTGTAGGCGAAGGCCCAGAACAGGTTCTGCCCGATATTGCGGATCGTCGCCTTCGACAGGGCGATGGCGTTGACGACGCCGCGCACATCCCCGGACATGAGCACCACGTCCGCGCTCTCGATGGCGATGTCCGTGCCCGTGCCGATGGCGATACCGATATCGGCCTCGGCCAGCGCGGGCGCGTCGTTGATCCCGTCGCCCACGAAGGCGATGCGGCCATGGGCTTGGCGCAGGCGCTTCACCACGTCCACCTTGCCATCGGGCAACACCTCCGCGACCACCTCGTCGATGCCGATGCGCCGTGCGATGGCCTGCGCGGTCCTGTGGTTGTCGCCGGTGATCATCGCGACCTTGAGGCCCAAGCCGTGCAGGGCCGCGATGGCCTCCGGCGTCGATTCCTTGATCGGGTCCGCCACGGCGACGATGGCCGCGAGCCTGCCGTCGATCGCGGCATAGAGCGGGCTCTTGCCCTCCGCGCCCAGGCGGGCCGCCGTGTCGGCGAAAGCGGCCACGTCGAGCCGGAGCTTCCGCATGAAGCGGTCGGCGCCGACATCGACCCGGCGGCCCACCACGACGGCCGAGACGCCGAAGCCGGGCACGGCCTCGAAGCTCTCGGGGACGGGAACCGTCAAGCCCCGCCGTTCGGCGGCCGCGACGATCGCCTGGGCGATCGGGTGCTCGGAGCGGGTTTCCACAGCCGCGACGAGCCTCAAGGTATCGGCCTCGGCGAAGCCGGCGGCGGTGACGAAATCCGTCAGGTCGGGGCGTCCTTGCGTGAGCGTGCCCGTCTTGTCGAGCGCGACGACGCCGATCTCCTTCAGGCTCTGCAGCGCCTCGCCCCGGCGAAAGAGTACGCCGAGCTCCGCCGCGCGTCCCGTGCCGACCATGATCGAGGTCGGTGTCGCCAGCCCCATGGCGCAGGGGCAGGCGATGATGAGCACGGCCACCGCATTGACGAGCGCGAAGGTGAGGGCGGGCTCCGGCCCGAGGATGAGCCAGGCGGCGAAAGTCAGGGCCGCCGCCGCCATGACGGCGGGCACGAACCATGCGGTGATCGCGTCGACCATCGTCTGAATCGGCAGCTTCGAACCCTGCGCCTGCTCCACCATGCGGATGATCTGAGACAGGACCGTGTCCGCGCCGATGCGCGTGGCCCGGAAGGTGAGGCCGCCATTCTTGTTGATCGTGCCGCCGACGACCTCCGAGCCCGCCGATTTTCGGACCGGAACCGGCTCGCCGGTGATCATGGATTCGTCCACGAAAGAGGAGCCTTCGACGACCTCGCCGTCGACCGGCACCTTCTCGCCCGGGCGCACCTGCACGATGTCGCCGGTGAGCACCTGGTCGAGTGGAAGTTCCAGCGTTACGCCGTCGCGCATCACTCGTGCGGTCTTGGGGGAGAGGCCGATGAGACGCTTGATGGCCTCCGAGGTCCGGCCCTTGGCCTTGGCTTCGAGGAAGCGGCCGAGCAGGATCAGCGTCACGATCACGGCGGCCGCCTCGTAATAGACATTGGCCATGCCGGCCGGCAGAACCTCCGGCAGGAAGGTCGCCACCACCGAATAGGCATAGGCCGCGCTGGTGCCGAGGACGACGAGGGAATTCATGTCGGGCGCTCCTCGCAGCAGGGCGGGAACTCCCTTTTTGAAGAAGCGCAGGCCTGGTCCGAACAGGACGAGCGTCGTCAGGGCGAATTGCAGATACCAGCTGGTCTGGTGGCCGAGGGCGTTCATGACCCAGTCATGGATGGGGTCGATGAAATGCGAACCCATCTCGACCACGAAGACCGGCAGGGTGAGGACGGCCGCGCTGGCGAGAGCGCGCTTCAGGCCGGAGATCTCGGCCTCGCGGGCCGCGCGCTCCCGGTCCGTCTCGTCCCGGTCCTGGCGGATCTCGCGGGCCTCGTAGCTCGTCGCGTCGACGGCCGCGATCATCCGGGCGACCACGTCGGGTCCGCCGAGATAATCGACGCCGGCGCGCCCGGTCGCGAGATTCACGCGGGCGTCCACCACGCCGGGAACGCGCTTGAGCGCCTTCTCGACCCGCGCCACGCAGGATGCGCAGGTCATGCCCTCGATCGCGAGATCCGCGTGGTGTTCCGCAGGCTCATAGCCCACGGCCCGGATGGCCTCGGCCACCGCGCGGGAATCGGCCCGGTCGGCCGCGAACGACACATGCGCCCGTTCGGTCGCCAGGTTCACATTCGCGGCCGTCACGCCGGGAACCGCGCGGATCGCCTTCTCGACACGGCCGACGCAGGACGCGCAGCTCATCCCCCGGACGGGAATGTCGACGCTCTCCGGTGCGGTGGAACGGTTGGTGGCGGCCATCTCGAATCTCCTGATCCCCATATGGGGATGAGGTGTAATCCTTCCAATCATGGGAAGGTCAAGACGGCCTTATGGTTGCGTTTTGCAGGAACTCGGGCCGATCATGGGCCATTGTTCCGACATGTTCGCGCCCTAGGCCGCGAGCTGAAACGTCGCCGCATGCCTGCAGGAAGGCCATGCATGTCCATCGTCACCCTTGACCGAGCTGGTACCGACCTTTGAAGCATAGCCATCACCAGGGGCGCCCCTTCCGGATCCTCACCTACAACGTTCACCGCTGGCTGGGCACCGATCGAAAAATCTCACCCATGCGGACCGCCGAGGTCATCGCGGCGTGCAACCCGGATATCGTTGCGCTTCAGGAGGTGCGGGCCGGACGCACGAGGGCGGGGGAGGCCGACCAGGCTGCCGGCCTGGCGGAGAAGCTCGGGATGGATCTTCATTTCCAGCCCACGATCCGGATCCTGGGCGAGCAGTACGGGATCGCCATTCTGACCCGGCATCCCGCCCGTCTCGTGAAATCCGGGCGTCTGCCGACGCAATCGACCAGACCCTCCTTCGAGAAGCGGAGCGCCCTGTGGGTGCGCACCGAGATCGACGGGCAGACGGTCAATGTCATCAATGCCCACCTGTCCCTCCGGTCCGGCGAGCGCCGGGCTCAGGCGTCGGCCCTGGTTGGACCCGACTGGATGGGACATCCCGAATGTGCCGATCCGGCGATCCTGCTCGGTGACTTCAATGCGCCGCCCTATTCGCGTTCCTACCGCATGATCGCCGACCGGCTGCGGGACGCGCAGCTCTCGAGCGCGCGCGGGGCGCCGCAGCCGACCTTCCACACCCGGGCCCCCTTGCTCCGCCTCGACCATGTCTTCGTCACCGGTTCGGTGGAGGTGGTCGACGCTGCCCCGGTCAGGACCTTGCTCACCCGCGTCGCCTCGGACCATTTCCCCCTACTGGCGGAACTGCGGGTGCGCAGCCACGCCACGGCTTCGGCCGCGGGCGGCAGGGAGGTGCCGCAAGGGGAGCTGATCGCGTCCGGCCAGGATCCCGCCTCGGAATGAAGGCGCGCCGCGCCCGCCTCTATGACTCCGGGAAGTCTCGGGGACTCCCGCGAGCCTGAAGGCCCATGCGTGGGATCCAAAAACAACACGGGGAGGCAAGGAGCCGCTAAGGGCTTGGAACCCCTTGCCATCTTTTTCGTGGGCGGCTAGGCAGCCGTTGCCATGCTGCCATTGTCCGTGTTCATCATTGCCAAGAACGAGGCCGACCGGATCGGCGCGACGATCCGCGCCGTGCGCGACCTGACGGACGATGTTGTGGTGATCGACTCGGGCTCGACCGACGGCACCCAGGCGCTGGCCGAGGAGCTGGGCGCACGGGTGCTGTTCAATCCGTGGCCGGGCTACGGCCAGCAGAAGCGCTTCGGCGAGGAGCAGTGCCGCCACCCCTGGCTGCTCAACCTCGATGCCGACGAGGAGCTCTCGCCGGCCCTGCGCGCGGAGATCCGGGCGCTGTTCGCGCACGGCGAGCCGCCACGCCCGGCCTATGGGATCCGCATTGCCGAGACCTATCCCGGCGAGGCCGCGCCGCATCCGCTGGCCTACCGGATCGCGCCGGTGCGGCTCTACCACCGCGAGGTCGGGCGCTACTCGACCTCGCTGGTGCACGACCGGGTCGAGCTTAAGCCGGGCACGCGGGTCGGCAAGCTCAAGGGCCTGGTCCATCACCGCTCGATCCGCTCGCTCGGCGACCAGATCGCCAAGCTCAACGTCTACACCGACCAGCTCGCCCTCGACCTCGAGGTGCGCGGCGTCTCGATCCCGACCTGGCGGCTCTATTGCGAGTTCCCGGCTGCCTTTCTCAAGGCCTATTTCGGGCGGCTGCACTTCCTGCGCGGCACCTACGGCTTTCTCATCGCCATGAACTACGCCATCTGGCGCCACCTGCGCCTCGCCAAGCACTACGAGAAAAAACGCCTGAGCTCCATGGCGAAGGCGACCAAGACCGAGCGGGCCTGAGCGCCTTCGCGGGGAAACGTCGCGTCAGAGCGCGGCCGTGACCTGGATCTCGAGGGCATAAGCCGGGTTGGCGAGCCGCGCCTCAACGCAGGCCCGCGCGGGCGTATGGCCGGGCACGACCCAGGCGTCCCAGACCGCGTTCATCTCATCATAGGACCCCATGTCGCTCAGCCAGATCGTGGCCTGCAGGAGCTTGGACTTGTCGCTGCCGATCTCGGTCAGGGACTGTTCGATCTGCGCCAGCACGTCCCGGGTCTGCTCCGTGACCGTCCCTGCCAGGGTGGTCTCGGGCACGTAGCCCGAAAAATAGGCCGTGTTCCCGTGAATCACGAGATCGCTGTAACGGGCGGCGACGCCGATTCGATTGATATCTGCCACGTCAGGCTCCTTTGGTCTCTTCGATGCCGCCTCCTAGAGCATCGGACGTGAAAAGTGGAATCCGCTTTTGGGATTCCATCCGATGCGCTCCTCGAGGAGAGGACCGCACGGCCGAGGTCGGGCGCGTGGCCTTTTCCTTCTTAACGGGATGCTTTTGGGCCTTGACGAAGGGCCCTTGTTCGCGTCTATTGCGCCACCTGCGAGGCAGGGTTGTGGACCCTGTCCATTCGCGAACGGAGACGTGGCCGAGAGGCTGAAGGCACTCGTTTGCTAAATGAGCATACCCCAAAAGGGTATCGAGGGTTCGAATCCCTCCGTCTCCGCCATTCCCTTTCTAAAAAGCCTTATTGCACAGTGGATTAGCTGTGTTGGTAATGGTTGAGCCCGCATTCCATCCCACATTTTGATTTGCCTGTGATGTCGCTTGCTTGAGGTGCGACAGGCATTCGAGATTCAGCAACTCTGGGACAACTTCTACGAGACGCGTCGCAAGGCCGCCCCAGTCTTTCACTTGGTGCCGGAATGCTTCGCGCCAACGATCTAAGCCGCGGCACGTCGGCGGACGTCTTCCAGGATAGAAAGGACTTGGTCGACCTCACTTTCGGTGAACATGCCGGCAATGCCCATGTCATTGAGGTCCGTGAAGGGGCTCTCGTAGAGGAGCCGCGGGTCCATGGCGCCGCGCTCCGTCAGGTGATCGATGACCATGTTGAGGAACTCGATCTGGTCGGCAGACAGGTTCTTGGCCGAGAGGAAGGCATCGAAGGCTTGCTTGGCCGCATCCCGTTCCAGCCCGATGAGAGAGCGCACAAACAGGCCAAGGCCGCCATCGGCTTGGACCCGCTCGATCTCGGTCGGCGCGGCAATACCAGCGTCCAGGAACATGCGCTCAAGCTCGGACAGGTCGGTCGGCGTCAACGGCTCGTTCCTGCGCAGCTTCAGGATCGCAATGTGGTTCTCATGAGCGCGGACGAAATGTCGAGCCTTGAGCCGGAAGCGATCCATGTCGGTGCCGACGCTGACGCCCCTCAGTTCAATGGCGTTACCCGGTCCGATCTCATCCTCGAAATCCGTGTAGACGATGGGCCGTTGCTTCAGCTCGATCAGCTTGACCAGCTCACGCAGGCGGCGGCGCACAGTCTCCAGCATCGGGACGGTGATGTCCTGCCAGAACTCGTCTGACTGGATGTCGATGATAAGCTGAATCTCCCGCGCCACCATGGGCACGTTCGAAAGCTCTTCGAGCAGGCGTGCGATCTGCGACACCTTCTTGCGCAGCCCCTCAAAGGCTTTCTCCAGCCGCAGACAGGCCAGCTGTGTTTTGAAGATGAGCAGGTCAAATTGCTTGGCCGGAAGATCATCGTCCACGAGGCTCGATGGCAGTCCGGCTATATCGTCGATAAGCTCTGTTTGCTCATCGAGGCCGAGCTTCGACCAGGCGTCATCGGCGGCATATTTCTCGACCAGACGACGCTTGGGGCGAACCAGGAAGTTGTCGAGGCTCATGCCGTTCACTTCGTCCCGCAGGCGCTTGGCCAGCTCGTCACGAAGGATCCCGCATTGTGCCTCAAGATCGGCCTTGGATCCCGGCTCGCCTATGGAGCTGATGGGCGTCGGGGGCTGGCTGTAGTCGCCGGGCGGGGCAGGGGAAGCATCCTTGCCCAGCAATCGATCAAGTTCGCCGATGAGTTCAACACGCGACGCAAACAGCCGCTTCGACAGGGAGTCGCCGAGAGATCCTTCGGCCAGATCCGGGTTCTGATTGAAAAACTCGAAGTTCTGGCAGAAGTCGAAGACGGCGAAGAATTCTTTGTGCTGCTCCGGCCCAAACAGATCCGGACACAAACGGGTGCCGCGCCCGATCATCTGCCAGAACTTCGTCTTCGAGCGCACGATCTTGAAGAAGACGAGATTCACCACCTCCGGCACGTCGATGCCGGTGTCGAGCATGTCGACGGAGATGGCGATATGGGGAGCCTTCTCCGGCTGGCTGAAATCATCGATCAGGGACTGGGCGTATTCGGTCTTGAAGTCGATGACCCGCGCAAAGGCCCCCTTGAGGTGCGGATAGTTCTCGTCGAACCGGGAGGCGATGAACTGCGCGTGATCGTGGTTCTTGGCGAAGACGATGGTCTTGCCGATGCGGTCGCCATTGGCCACCTTGAGGCCGTGGGTCATGAGGTGTTCCAGAACCTTGTCGACCGTATCCTTGTTGAACAGCCACTTGTTGACGGCAGCGGCCTCGACGCGGTCGGGAACCGTGCCTTCCTCATCCCATTCGATCGCGTCCCAGGCTTCCTTCTCCTCGTCGGAGAGGTCGTCATAGGAGATGCCTTCACGCTGGAACTTGAGCGGTACCGAAATGGCTTTCGGCGGCACGAGGAAGCCATCTTTCACGGCCTCGTCCAGGGTGTAGGCATCCGTCGGGACGCCGCGCTGGAGATTGAACAGGCGATAGGTGTCTCGGTCGATCTCATCCTTCGGCGTTGCGGTGAGGCCGACAAGAAGGCTGTCGAAATAATCGAAGATCGCTCCGTACTTGCGATAGACGGAGCGGTGAGCCTCGTCGATGACGATCAGGTCGAAGTGGCCGGGGCCGAACCGGCGCTTGCCGTCCCGCGCCTCGTCGATCAGGCCCATCATGGTGGGATAGGTCGAGACATAGACGCGGCCCGTCGCCTCCTTGTCGGTGACGAGGTTCACAGGCGAGGCTGCGGGCAGGAAGGTCTTGAACGCGTTCACCGACTGGTTCACGAGCGCCACGCGATCGGCCAGGAACAGGATGCGCCGCGCCCAGTTCGCTGCCATGAGCAGGTCGGCCAGTGCAATCACCGTGCGGGTCTTGCCCGAGCCCGTCGCCATCACCAAAAGGGCCTTGCGCTGGTGATCCTTCTCGAAGGTTTCGGCCACGCGGCGGATCGCGCGTGTCTGGTAATACCGCTCAACGATGGCGCGGTCGATCTCGGCGGAGCCAAGAGGCTTCAGGGTCTCGCGGCGGCGGATGGCGAGTTCCAGCTCGTCCTTGGTGAGAAAGCCCTGGATGGGACGCGGAGGATAGCGCCTGTCGTCCCAGATCCAATGCTCGTAGCCGTTGGTGTAGAAGATCACCGGACGCTGGCCGAAATGGGTCTCAAGGCAATCGGCATAGAGTTTTGCCTGTTGCTGGCCCTCTCGGGGATCACGCTTTGTCCGCTTGGCTTCCACGAGGCCCAGCGGCTTGCCGTCATCACCCCACAGCACGTAATCGATATAGCCTTCGCCCTTCAGGTTCGGCATGCCGGTGACGCGGTATTCCCGGTCCTGCGGCTTGTCGAGCGGCCATCCGGCCTCGTTCAGGAGAAGATCGATGAAGGTGTCGCGGGTTGCCGCCTCGTCGTAGTCGTGGGTATCGGCCTGGTGGCTGTTCTCGGCCTTGACCTGCGCGATTTGGGCGCGCAGCGCCGCGATCTCGTCCTTCAACTTGGCCCGCTCGGTTTCGCTGGCGAGACGCTTGGCTTCCGCGTCGTCGCGGGCTTTCACCGTCTCGGCGAAACGGCGGGCGATCTCCTGAAGCTGGCCGAGGGTTCTGGCTTCGACGGGGGAGGTCTTCGGCAGCGCCTCGGGCGAGAAGGTGACGGCCGGATCCGGCTTCGCGCCCTTGGCATAGGTATGAACGAGCCAGTAGGAAATATGGAACAGCTCGCGCAAGGCCGTGGCGGCCTTCGCGAAAGGCACGGTCTGCCCATCATGGACGGCCTTGTTGCCGAGGTCCTTGATGATCCGCGCCTTGGCGACGATTGGCTCGCCCACGAGGTTCTTGAAGCTGGCCTCGTGGATATAGGCCGAGAGCGTATGCTCGAAGGGATCTCTTAAACTCGCCTCATGGCGGTAGAGCCATTTGACCAGCACTTCGACGGAGAAGCGGGCATAGAAGCATGCGGCCCGAGGATCCGCGTGGGCGAGGCTCTCGGCCCGCGCTGCATGCTCGTAGACCTCCGCGAATTCAGGCGACAGAAAGCTGAATTGCGACCCCATCCTCTGCCCCGGCTTTTTTCTCGATCAGTGCGTTCATGCAGGCCGCCAGCGCCTCGCGACGTTCAGCCAGGAAGTCACGATATTTCGCAACCTGCAGTCTGTCGAGATCCGCCGGAACACGCTGTGTGGTGAGAGCGCCAATCCCTTGCTTTTGCATGATCTCCTTCAGGTAATCCGTAGGCTCGCGGCGTCCCAGACGACGATTGGTCTGGCCCGTGATGAAAGCCATATTGGCGATTTCGTTGATTTCGCCGGTCTCGTAACCGTTCTCCTTGAGGAGCGCTTTGGGGAAGATATGATGCCACTGGATGAAGTGAAGGCGGCCCTGATGGGTAAGCGAAAGACCCAAGCCGCTGAACCAATCCTTGGCTCCGGCATCCTTGAGCGCGAGGTAAGCCAACGAGAAGAGCGGACTGCCTGCGCCGCGTCCGGCAAGATCACCCGCTTCGATGTGAAGGCGCCCGAATTGCCGCTTGAGAATGTCGAGGAGTTCCGAGAGGTCGTCCCGGCGGAAGATGACGGCCAGATCCTCGTTGAGCAGTGTTTCGGTTGAGCCGCGCGAATAGCGGCCACGGGCATTGGCCACCAGGAGCCAGCGCAGAAGGATTTGCTGCTCCTCCCGGCTGATCTTGTTCTTCTTCACGCGGCTGATAGCGGCCAGGGAGTGGACGAACATCGGAGAGGAAAGGAGGGATTCATCCTCGATGCCCGCGTTGGCACGCAAAAAGTTGATAGCAAAGCGCAATCCCTCCTTGGCCTCGGCCCACCCCTTCTGAAGGTCTGAGACCGAGGTGGTCGCGACGGCGCGGAAAAGGCACTGCTCCGTGGCAAAAACGACGATCGCACGCACGAGCTGACCAAGGTCGATCGTGAAGCCGCTCTGCTCGCATTCTTCCTGAAACTGTTCGAGCTCCTTGAGCAGGTTCGGCCAGCGCGATGTCATCTGAGCGAGAGCGAGATCGGAGGAGCGCAGCTTCGCCCCGAGCGAGTTCACCCGCACGAAAATTTCCGTCACCTCCTCGTAGCTCATGGAACGTTCGAGAACATGCACGACGTAGGAGTACTTGGCGATGTCGCGCAGCTTGTTCAGGCGCTGCGTGTAGCGTTGCCAGCGCGGGTCCTTGAAGGAGGTGATGCCTGCTTTTTCGAAGAACTCCGAGTAATCGGTGCCTTTGAAAACCTCGCTCACCGATACCCAGTTGGGCAGAGCCTGCAACTGCTTGCTTCCGACCACGAAAGTACGGCGCCGGAACCGGTCGGCAAGGGCCGAGGCGCTGTCTGCCTCGTCCAGATCATCGGTGTCATCCACGACTTCATCATCCGCCATCAGAGGCGTGTCCTCGTCGCTCTCCACTTCGGCCTGATCCGTGGGGGGACCATCGGGATGATCGAGATTGAAGAGGATTTCGATGGGACGCTTGCGCCCGCGTACCGTCACAGGCTCGCCGCTCAACACGGCCGTGAGGGAGGTCAGCCGCTGCTGCCCGTCGAGCAGCAGCTTGCGCCCGGCGAAAGCGGTCGTGTCCTGCGCGACGGCAAAGTCGCGCGTCGGCACGGCTTCATCCGTTTCCCACATGAGAATGGAGCCGCTGGGATAGCCACGATAGAGCGAGTCGAAAAGATCGCGCACCCGCGTTGCCCGCCAGACGTAGTGGCGCTGGATTTCGGGCAGGCGCAGTTCACCGCGCTTGTACATGTCGACGAGCGTGCTGATCGGGATGTTTTGCTGCTGCATGGGCTCACGTTGCCGGAGAAGGCGCTGTCCTGGAGGATGGCGTGATGCTATTTCGCAACTTGTAGTCTGTCGAGATCTCCCAAAGCATATGTTCCTGACAGTTTAGGAAAATGACCCGCGAAGGCGGACCGGACCGTCTCCCAGATGACGGGATCGTGGGGGTGCTTCCACTTCACGGTATTGAGAACCCAGTAGCCTGCGTGCTTCAGTTCCTCCGCCAGCGCCTTTTCCATGGCGCCGACGAGATCACGCAGGGGCAGGTGTTTTGCCATCAAGGCGGCGCGATCCAGCCCGGGAGCGTGCTCGACCTCCGGGTAGATCGGCCCATGAGTGACGAGGTGGAAAGCCGCGCAGTCCTCCGGCTCAAGGCCCTCCTTGCGAAGATGCTGGCGAAGGGCGTTCTGGGTTTTGGCGGAACCCAGATGTTGACCCATGCGCGTGTAGGCGGCGCTCGCATGAGGGCTCGAATTGTCGCCGGTGCGTCCGACGTAAAGCATCTCGCCCTTCGGCGTCTCCACGCGCCAGACATAGAGCCAGAACCCGCGCTTCAGCATGGGGCCGGGGAGAGTCAGCACATGGGTTGACGCCGACATGCTCAAAGCTCGCCGCGGAAGGCGCGGTGTTGGAGGGAGGCGAAGAGGGTGTCGAGTTGGGCGAATTGGGATTGTTGGGCAGCAAACAGTTCTTCGACGTACGAAACCTTCTCCGCGAAAGCTTGCTGCAGCTGCAGCGGAGGAAGTTCAATGTCGACGCCCCTTAGACGCTCCTTGGAAATGTTAGGCATTGAGCCTGCCGATCCACCTGCGAGCCTTTGTACTTCCTTACGCTTTGTTGGATACGCCAATAACGCTTGAAGATAGTCAGGCACGAGGATTCCAAGATCTGCGATTCGCAACCGGAAGATCAAGTCCGACAACATCAACCGCGATCTCGTCGCGCGGACAAGTGCGCATGCAGCAACAAGATCGTAGGTATTCTTCCTCGTGAACAGAACATCGCCTGGGCGAACCTCAATTGATGGGCGTGGTTCAACAGAATCAGGAAGAGCCTTATGCTCGTTATCATTAAAGGCACAGCTTGTTACTGCGCTCAGTTTCAGAACACCCCACTCTTCCGATCTGGCTGGTCGATCCAGACAAGTTGGACTCCAGCCGCTTTCAATTCCGGAAAGGAGTTCTCCAAGAGGAACCCGTTGCCATCTCTGCCTGTTCTGAACTGGATCCCCGAACATTTCGAGAAAGATTGCCTGCTTGAGGCTGCTCAACTTTGTAAGCGCTACATTCTGGGCATGGCGCAGCGCGTCGGCTTGATCGAGGATCGCCGCAATCCGCCGCTGCTCATCTAGCGGTGGGAGAGGGATCTCTAATTCTTTGAGATTGTCTATAGGGTAGTTGTCGGCTGTGGTTGCTCGAACCCAGCTTAGAATAATGGGCTCAGAAGATTTCAAAAAGCGCGCAAGAAATTCGGGCAGAATGTGCCGGCTACATTCCAGTGACTTCATGTCCTGATTGATGGCAACGGGAATTCTGTTGATCGCCACAGGCGCAGTGTGTTTGAGAACTCCTGAGCGAACGACCAGCAAGACTGTGTTGGCGGGCAGAAGATTGGCTGCGCTATTTTCAATAGCCTCTTGCGTTATCTTGATTTGAGCGTCTTTGATGTCCCAGGACTTCATGTCCTTAGGTGTGACCCACGGGATGTCGCCGCGAAAGAACGAGGGATTATTGCGTTTGGGAGTACCTCCCCCGCGGACTTTAACTAGTTCACCAAGCGGGATTGTCGGCCATTTCATCCCACCATCTCCTCCAGCTTCGCCAGCCCTTTAGCGATCTCCGCCTCAAGCCGCTTCAACTCGCGGATGATGTCCGCTGGAGCCTCGTGCTGTACCTCCTCGTGCTCGACCTCCTTGTAGCGGTTGAGTGAGAGGTCATAAGCGCCGTCCTTGGCAATGTCGGCTTTCGGCACGCAGAAACTCTGCGCCGTACGGGCGCGCTCACGCTCCGCGCCGTTGCGCTCCTCCCACCGCATCACCACGTCCGGAAGGTTGTTCCTGGCATGCTCGTCTTCCGTCAGCGGCGTTTCCGGCGAGGGGCCGAGCTTGTCCTCGGGCAGGAGCGGCTGGCGCTTGTCGTCGAGGGACCAGCCGTCAGCCTCCACATCATAGAACCACACGTGATCCGTGCCTCCGACGCCGGTCTTGGTGAAGAGCAGGATGGCGGTGGAGACGCCCGCATAGGGGCGGAAGACGCCGGAGGGCAGCTTAATGACGGCATCGAGTTTGTGTTCCTCCACCAGCATTTTGCGCAGAGCCTTGTGCGCTGTAGAGGAGCCGAAGAGAACGCCGTCCGGCACAATCACCGCCGCGCGTCCTCCGGTCTTCATGAGGCGCAGGAACAAGGCAAGGAAGAGGAGTTCGGTCTTCTTGGTCTTGACGATCCGCTGCAGGTCCTTCGCGGTCGCTTCGTAATCGAGCGAACCAGCAAAGGGCGGATTGGCGAGGATGAGACTGTAGCGGCCCGCTTCACCGGCATTGTCCTCGGCCAAGGAATCCCGCGCCACGATGGCGGGGTTCTCGATGCCGTGCAGGATCATGTTCATCGAGCCAATGCGCAGCATGGTCGGGTCGAAGTCGAAGCCGTGGAAGGCGTCCTCGTGGAAATGCTTGCGCAGGACCGGATCACGGAAGATTTCCGGGTGATGCTTGCGCAGGTATTCGCCTGCCGCGACCAGGAAGCCACATGTCCCGGCTGCGGGATCGCAGATTACGTCCTTCGAATTAGGCTCGGTCAGCTCTACCATGAGCTTGATGATGTGGCGCGGGGTGCGGAACTGTCCGTTCTGACCGGCGCTCGCGATCATTCCAAGCATGTATTCATAGATATCGCCCTTGGTGTCGCGGTCGTCCATCTTCACGGCGTCGAGCTTCTCGACCACCTTGGCGAGGAGGGCAGGGGTCGGAATGCCGAAGCGGGCATCCTTCATGTGCCTACCGACGGCGGAGTCCCGCCCGTTCAAATCGCGGATGAAAGGAAATACGTGCTCGTCCACCACCTTGAACATCTCGCGGGGCTCGAAGGCCTTGAACCGGGACCAGCGCAGGTCGTCATAGGCCCGCCCGCCATCCTCGCCACGCCTGTCCTTCCCTTCGGGAAAGATGCGCCGCTCCATAGGGATCTTCAGGGTGGCGGCCTTGCGCTCCTCCAGGGTGTGCAGCTCGTCCAGCCGCTTGACGAAGAGCAGGTACGTGATCTGCTCCATGACGGCGAGCGGGTTCGACAGGCCCCCCGCCCAGAAGTCATCCCAGATCGACTTGATCTGACTTCGAATCTCACCAACCAGCATGATGCCCCCTGACGTGTTGCTCTCTTCATGTCCGATCGGGGGAGGACTCCGCAAGGCCGTCGAGGGGTTACCTTCGAGTTATGGGACAATATGCCGTGCGAGCCACAGTTGACGAGTCTTGTACCCTAAGGGAAATTAACCGAATCGTAGGAAATATTACGACAAGCGAGTAAGGGGGCTTCTTCGCCATGTCGCGCCTGTTCGGCTCACCAGTGCTCTGGCATTGGTCGACGCGCATCGTTCTGTTCTGGGCTCTGACCGCCAGCTTAGGCTATGCGGCGGCACTGGTTTTTCCCTTCTCGCAGCCGCTTCTGATCTGGGATGTCTTCGCTGAGGCCTTCCAGGGTCATTTCGAGCGTATCAGCGAACAGGCCTTCGCCTTTGCTTTGGCCTCCCTGATTGTCCAGGCGGCCGCGGCCCTCGGCGGGGCTTACTTTGTTGCGCATGTCGTCCTGATCCGCCTTGCCATGTGGTCGGCGCGCTCGATCGCCCGCAGGGCCAGGAGCTTCGAGGATTTCGCCGCCGAGTACGACCGTATCCACGATCGCATGCGCCGCCATGCCCTGGTAGGCCACGCCTGGGGCGAGTTCGCCGAGACGCTGGTGCGGGAAGACAATGTGGTCCGCAATACGATGCGCCCGCAGGCCTTCATCAATATCGGAGGTGCCCGCGAGCACCTGTTCGGTCTGAAGATGATCGGCTCGGTGCCGGGCTTTTTCGTCGGGCTCGGGCTGCTCCTTACCTTTATCGGCCTTGCTTTCGCGCTTCACGAGGCAGCATCGGCGACGGGCGCGAAGGATTCGGGGCTCATGCTGGGGGCGCTGGGCAAGCTCCTGGCCGCTGCCACCTTCAAGTTCTCGACCTCGATTGCAGGGCTCGGCTCGTCCCTGGTGCTTTCCCTCGCCTTCCGGACCTATACGATCTGGATCGAAGGCGCGTTCGATGGCCTGTGCCGTGAACTGGAGCGCAGGCTGGTGTTCTTCCCGCCGCAGAAGATCGCCGCCGAGGCCAACGAGATCATGGCGCAAAGCCGGGATCAACTCAAAGAAATCAACAGCGACCGCTTCTTCTCACGCCTGGGCGAGAGCGTGGCGCCAAGCCTGCAATCCGCCATGACGAGCGCCGTGGCGCCGATGGCGGAACGTCTGGACGCTGCCATGGGGCAGATCACGCAGACCAGCCAATCCGGGATCGAGGATATGCTGCGCAAGTTCCAGGAGGGACTTCATCACGGAGCCGGATCCGAGCTGCGAGAGCTCGCGGGCAGCCTTGGCGCCATGCAGGGCACGCTTGCCGATGTGCAGCGCAATCTCTCGGGCTCGGGAGAGGACTTTTCCCGCCGCCTCAACGAATCCGCCGAGACCCTCAACCGCCTCGTGGCCCAGGCCGGGGAGCAACTCGGGGGCTCGGCCGAGGCGAGCCGCTCCATGCTTGAGCAGGTCGTGGGCGAGCTTCGGACGGCTTTCGCCGTCGCCAACGAGCAGATCACGAAGACGCTCGCCACCTCGGCGAGCGGCGCAGCCGGAGCGCTCGAGGACGCGATCTCGGGCATCACGACGAAGCTGGAGAGCCAAGCCGCCGCGTTCTCACAGGCCATCGAGGCAATGCAGCGCAGCTCCGGCGAGCAGGCGGACGCCATGGCCCGGGCTGCGCGCGAGGCGTCCTCGGCCGCGGCCTCAGCCTCCGCCTCGGCGGCTCAGGAGGCTGCCGAGATCCTGCGCGGGGGCGTTGCCTCGGTTGCCGGCGAAATGCGCGCCAGCGTCGAGGAACTGGCCGCCACCCTGCGCCGGACGGAGGCCTCGATGGCTCAGCAGATCGGCCATGTCGAGGCCGTGTCGGCCCGTTCACGGGAAACGGCCGATGCGTTCGGCGAGGTGGCCGCAGGTTTGCGCGCCGCAAGCCAGCCGCTGCTCGCATCCTCGCAGACCATCGCAAGTGCCTCCGACCGGATGGCGAGCGCCGTGCAGGGCTCCGTCGGCGCGCTCGAAAACAGCCATCAGGCGGCGGCCGCGCTCGCAGGGTCCCTGCGCGACCAAGTCGAGGAGGTCCGGCGGATCTGGGCCGAGTACGAGCAGCGGTTCGGTCGGGTCGATCAGGAGATGGAGGCGGCTGTCCTGCGGTTCGGCGAGGAGGTCCGCAAGCAGCAAGACGCGACACAGGCCTTCGTGCTCCAGATCGACACCCACTTCAAGCAGGCGGCCGACAACCTCCAGCGCTCGGTTGGTGAGCTGAGCCAGACCAATGAGGAACTGGCGGATGCGCTCCTCAAGGCCGTCGGCAGGCGTGAGCTGGCATAGACCAAGGAGCACTGAACTGTGGCTATCCAAGACGCACATGCCGGCGATGAGGCGGGGGAGGGCGAGAACTACTTCGTCTCCATGACCGACATGATGGTCGGCGTTCTCTTCGTGTTCATCATCATGCTCATGGCGTTCGCCCTGAATTTCCAGCAGCAGACCGACCGGCAGGAAGAAAACATCAACGTCGCCAAGGAGGTGGCAGAGAAGCTCGGCCAACTGGAGAACCAGGTTCGGAGCCGGATCGACGAAATCCGTGAAGCCTCCGCTTTAAGAAGCAAGCTCCTGCGCGACCTGCGCGAGGCTCTGGTCACGGAAGGCCTTGTGGTCGAAATCGACGAGGCCAACGGCGTGCTGCGCCTCACGGAGGCCGCGGTGCAGTTCCCATCGAATGAATCGTTCTTGGACAATACTCCAAAGCCGGACGTCGGAAAGGACAATACCCCGAAGGCGAATGTCGGAAAGATCGCCCGCGTATTGGCCAGAGTGCTCCCTGGCTATAGCGTTTGCTCCGAAGGGCAGGTGGCCCCGTGCCGCCGTTCGACGCAGAGTGCCGTCGAAACGGTCTTCATCGAGGGGCACACAGATCAGAGCGGGAGCGACGACCGCAATTGGACGCTTTCGACCGAACGAGCGGTCAACACATATCGGGAACTGACCGCGGTCTCTCCAGACCTTCGCAGGCTTCGCAACCGCAGTGGCGAGGAGATCCTGTCCGTCTCCGGCTATTCCTCCACACGGCAGATCGATCCAAGCCGCAGTCCGGCGGCCTACCAGAAGAATCGCCGGATCGACCTGCGCTTCGTCATGGAGGTGGACGGCGGCGCCGGACTCCAGGATATCCGCACCCTGGTGGACGGGATGCGCAGCGAGATCGAGAAGCTGAAGCGATGAGCCTCCGGGATGCCCTGAAATCGCTCTCGGCCGGAGCCCCTCGGGCGCTGCCGATCATGAGCGACGTGGAGCGGCTGGTGCGGGCCTGGCCGGCAATCGACGGGCTTGTACAAGAAACGAATGCTCTCGACTTGGACGCGGTGGCCCAGCGCGTGATCGGTGCTCTGGATGCCGGGAACACGCCTGAGCCCGCTGATTGGCGCTATGCGGCCTGGTGCCTTTGGAAGCCCACACCGTCGCTTGCCCTGCACGACCGGGCGTTCAGCCGCCTGATCGAGGAGGTGAGCCGTATGGAGCAGCGGAAGCCTTATCGTCGCCTTGCATCCACCTATCTGCTCGACTACGCGCCCGAGCTGCCGCGGATTGATGTCGTGGCCCGCACCCTTGCAGCCTGCGCCGAGCGGGCGGGGGATCCTTGGCACGCATTGCAGCGGGATTTCGGACTCTTCGAGGGGGAGGTGGGTGTTCGCCGCGTCGCCGAGGCCGCGCTCGACAGGAACATGACCGTCCCTGCTCTTCTGGCGACGAGCCGGCTCGGGACGATCGGCAGCGAGGCGGGCTTCGCCGAGGCCGCCTTCCTGGCCGGATTGCATAGGCTCGGACAGGGCAGTGGCGTTTCAACCGGAACGCATCTGGCGCGTATTCATCGCTGGAGCCTGAACGAAAGCCAGAACTTCATCTACGCAGCTCATCGGGCAGCGGTGGCGAACGCGCTCATCCGGCCCTTTGCGGATAGCAGACCCGACGGACGGGAAACTTTGTCCCGCTTCCTGATCGACAGGCTCGGCGATCCACGCACACGTCCCGGCGCCTGGATTGGTGCGGAGGAAGCCGCCCGTGTCGTCAGACGCTGGTTGACGGAGTATTCGCTTCGGGCCTTCTTCGATATTATCGACTCCGGGGTCGGTGATCGAACGTGGAGGTTTCGCCGGTCATTCTGGATGGGCGTGTTCGATGAGGGGCTCATCAATGAGGCATGGGTCATCTTTGGTCGCGGCCATATCAGGAATGCTCAGGCCTACCTAGGAAAAGGGAATTTCGGTCAGTTTAGCTCGGGCGGCTCGAAGCAGCTGGACGACCATCATGCTGTCCTGCTCATGCAAGTGGGTAATGGCGTCATTGCAGACTGGAGCCACAATGGCCGCTGCAACATCTGGCGTGATGTTGGCGCACGCGATGCCCCGCAGCTGTTCAGGATGTCCTATACCACGGACGACGTTCGCCGAGATACGTCCCGCATCAGAACCGAAGCCCAACTGAACACCATGGACGTCTTCACGCACAATGGCTCGGAAAATTTCGTCTGGCAGAACCGCGTTGCAGCCCGTCTTCAGGCTATGACCGGCCGCCGCGTCCCGGTCCGGTAGAATTTGTGGAAGAGAGTTCGGATCGATGGCTGTGCGCTTTCAAACCGATGTTCAACCCAGTGGCGTCGTAATCACCCTTGTGGATCGACCCCTCCTGGGGCGTCGGCGCGAAATCGAGGTTGCGCAATGGCCAGCCGTCAATGGTGTACGCGCGGCTGCCCGTGCGCTGTCTGCGCTTGTCACGGAGGGACGTGCGGCCTCGGATAAAACGAGCGTGCACCTATCGCATCTGGAGGCCGCCATGCTGCCAGCAGGCATCGCTGATGCGGTCGGACTCCCAGACCTTGTCCCGGTGAGTCTGAAGCTTGCCTTCGACGGGCGAGTCGAGACACCTGAGGGCGCGATCCGGCTGCACTGGGCTGATCAGGGTCACCATGAGGTCAGGCCGCGCCGCACTGGGCTCATCCTGGAATGGGGTGACAGGCGAGGGCGGCTGACCTCGCCTCTGCTGCATCTTGTCGAGGCGATTGAGCGTTACAATGGCAGCCAGGGAAGACCGCTCGAGGAGCGGATCTCGACCTGGATGCCGGTTCAAGAAGCGTTGCACTCGACGCTCGGCCATGAGGTTCAGGCGGATGGCTATGCCGCAAGCCTCACGATCCATCAGGCTGGCTCTTTCGCTCTCGATGTCCGCGAAACGCCGGCGGGGGTTGATTTCACCCCGATCCTGATGGCGCGCTCGAAGACGGCCAGCCGGGAAGACGACGCGCCGGCGCCGGAGGATAACGAAGAGCTTCCAACGGAGGATCTGCGCAATGCCGATGCCGAGGCGCTCCTCGTTCCGGATGATCACCGTGAATTTCTGGCGCAAGCCGTGTCCCGACCCGGCTCGACGCGGGACGCTTACGTGTTGGGGCGAAATCGCTACGTGCTGATCGACCCTCAGCTCAAGACGGCCCTCGACATCGTCAAGCAGAAGCGCCATGCGCCCGCCGAGGAGCGCCGCCGGTTCATCCGCAACCCACGGGCGGCGCTCGCGGATGCGGTGGAGGACGTGGCCTCCCTGTTCGTCGAGACCCAGCAATATTCCGATCGCGTCCTCGAACTCGGCGTGTGGGAACGCCCGAAGCTGCCCTGGCTCACGCGCAAGTCGCACACTTGGCTTCCGGAGTGGGGCTGGGTCGATGACAGCGGTGCCCCGGTGGAGCCGCCGGTCCTGACGGACGGTGAGCGCGACGAGCTAGCGCATGCCATCGAGCGCGCGCGCCGCGAAGGCCAGAAGGAAGTGCTCGTCAAAGGCGCATTCGCCCCCATTGAGGAGGCCGAGCGCCTTCTTGGGGCCAACGAAGCCCCCGAGGCGGACGAGGCAAGTGAGGATCGCGAGGCGCCCGAGTCGGAGCAGAAGCAGGTCCTCCTGATTAAGAACAACTACGAGGGAGTCGAGTACGAGCAGAAATTTCGTCGCCGCATAGCCCTGCTGCCGCCGGAGCCTCCGGCCGACCGCATAGGAGCAACGCGATTCAAGCCACATCAGGAGACCGGTTTCACGTGGCTTGTCTCCGCATGGTGCGCCGGGTGGCCCGGAGTGCTGCTCGCGGACGATATGGGGCTCGGCAAGACATTCCAGGCACTCGCCTTCCTGGCGTGGGTCAGGAGCAATCAGGAGGCTGCCCGCAAGGCTGGAGATGCCCGCATTGGTCGCGGGCCAATGCTCGTCGTGGCGCCGACGGCTCTGCTCAAGAACTGGGAGGAGGAAAGCGAAAGGCACCTCGCGGCCGAGGGACTCGGTGAACGGGTGGATGCCTACGGAAAGGGCCTGCGCCTCCTCAAGGTGGCGCCGGAGCGGCGCTCTGATTCCGGCGAAACGCTGGACCGCGCCCGTCTCCGGCAGGCCGACTGGATCCTGACGACCTACGAAGCGCTCACGGATCACGAGCAGGCCTTCGCGCCAATCCGATATTCTCTCGTTCTGTTCGACGAGATGCAGAAGATCAAAGCGCCCGACACGCTCAACACCAAGGCAGCCAAGACGCTGAATGCCGATTTTGTGCTCGGGCTCACGGGCACGCCAATCGAGAACCGGCTGGAAGATCTATGGTGTATCATGGACCGGCTGGTTCCCGGCTATCTCGGTGATCTCAAGACGTTCTCAACGACCTACCGGGAAGATGCGGGCGACCAGTTGGCGGCCCTGAAGCGAAAACTTGATCAGCCGGTGGATGGTGCGCCCGCGATCATGCTCCGGCGCATGAAGGACGACGTTCTGGAAGGCCTGCCGGAAAAGCGTGAGATCCGTTACCCCGTGCCGATGCCGCCGGAGCAGCAGAGGGCATACGAGCGCATTGTATCGGCAGCGCAAAGCAGCCGAAGCGACAAGCCAGGCCAGATGTTGAAAGTCATTCATGACTTGCGTGGTATATCTCTTCATCCCGACAGGCTTGAGAACGCAGCTGCTTCACCAAGCCTGAACTTCAGAACCTTTGCGGATCGCTCCGCCCGGACGACAAAGACGCTCGAGATCCTGCGGGACATCGACTCGAAAGGCGAGAAAGCGCTTGTGTTCATTGAGAGCTTGGCGATGCAGACTCTTTTCGCCGAGGGCTTGGCGCAGCTTTTCGACATGGAAAGGCGGCCCGCGATCATCAACGGCGGCACTCCAGGCGAACATCGCCAGCGGATCGTGAATGAGTTTCAGTCCCGTCCACCCGGGTTCGATCTGTTGGTTCTCTCCCCCAAGGCAGCGGGCGTGGGTCTCACTATCACGGCAGCCAATCACGTGATCCATCTCAGCCGCTGGTGGAACCCGGCGGTCGAGGACCAGTGCAACGATCGCGCTTTTCGGATTGGCCAGACGAAACCTGTTACGATTCACCTGCCAATCGCCGTCTTCGAGCCGCATGCAGAAGCATCGTTCGATATGACGTTGGACGAGCTGCTTTCCGCAAAACGTACGCTCTCGCGCGAGATGCTGCAGCCCCCGACATCCGACCGTGATATTGAGAGTTTGTTCGAGAGAACCGTTGGGCGCTAACATCAGGGTGTGACCTAAGTCGCAATATGCCGCGCAGGATGACGAGGAAGAACGCATTGACGGGCCTTTTTGGCTCGTTGCGTAGGCTAAGCCTGGATAACCTGTCCCCTTGCTGTCCCCTAGTGCTGCATATTGGCCGTCCTCCTGCTATCGCATCGCTGTTTCTCCTACTGTTTCAGGAAATGTCACCTACTCGAGTAACATGAGCGAATGTGGCGTTGCTGTCCTTAGAAAAACAACTCAATATCAATAACATAAGAGGGGACGAAACCCGCTCTCTGACTACGTAAACGCGCGATATTGTGACGCGAATGTGCTTTTGCGCTGTGGTTGAATCCGTTCGGGTGAGTTGTGCGTTAACGGGGGGCTAGTGGCTACGATGAGCATTGAGACATCCACCGCCACCCAGATGCTGGTGCCCAAGGTCCGGCAGATGAAGCCCGAGGCCGTTCTGGTCATGAACAACCTACTCCTGAATCGGGTGATGGAGGTTGGTGAACTTCTCGCTCAGGCTTGGATCGGGCTGTTGTACCTGCCGCGCTATTCGCCCGAGTTCAACCCGACTGAGCACGCCCGGGCCACGACGAAAGAGCGGCTCAAGGCGAAAGCCGCACGCTCCAGGCCCTGCAGGCGGAACTCAAACCAGCCCTCACACCATCACCGAAAGTATGACAATGGCTGGTTCAGGGATGCCGGCTATGCCCTACTTTGATCCCAAAAGCGCGTAGTTTGTTTTGTGGGAAAAGGATTTTTGGTTGTTAGTGGATCACGATAAACGTGAACTGGCGGACTCCGTCTCCGCCATATCACCCAGGCATCACTAGAACTTCTGCGCGCCGGGGATATTCGGGGGATATTTCCCTGTGAATCAGGTGCATAGTACAAGGACAACTCTGGGGATAACTCGGCCTCCGATCGAGTTGCCGGATCTGATAACCCCAGACTCCACGGACTGCCCAACCAGAGGAGACGCGGCATGAACCGTTTCACGGGCGGCTGCCTGTGCGGCAACGTTCGAATCGTGGCGTCGGGACTGCCGTACCGGGTCGGCCTTTGTCATTGTCTCGACTGCCGCAAGCATCATGGGGCTCTTTTCCATGCCTCCGCGGTGTTCCCGCAGGACGCGGTGACGATCGACGGCGAAACACGCGACTACGCCGGGCGGTTCTTCTGTCCCCGCTGCGGTTCGCCCGTCTTCTCGCGCACGGCGGACGAAGTCGAAGTGCATCTGGGATCCCTGGATGCTCCGGACCAGCTGGTGCCTACTTACGAACTCTGGACCGTCCGCCGCGAGTCCTGGGTGCCGCCGTTTCCGTTCACGCGCTGCTACGAGCGCGATCGCGATCCCACGAGCCGCTTCGAGGATTAGGCCGTAAGACAGGCGCGTCCGATGACGGGCGCGAATGTCCATCCGGGGCACCGCGCTCTGGGCCAACGGGCGTTCCGGTCTGCGGCGGACGGCTATCCCTCCGGCCCGAATTCCGCTACGACCCGGTTGGCCGCCCCAGTGGATCCATTCCGTACAGCACCTCATGAAGCACCAGGACACGATTGCGCTGGATCCGGTCCAGCAGCCCGAGGCGCGAACCGCCGGGACGGGAATCCTTTACGCGCTGGCCGCATTCTTCACGTGGGGCCTGGTCGTCCCGCTCCACTTCAAACTTCTTTCGTCCGTTCCGCCGTTTCAGATTCTGGCCTACCGCATCGTCTGGGCCACGCTGTTCGCGCTCGGCCTCATCGCGTTCCGCAGGCAGCTCGCGCATCTCATCGAGGTTTTGACGTTCGGGCGCAGGCTGGGGCTCTTGTGCGTGTCGGCTGGCCTGATCGGCATGAACTGGCTCGTTTATATTTGGGCCGTGAACAACGGACACCTCGTCCAGACGAGCCTTGGCTACTTCATCAATCCGCTGATCAATGTCGCGCTCGGCGTCCTCGTTCTGAGAGAGCGTCTCCATCCGGCGCAGGTCATTGCCTGCGGGCTTGCTGGCGCCGGCGTAGTGGCGCTTGCCGTCTCGTCTGGCGAAGTCCCCTGGGTCGCGCTGACGCTCGCCTTCAGCTTCGGCTTCTACAGCCTCGTGCGAAAGACCGTGCAGGTCGGCCCGCTGGTCGGTTTCTGCGTCGAGTCTCTTCTGCTGAGCCCTCTGGCGCTGAGCTATTGCGCGTTCACATTCGGGCAGGGCACCGCCACCGCGTTCCAGGGCGACTGGAGCCGCGACGTTCTCCTCGTCCTGACGGGGTTGACCACCGCAGCGCCGCTGATCTGGTTCGCGGCAGCCGCCCAGAGGCTCACACTATCGACGCTGGGTCTGCTGCAATATCTGGCGCCGACCGGCCAGCTCGCCCTCGGCGTTCTCGTCTACGGCGAGGCATTCGGATGGATCGATGCCATGGCGTTCTCGGCGATCTGGACGGCGCTCGCGGTCTACAGCGCCGGGGCCCTGAAATCGTCCGCAAGTCGGCCGGCAAGTCGGCCGGCTTCGCGTGCATGACGCGAGAGCACTGGGCGTGTCGTCGAACTCACGTCCAGTGCCTCAACATTTTGATTGTGAGCCTCTTTCCAGGCAAAATCGGTCGCGGATTTTCGCACGATGCGCTGGCGCGGCCCGCTGGGTCCGCACGATGCTCCTGAGCATCGGACCCAAAAGTGGAATCCACTTTTGGGGTCAATTCGATGCTCCTTTCTTCGATGAGCGCATCGTTTGCTGCGAAAAACCGGATCCACTTTTTCGCACGATGCGCTAGGGCTTCGCGCTCTCAGCTGCCGTGTCCGGGCGCAGGGATCGCCGCCGCTCGCGCCGCATGCGCTTCATCAGGGCGATCGATGCGACGATCGTCCGCTCGAGCTGGCGCAGAGCGGGGGAAATGTCAGGCGATGAGGTTGATAGTGTGCTGTCTCGCATCGGGTGATGGGTCCTCGTTCCTTCCGACGAGAGCAAATTGCATTCTGACGGGACCAGAATGCTTGCTCGATCTCTTTGATGGAGCATCGTTCGAAGAACCGGTTCTTCGAACGATGCTCTAGATTGCCCTAAGGGCATGCGGACAAAGCTTGCTTGGCAGTAAGGCCAGAATGTGGCTCCCCCTTCGCGCCCGCTGGAAAGCGGGGCGACTACTTCGGACAAGACTGGGGATATTGCGGCTGTTCGGCTGTCGGCGACATCGAAAGCGGTACGATATCGCGTATCGAAAAGTGACGTCTCTGCTCCGACTATGCTCGAATTTCCGGATCAGCAGCCGCTGCAGATGCCGCGATCGACGAGGCTATCGATCCGGCGGTCCATGCGGTCCATCTCGCCGTCGGCCACAGTGTCGATGGACGAGAAGTCGTTTCGCGGCTGCGTAAACACCTCCCGCTCGAGCTGTTCTTGGGACGGAATCCGGATTTCGCCCGAAGCCTCGAACGGGTCCCGGGACTGCTGCGACAGGGCCGGTGAGGCTGCGAGTGCGATCGCAAGCATCGTTGCGGTCAAGACGGCTTTCATTGCGTCATTCCTCCAAGGGCCCGCGAGGGGTCTGCGAGCTGCTGCCCATGCTCGCGCATTCGGGGCCTTTCGATGAGAGCAGGTTCGGCCGGAAGCCGCTTGATTCATTGGGACAAGGGCTGAACACTTTGTGACACGAGCCCTGGCGCATCGCGCGGCCCGCCGGATCCGCACAATGCGCTCCTTCAAAGAAGAGAGCATCGGATCCGATCCCAAAAGGGGATTCCACTTTTGGGGCCGATGCTTTGTCGGAGCTCTCGGAAGTGGGAAAGGACTACCGCTTAATTCTCGCGGGCGACCCTTCGAGAGCGAGGGGGCGGACTCAATCAGGACACCATGCTCGCTAGAATGAGCATGCCGATCAGCCGGTGCCTTGAAGAGTGCAGCTTTCAAGCCATGCGCTTCGAGCTCCAGCCTTGCGACGACACTGGTTTTTCACGGCAAAGCCTGGGTTCCCGCGCCGAACCCGCCCCGCTGTCGTGTGGGGCGCGAAAGGCTCGCTGAACGGCGCGGATGTGCGTCCGAGTTGAAGCGTTTCGTTCACAACTGGAGAAACATCATGACCCGTTTGTCCGTTTTGGCGGTAGCGGCGTTCACGCTCGTCGCGTCACCGACACTCTTCCTGGCGACGACCGGTCCGGCGGCGGCGCAGGACGACGATTGGAGCAACAGCGAAACCGATGTCGGGGGCGGCAGCCTGCGCGATCTCATCCAAAGCTGGGTCGACGAACGCCCTGACCGCCGCGACATGCTGATGGACATGATTCAGGAGCGCCGCGACCGGCGCGACGAACTCATGGACATGAGGCGTGATCGCATGGATCGCCGAGCCGAGTTGAGGGAATTTCTGCAGGATCATCCGGAGCTGCGCGAGCGCCTGCGCGAACGCCTCGCCTCACGGTGGGAGGATGAGAGCGGCGGCGGAGGCGGCGGCTTGCGCGACCGTCTGCGCGAACGGATTGCGGATCGCTCGGGAGGCCGCTGCTTCTTCTTCACCCGAATCCTGCGTGAGCAGGACTGGAGCCTCCTGGTCGTGGTGCGCAGGCGCATCTGCCGCGACTGATCCGAACCGAATGTCCTGACCCATGGGAGAACTGAGATGAAGAAGGTCCTTGTTATGGCGGCCGGCCTGATGCTGATCTCGCTGCCCGCCTTCAGCCAAAGCTCGAACGACTCCGACGACCGTGGTGGAGGCTACGGTCGCCGTGATCGCGGACTCGAGGATCTCCTGCGCGGAATCGACGATGGCGGCGGCATGGCAAGCCGGGGCTCGCAGCGCGGCGCCGGGTTCCTGCTTCGCTCAGGCGATGCGACTCTCGCCGTGCGCTGCGATCCGCGGGATTCCATGAGGGCCTGCGTTGATGCCGCCACGACGCTTCTGGAACGCGCCCGCAATACGATGCCGGGCGGAGGTGGCGGAGGAGGTGGCGGCTCGGGCGGAACACCTCCCGGAGGGCCGCCTCCGACCCGCTAGCGCATCGTGCGGAAAAGTGGCCCCGGTTTTTCGCGAGAACGATGCGCTCCTCTAGGAAGGGAGCATCGGATTGATCCCAAAAGTGGATTCCACTTTTCACGTCCGATGCTCTAGCGCATCGTGCAGCCTCGGCGGGCCGCGCTCGCGAAAAGTGAACCCGGTTTTCCGCAAGGAAGCCCGCGTCTTCACGTCGCCGCGGTTCATGACGACGTGGATGGCCGGGTCGCGCCCGGCCATGACGCGGTGTGTCCGTCCGACATGACATCATGGGGCGTCATCCCCGGGCTTGACCCGGGGATCCACGTCTTTGCGGTGTGACGACGTGGCTGGCTGTCGCGGCCCTTCGGCTTCTCCCGGACGATGGGCCAGACGCATACGCCCTGTCAGCCTCTCAATGACAGAAAGATAGCAATGATTGCTTTTATGTCAGAGAGCTGTCTTAATGGCCCGGGGGAGAGCGGTCTTGAGCCAGCACGTAAAGCAGCGCCTCGAAGAGAGCCTGGAGAGGGCCACGGCGTCCGGCAGGGCAGTGGCGAGCTACATGCTCGCGAACCTGAACGAGCTGCCCTTCGAGACCTCGGCCACCATCGCCCAGAAGATCGGCGTCAGCGAGCTTACGGTCGGGCGTTTCTGCCGTGCCATCGGCTATCGGCACCTCAAGGACCTCAAGGATCACCTGAGGACAGATCTGGGCGGAAGCCCCTGGCTCCTGGGCGACCGGCTCAAGGAATTCCGCAGGCGCAGCCGCCACGATCTCGGCGAGCTTACGAAGAGCTTCGAGCTGGAGATCGCGGCCCTGGTCCGGGTCTACGAATATGCGCAATCGGCGGCCTTCAAGGCGGTAAGTCACCGCTTGGCGACGGCGTCGCGGGTCCATGTGGCCGGCTTCCAGACGGAGAGGGGCATCGCCGCCTCGCTCGTCCATAACCTTCAGTATTTGCGCGACGGCGTGCATCTGCTCGACGCGGGCTCCGGCCATTTCGCCGAGGCGCTGCTCGGAGGCGAGGAGGCATCGGCGCTCGTGATCTTCGAGGCGCGCCGCTATTCCAGGCACGCCGAACTTCTGGCGCTGAAGGCGCATCGGCGCGGCATTCCGGTCACCCTGGTCACGGACATCTATTGCGACTGGGCGGATGGCTGCACGAGCGAGGTGTTCCGCATCCCGACCGATCTCAATCTGTTCTGGGAATCGACCGCGCCGATGCTGTCTCTCGTGCATCTTTTGCTGAATGCCGTCTTCAACGAGCTCGGCCCGCAGGTCGAAGAGCGGCTGAATGCGACGGCCGCGCTTTATCACGAATTCGTCGGCTACACGGAGAGCCCGTGAGGTCAGGCGTGGAGAGGACCGGTCAGGTCGAAACAACAGAGGGTACAAGAATGTACAAGACACTTCTCGCGGCAGGCATCTGCGTCCTGGGCATGACGTCGCTGGCGTTCGCGCAGGACAAGAAGGAGATCGTCATCGCAACGGAAGGTGCCTATCCGCCCTTCAACTTCATCGATTCCAACAACAAGCTGCAGGGCTTCGACGTCGAAATCGCCAATGCGCTGTGCGACAAGATGCAGGTGAAGTGCACCGTCGTGGCCCAGGATTGGGACGGCATGATCCCGGCGCTGCTCGCCAAGAAATTCGATGCGGTCGTGGCCTCGATGACGATCACCGACGAGCGCAAGAAGCAGATCGATTTCACGGACCGCTACTACCGCACGCCGCTGTCCGTCGCCGTTCCGAACGACTCGAAGATCAAGGACACCACTGCCGCCACCATGAAAGGCATGACGGTCGGTGCGCAATCGTCCACGACCCAGGCGATCTATGCCGAGGACGTGTACGGGAAGGCGGGCGCTTCGGCGAAGCTCTATCCGACGCAGGACGAGGCCAATGCCGATCTCGCCAACGGACGGCTCGATGCTTCTGTCGCCGACAAGTTCGTTCTGGTCGAATGGCTGAAGAACGCGGGCAAGGATTGCTGCAAGCTCTTGGGCGACATCGAGGGCACCATGTCCGAGGCCGGGATCGCGATCCGCAAGGAAGACAAGGATCTGAAGGAGAAGTTCAACAAGGCGATCAAGGAGATCGTCGCGGACGGCACCTACAAGAAGATCCAGGACAAATACTTCGAATTCGACATCTATTAAATCGTCAGGAACAACGCTTCACTGTCGGCAGGCGCAGGCTCATCGCGCCGGCGCCTGCCGCGATCCCTGCGCAAAGGACGGTCCGTTGCAGGATATTCTGTCGCTTCTTTCCTTTTCCGATGGCGGCTGGGGCAGCGCGCTCGCGGCAGGAACCGCCGTGACCCTGTCGCTCGCGCTCGCCACTCTGCCCGTCGGCATTTTCCTGGGCCTCGCCATCGCCCTGATGGCACGCTCCCGCAGCACGCGGGCACGTGCCGTGGCCACTCTCTTCACGACGGTCTTTCGTGGGTTGCCGGAGCTCCTGACCCTGCTGATGGTCTATTACGGCGGCCAGATCCTGATCCAGCGCCTCATGGCGGCGATGGGCTACGGAGGGCAGCTGCAGATCAACGCCTTCCTGGCCGGAGTCGTGGCCTTCGGCCTGGTTCTCGCGGCCTTTTCCAGCGAGGTCTGGGTGGGCGCGCTCAACACCGTTCCGCGCGGGCAGTACGAGGCGGGAAGCGCGCTGGGGCTGTCCCGGCTCCTGACCTTCCGGCTGATCGTGTTTCCGCAGCTCCTGCGGGCGGCGCTGCCGGGGCTGTCCAACAACTGGCTGACCCTGTTGAAGGACACGTCGCTGATTTCGACGATCTCGCTGGTCGACCTGATGCGGCAGACGAACCTCGCCGTGGGCGCCACGAAGCAGCCTGTGGTGTTCTATTTCGCGGCCTGCGTCATCTACCTGGTGCTCTCGGCGGGATCGGGGCTCGCCTTCACGGTTCTGGAACGCCGCGCCAATCGCGGCCATGCGAGAGGCTAGAATGACGTTTCGCGATCTTGTTGGCCTCGTTCTCGATCTCGATCTTCTCGATCGCTACGGCTGGCGCTTCGTCGAAGGCGTCGGCGTCACGGCGCAGCTGGTGGCGATCTCCTTCACGCTCGGCGGCATCCTCGGGCTGCTGCTGGCCCTGGCGCGCCTCTCGGACAAGGCTTTCCTTCGCTGGTTCACGAGCGCCTATATTTATTTCTTCCGCGGCTCGCCGCTGCTCGCGCAGCTGTTTCTGCTCTATTACGGCCTCGGATCGCTGCGTGCCTTCTGGACCGATCTCGGCCTCTGGTGGTTCTTCCGCGAGGCCTGGTACTGCGCCCTGCTCGCGTTCACCCTGAACACGGCCGCCTATCAGGCGGAGATCTTCCGGGGCGCCATCCAGTCCGTGCCGCGCGGGCAGCGCGAGGCTGCTGCGGCGCTCGGCATGCACAAGGCCATCACCTTTGTGAAGGTCATCTTTCCACAGGCGATGATCGTCTGTCTGCGGCCGCTCGGAAACGAACTGATCCTCATGATCAAGGCCAGCGCCATCGCGTCGCTCGTCACGATCTACGACCTCATGGGCGTGACCAAGCTCGCCTTCTCGCGTTCGTACAATTTCGAGCTCTATCTGTGGGCGGCCGTGCTCTACCTCGTGATCGTCGAATGCATCAGGCGGCTCTGGGCGCTGCTCGAAAGGCGGCTGACCCGTCATCTGCGGGTGGGGGAACTGCCTCAACCGACGCGTCGGGCCTGGTTCACCCGTCCGGCGAAGACCGCTCTCAAACCCAACGCTCAGTAAAGATTGCTCATCATGCGTTATGACGTCGTCGTGCTCGGCGCAGGAATCGTCGGTGTGTCCGCCGCCCTCCACCTCCAGTCGCGCGGCCGCTCCGTCTGTCTCGTGGACCGCCGCTCGCCGGGCGAGGAGACGAGCTACGGCAATGCCGGTCTCATCGAGCGGGCGAGCGTCATTCCCTATGCGATGCCGCGCCGGCTCCCGGCTCTGCTCCGCTACGGACTGAACCGCTCTCCGGACGTGCGCTACCGCTTGTCCCATCTGCCGAAAATGGGCGCGTGGCTGTTCCAGTACTGGCGGCACTCCTCGCCGGAGCGTCTGCGCGAGGCCACCGACGCCATGCTG